>JAPPNY010000117.1 GCA_028818385.1 Spirochaetaceae bacterium
CGCCCCATGATCCCAACCTGCCTCAAACCGTCCGCCCCGGCTGAATAGTTACCCCTTCAGGAACTCGTCGTAATAGCCCTGGTAGACGGCCAGCGCCGCGTCGATCTCGTCGCCGGCGATACGGTGCACGGTGTCGACGTACGCGTCCCAGCCGGAGAATGACTCCTGGCCGGAGATGAACTTGGCCACCATCTCGTCGACGTAGTCGTCGAAACCCTTCCGCGACGCCTGCACGACCTCGGACTCGCCGCCGGTGAGCTTCCAGAAGATGAACGCGCCGGCCCAGGGGCTGATCAGCTCCTCGAAGTCGCGCACGTCCTGCCACAGCGGCTCGACCGCCGAGGCGCGGTTGTTCTCGTACAGCACGTACTCGCGGGCGATGCGTCCGACCGCCGATCCCATCGGGTAGAAGCGGCTGGGCAGCTCCGCCCACTTGCCGATGAACTTGACCTCGCCGTCCTCGATAACGTGGTGCTCGCCCTCGATGCCGATCTCGCCGTTCAGCGGGAACTCGGTGTCGCCGAGCGTGTAGTCGACCACGCGCACCGCGGCGTCCGTATTGGGCCCGGCCTTGGCCAGGAAGTTGGACCAGATCGTCGCCGAGTCGCGCGGATAGAAGCGGTCGCTGCCGTCCCAGACGGCGCTGGTCGGCTCCAGGATCGGGATCACGTGCGCGTCCGGGGACTGCTCGCCGCGCAGCGTGCCGGTGATGCTGGCCGCGACGTGCAGCCACAGGTGGAAGGAGACCATCTGCTGGTACTGCGAGTTGAACTTGGGCGAGTCGAGCTGGAAGATGTCCTGGTCGATCAGACCCGCTTCGAACATCCCGTTCAGCCACTCCAGCATCGCCCGGAAGCGGTCGCTGGTGGGCACGAAGTAGACCTGGTCGTCCTCCACCGCGTAGTGGTCGTCGCCGGACGGCTGCCCGGACAGGTAGCCGATGCCGAACGACGGATACCACTTCACGACCCAGTTGGAGCCGCCGTAGTAGCTGGACCAGCCGATCTCGTCGGCCTGGCCGTTGCCGTTGGCGTCGCCTGCGACCAGCGCGCTCAGGGCTTCCTGGTAGTCGTCGACGGTCGCAGGCACTTCGATGCCGGCGTTGCTCAGCCAGTCCTGCCGGATCAGCAGGGCCCAGTAGTTGAACCGGTTGGGCAGGATGGAGGGCAGCCCCAGGATGCGTCCGTCGCGTTCCGAAACCGCTCCCTTGTAGGCCTGATAGGCGGGCTGTGACAGCTTCGCGGACAGCTTCGGCATCTCGCCGGCGTCGAGCTTGTCGCTCCACGGGATGATCACGCCCTTGTCGGCCATCTCGCTCGGGGTCAGGCCTTCCGGGTGGGCGGTGAAGATGTCGGGCATCTCGCTGCCGGAGGCGATCAGCAGGGCGAGCTGCTTGCCCAGCTCCGCGATCGGCACGACGCGCCAGTCGAACTCGATGTTCAGCTCCTGCTCGACCAGGTCGATGATCGGCTGCTCCCCGGTCAGCGGGTAGGAAGCGTCATCGTTCTCCCAGGTCATGACGGTCACCACGTCCGGTCCCATCTCCGCGCCCTCGTCCTGCGCGGCGGCGAATACCAGCGTGGCGCTCAGGCACAGTCCGGCAAGGACCATGCAGCGTCTCTTCAGGTGAGTCATCCTTGCGTCCTCCTCGTGTGGCGGGTAATTGGGTGACGGTCAGCCGCCACCCGGATCGTGTCAAGCACCGGCGGCACCCGCCCGGACCGGCGACCCTCCCGTCAACTCCCGGATCAGGGCGTGGCCGAGGCGCACACGCTCAGTAGGGGAGCCGGCCTCCGGATACGTTCAGCGTCTGCCCGGCGATGTAGTCGGAATCGTCACCGGCCAGGTAGATCACGACGTTGGCCATGTCCTCGGGCCGCTGAATCCGCCCGATCGGCACCGATGCCACCGCCTCCGCCTTGAACGAGCCCGGCTCCGCGCCGCTGGGGCCGGTGACGCCGCGATCGATCACGTTCCACATCTCGGTGTCCACGATGCCGCCGCAGATGCAGTTGACGAGGATCCCGTCGGCGGCCAGCTCCACGCCCAACTGGCGGGTCAGGCCCACCACCGCGTGCTTGCTCATGGCGTACACCCCCAGGGGAGCCTCCTTGCCCGGCGCCATCTTCCCGGCGCCGCTGGCGTTGATGATGATGCGGCCGCCGTGCCCCTGGCGGAGCATCTGCCGCGCGGCGGCCGTCGCGGTGAGAAACGCACCCTTGGCGTTGACCGCCATCTGCCGGTCGAAGCTCGCCTCGCTCGCCTCCACCAGGGGGGCCACCTCGCAGATGCCGGCATTGCAGACCATGCAGTCCAGGCGGCCGAACAGCTCCACCGCGCGGGCGATCGCCCGCTCTACCTGCTCCGCTGAGGTCACGTCCATCGGCTGATACGCCGCGCGCGTGCCGCGCCGCTCGGCCAGGCCGATCACCTCGGCACTGTCGCCCTCCTTGACGTCGGTCAGCAGCACGCGCGCGCCCTCGGTCACGAATCGCCGCGCGATCGCCAGTCCGATGCCGCGGCCGGCGCCGGTCACGACCACGGCCTTGTCGATCAGTTCTGGATAGGTCGCCATCTTGCCTCCAACCTTCGACGGAAAGAGGGCCGCTGACAAGGCTGAGACCGGGACGGAACGATGGCCTGCCGGCCCTGCTCGACCGGAACACGGCCGCCGACTATGCTCTGGCGGCCGGCGCCGCCGGTCCACGCCACCATGAAAACCAATCACGTCAGACAGAAGCTCAAGGCCGGCCAGGCGACGGTCGGCTGCTTCCTGGGCATGGGCAGCCCGAACGTCGCCGAGCAGATGGCCCACTCCGGATTCGACTTCATCGTCATCGAGATGGAGCACAACGGCCTGGACATGGCCGAGGTCCAGCACATGCTCATGGCGATCAACGGCACCGACGCGGTCCCGATCGTCCGCATCCCCAGCTCCGACCAGGTGTTCATTCAGCGCTCCCTGGACATCGGCGCGCTCGGCATCATCGTGCCGCTGCTGCGCTCGGCCGAGCAGGCGCGGGAGGTCGTGCGCGCGACCCGCTATCCGCCCGATGGAATCCGCGGCTTCGGCCCGCTGCGGGCGTCGCAGTACACCCTGGACTACCCCGACTACCTCGCCAGAGCCAACGACAACATCCTGGTCTCGTTTCTGCTGGAGACCCGGGAAGCGATGGAAGACCTCGAGGAGATCACGGCGGTTCCCGGAGTGGACGCGCTGTACCTGGGCCTATGGGACCTGTACCTGAACCACGGCGTGAGCCCCTTCGAGATGCCGCACCCCGAGATGGAGAAGGTCGTGGAGCGTGCGATCGAGGTGTGCGCGGCGAGCGGGGTCGCCCTGGGGATCGGCTCCGCCACCCCGGAAGACCTCACCCACTGGCGCGACCGGGGACTTACCTACCTGGGGTACGGGCCGGATTTCGTGCTGCTCACCAGCGCGGCTCGCGCCGGCATCGAGGCGTTTCGCGCGAAACCGGGCACCTGATGGCCGATCCGGGCTCGTCGATGCATGACGCCACCGCGGCGGCCGGCGACCCGGCCCGCCTGAAGGCCATGCTGGACGAGCACGGCTATCTGCTGCTGCGCGGCGCGCTCGACCGCGACCTGGTGCGGCGCGTGCGCGACGACCTCATCGCCATCCTGCACGACTGCCACATCCTGGAGAGCCCCACGGCACCGCCGCTCTGGAGCGGCGGACCGCCGCCCACCGAGGAGGAGTACCTGGTCTACTACCAGCGGGCCGTGCAGCTCGACTCCTTCAACGCGCTGGCGGAGTCGCCCGAGGTGCGCGCCGTGCTGGAGGCGATCTACGACGGTCCGGTGCAGGTGTGGAAGCAGCGGCTGCTGCGCATCATCGCGCCCGACCCGGAGGGCGCGGCGCCGCTCGGCGTCGGCGCCCACCAGGACGGCAGCCCGCAGCTCGGCTACCTGACGCAGGACTTCTGCACGGCCTGGATCCCGCTCACCGAGATCGACGAACGGCTCGGCGGACTGGCCGTGGTGCCCGGCTCCCATCGCGGCGGCGTGCGCGCGCAGACCGGGGCGGCGTCGAGCTCCCTGAAGACCGCCAAGGACCAGGTGTTCGAGCTGCCGTCTGCGGACGAGCGGTGGGTCACCACCACGTACAGCCCCGGCGACCTGGTCGTCTTCGCCAGCATGACCCTGCACAAGGGGTACCCCAACACCTCGGACCGGCTGCGGCTCTCCTGCGACTTCCGCTACCAGCCGCACGGCGCGTACGCCAACTGGCTGGCGCACACCAGCGGACCTGAGGTGCGGCGCACGGCCCAGCAGATCGATGCGGTCGTCACCAGCCGCGCGCTGTACGTGACCACCCACGCCGACGCGGATCTGCGCGACGCGGTGCGGCGGCGCATGTTGGAGGAGCGCAGCACCACCCTGGAGCGGGCCCGGGAGCTGGCCGCCGAGCTGGCTGGAGGCTGACGTGGCAGAGGAGTTCATGCCCCGCCCGGCGCCTGCCGCCCGGCAGACGCGAGTGTTCTACGACCCCGCCTCCTACTCGGCCTTTCCCCATGTCATCCGCATGGAGGGAGACGAGCTGCTGATGGCGTTCCGGCAGGCGCCGCGGGTGGAGGGCATCAGGCACACCCATCCGCGCTCGATCATCACGCTGATCCGCTCGTACGACCTGGGTGAGACCTGGGAGGTCGACGCCGCGTCGCAGATGGGGGCGGGCGGCGGCCAGGAGCTGGGGCTCATCTACCTCGGCGGCGGCACGGTGGGCGGCGCGCTGGCCGCGCACGAGGTCGTGCATTGGCACGAGACCGAACGGATCAGCTTCCGCGACCCGCCGCGCAAGGAGTACCCGTACGTCGGCGGCAGCCCCGACACCGGCGTGCCGCCGTTCGCGTACAGCAACGTCGGCGCGCTGTGGTGCTGGAGCGACAACTACGGGCTCACCTGGCGGCTGGAGCAGGCCATACTGGTCGGTGAGGCGGCGCAGGCCTGCGCGCCGCCGGTGCTCACCGCCGACGGCACGCTGCTGATCCCGGCCTACGTCTCGCTCGGCGGGGACCCCAACTCGTCGGTGCTGTACCGCTCCCACGACGGCGGCGCCACCTGGTCGGAAGGGACGGTGATGGCGCGCGGCAGCGCCGGCACCCGCGACTACAATGAGCCGGCGGTGATCGAGCTCGAACCCGGCCACCTGCTCGGCCTGCACCGCACGACGACCGGCGACCGCGAAGCGCGCAGCCTGTTCTGGCAGAACGAGTCCCGCGACGCCGGCGCCACCTGGAGCCGTCCCGCGCCCACCGGCATCCAGTCCGGTGCCTGTCCGCGGCTGCTGAAGCTGCGCGACGGCCGCCTGCTGTTGACCTACGGCCGCCGCCTGCCGCCGTACGGGATCTACGCGTCGATCAGCGACGACGGCGGCCGGAGTTGGGGCAGCACCAGTTGGCTGGTGCGCAAGACGCCGGAGGCCGCCCTCGCCGATCAGGGCTACACCTCGTCGATCCAGCTCGACGACACGCGCATCTTCACCACCAGCTACGCGCAGTGGCGCGGCGTCACCGGCATCACCGGGACGTTCTGGGAGCTGCCCTGACAGTCCCCGGTCAGTCAGGCAGAGCGGCCAGCTCTGCCATCAGGTCCGGTGGACTCCACCATCGCCTGACGCCGAGATCCGCGGCGATCACGCTGGCGGCGTTGTAGCCGCACAGCCCGGTCACGTTTCCTCCCGGATGGGTGGAGCCGCCGCACAGGTACAGGCCCTCCAACGCCGTGCGATAGCAGCCGGCTCCGGGAAACGGACGGTTGTAGCCGACCTGGTCGTTGGCGAACGAGCCGACCAGCAGGTCGCCCTGCGACATGTTCGGCAGCCGGTCGACCGTATCCAGGGGACTGAGCGCAAACCGGTCCAGGATCACGTCCTCACGGAGGTTCGGCGCGAAACGCCGCCAGAACCGCAGCAACCGTTCGCCGTGCTCGTCACGGTGCGCTTCCCAGTTGGACGCGTCCCCGCCCAGGTGGTAGGGGACCTTCTCCCACAGAAACGCCGCGTGGGCGCCCGGTCCGGCCTGGGTGCGATCGAACCGCGTGTGGCACGATCCCCAGGCTACAGGCGAGGGAATCCGGCCCCGCTCGTGCGCGTCGACGATGTCCTGAAACTGGTCGAAACGTTCCAGGCCGAGAATGACCATGAACGCGTTCCGCAAACCCGGGTCCGCGGCCGCGGCGGCGTAGGAGGGCGGTTCGGACAGGGCCAGGTGCAGGCCGAACAGCGGCGCGATCACGTTGTAGCGAAAACCCCGCGCGCGCTTTCGCAGAGCAGGACCGGCATCCGATTCCGCCAGCAGTTGCAGGAACGTCTGCCCCGGATTGAGGCCCGAGGCCACGAAGCGGGTCGCCTGCAACCGCTCGCCGTCCTCCAGCTCCACCTCACCGACGCGGCCATGCCTGACGTGCAGCCGCCGGATGTTCACGCCGCACCGAACCTCGCCTCCGTGGGCTTCGATGTCCGCTACCAGGCCCCGAGCGAGCTGAACCGATCCGCCGACGCACATCTGGGCCTTGCCGGCGGACGCCAGCAGCGCCGGAATCGAATGGCCGAAGCCCTTCATGCGCAGATCGACCTCTCGCAATCCGTTGAAGAACAGCAGCCCTGCCCGGATCACGTCATGAGAGAAGCTCCGGGTGACGAATTCGAGAGGAGAGAGCGCCGACACTTCCAGCAGGCGGCGGCCGAGGCGCGATTGGCTCAACACGCGCCGCCGCAGCGATGGCTCCAGGGGTGGCGAGCGCGACTCCGGAACCAGGATGTGCTCGACGATCGGACGGAACTCATCGACCAGGCTGGCGAGCGCGTCCGCATCCGCGGGCGACCACTGGTGGAATGACGCCCGGGTTCGCTCGAAATCCGTCCACCACTGCAGGCTGCGCCCCTCGCCGGTGAGCAGGGCCACGTTCAGCTCCGGCTCCAGGTAGCGGACGCCCTGGGCCGCCAGCTCCAGATCGTCGTACCACGGCATCCGGTTCAGGGCGCGGTGATAGAACGAGTGCGGATTGTGCATCACGCCCGCGATCCGCGGGTTCTCGACCGTCGCCAGCCCCCCGCCGGGCACGTCCCATCGTTCGAGCGACAGCGTCTTGAGCCCGCAGCGCGCGAGGTAGGCCTGCAGCACCAGGGCGTTGTGCCCGGTTCCCAGGATGATGCCGTCGTACGCCGTGCTCACGTGAGTCAGCCGATTTCCGGCGCGGCGATCGCCCACAGCGCCGCCGGCCGGCCTTGCCGGGTGTTCTCGCCCAGGTACATCCGCGTCAGGGTGCGCTGGCGATCCATTCCGTAACGCCGGGCGACGCGAATCGCGGCGTGGTTCGCGTCGGGAATGTCCCAGTACACGGGAAGCCCAGGAAGACGACCAAGCAGGCCGTCGGCCAGCGCGATGCCGCTCGACTCGTCCTCTGCGACCATCGGTCCCAGGTAATACGCGCGTTGCCCGGGCCGCAGCATGCCGTACCCGACGATCCGGCCGGTTCCGTCCTTGCGAACAAGCGTCTGCGACTGGGCAGCCAACGTCGACAGCATCCGGTTGCGGGTGACGCCGAACACGGCGGCGTCGAGCTCCGCGATGCAGCCAAGGCCGCCAGAGTCCGGCGGCCGCGGGTGAGGAGCGGCCGGCGTGCCGCTCCGCGCCGGCGAGCCCGCGAGCTCCGCTGTCTGCCACCGCGAAAGGCTCCATTCCGCGACGAAACCGAGCGGACCATAGACCTGCCGGCCCAACGGCGTGGCGTCCAGCTTGATGCAGCCAACCCCGGCCCCGCGCAGATGCTCGATACCGTGCTGCAGCAGCGCCGTGCCGATCCCCCGCCGCCGCAGGTCGGGATCGACGAGCACCATGCCGATCCAGGCCAGGTCCGGCGAGTAGATCGTGGTAGTCGCCGTGCCGGCCGGCCGGCCGTTCCACTCGGCGACGAAACAGCCGGCGGGATCGTGCCGCAGCAGCCGCTGCCAGTCCTGAAGAGTCTGGTTCCAGCCGGCGCTGTCGCGGATGCGGTCCGCGAACCTCACGTCCGCGTCGGCCATCTGTCGCAACGTGATGGAGCCGCTGATGGGCGATCTCCGCTAGATCTCGGGACCGACCGCGGCGATACGCATCGGCGCATAGTGCGTGTCGACGATGCTCTGGTCGCCGGTCGCGCGGGCGCGCCGCCAGATCTCCGCCATCATGTCCCGGCGGCGCTGCGCGTGCCGGGGATCGGTGCCGAGATTGACCAGTTCGTCGGGATCGGTGGCGAGGTCGTAGAGCTCGTCATAGTCGAAGCCGTTGAAGACGTACTTCCACCTCCCCTGCCAGAGAATGCGCTGGGTCATCAGGAAACGGTTGCCGCAGGACTCCGCGTAGGCGCTGTCGTAGCGCGCCGCCGCACCGACCGGGTCGCGCAGCAGGTCGGCGAAGGACCGGGAGTCGGGCGCATCGATCGGGGCCGCGCCGGTCAGCTCCAGCAGCGTCGGCGCCACGTCCACCAGAGAGACGACCGCGTCGACGTCGGAGTCGGCCACGACCCCGGGTCCGGCGACGCCGGGCCCGGCGATGACCAGCGGAATCCGGTAAGCCTCTTCGAAGGCGCCGAAGTTGTGGGCGTCGAACCCGTGGGCGCCGACGTAGCGGCCGTGATCGCTCATGAACACGACGATCGTGTCGTCCAGAACGTCCAGCCGCTCAAGCTGATCCAGGAGCGCCCCCACCTGCGCGTCGAGCTCGCCGATGAGCGCGTAGTACACCGCCCGCGCCTGGCGCCACTCGCGCTCGCCGATGGCGCCGAACACCTCGCGCTGGCGCCGGTAGATGGCGGGGCTGTCGGCGAAGGTGTCCCCCAGGCTGGCGGGGAGGTCGATCGCGTCCAGGTCGTACCCGAGGTAGGCGTCGCGGTTGGCGACGAGGGGGACGTTGGGCTCCGCGAAGCTGACGCAGCAGGCCCAGGGCTCGCTGCCTGCGGCCGCGGATTCCAGGAACTCCTGCGCGGCGCGGGTCGTCGCCGCGAAGGGACGCCGCTCGGTCGGTATCGGCGTTGCCGCGTAGTGCAGGACCGGGCGATAGCCCTCGGGGCCTTCGTCGTAGCGGACCGGATCGGCGCCGTCGAGGAGGTCGGCGGTCGCGGTGACCCCCGCCCCCAGCGCCCGCTGCGCGGCGGCGTGATCGCTGCCCCCCTCCTGCCACCCGAAGCGGCGCAGGTCGTTGCTGCGCTCGATGTGCCACTTGCCGAAATAGGCGGTGCGGTAGCCGGCATCGCACAGCCGTTGCGCCCAGTGCGGGTATTCGGTGCGCAGCACGCACTGATCGTCGTCCACGGCGTGCTCGACCTGCAGCACGCCGTGGTTGTGCGGCAGGACCCCGGTCATCAGGCTGGCGCGGGCGGGCGAGCAGGTAAACTGCACGGTATAAGCACGGCGGAAACGCAGGCCGCGCTCCGCGATCCGGTCGACGTTGGGCGTGCGGCACGGCGACTCTGGAAAGGTGGCCTGCGCCTGCATGCCGTCCGGCACCACAAGGAGCAGGTTGGGCCGTGTCACCTCACTCGTCCCATGACCCTGGTGACCGCGGCCGCCACGTCGTGCGCGTCCCGCTCGCTCCAGTCCAGGGACAGGGTGTATTCCCCCACCCGCGGGAGGATCTCCTCGGCTGTCGGGCAGGTCCCCGGCGCGTAGCTGACGTCTCCGTGGTAGATGCGCGGATCCCACGGGCCGGCGCCGGCATGCCACAGCCGCCGTTGCTGGAACACGTCCCGCAGGTAGATCGGCCGGCCGCCGTACGGCGTCGAAAGCGGCACGCCCTCCGCCGCCAGTGCCTCCTTCGCAGCGGCCGCCAGCTCCGCCGTGTCGAAGATCAGGATCGCGGAGGCACCCACGTCCGCGTCGCTGCCGGCGCGCCCGCGCAGGCGCACCCCGGCGCAGTCCTGCACGGCGCTGCCGATGATGCCGCACACCTCTCGCAGCCGCCGCCGTACCTGGTCGAGCTTGCCGAGCTGGACCCGCATGATGGCGGCGGCGACCTCGGTCAGGCGGTAGTTCTCGCCGAACAGCTCGGTGGTCTCCGGGACCAGACCGTTCCCCTTGCGGGCGGAGCCGTTGTCGTGGAGCGCGATCGCCCGGGCGGCGAGGTCCGGATCGTCGGTGGCGACCATCCCTCCTTCTCCAGCGGTGAGCACCTTGTTCATCTGGAAGCTGAAGGCGTTGATCCGGCCGCGGGCTCCGACCTCGAAGCCGTCGTCGCGGGCTCCGAGGGACTGCGCGCAGTCCTCGATGACCGGAACTCCGTGCGCGTTCGCGATGTCCAGGATGGGCTGCAGCGGCACCGCGAGCCCGCGCCAATGCACGGCCATGATCGCCCTGGTACGGGGCGTGATGCAGGCTTCGATGCCGGCGCGGCTGATCTGCAGATCATCGTCGACGTCGGCGAACACCGGAACGGCCCCTGCCGCCACCACGGCGTTGGCGCAGCCGACGAACGTCGCCGGCGGCAGGATTATCTCGTCACCCGGCCCCACCCCGAGCGCCCGCAGGGCGACGATGAGGGCGGCCGTCCCCGAGCTGACCCCGAGGGCGTGAGCCACGCCCAGGCGGGCGGCAAACGCCCGTTCCAGCGCCTCGGCGGCCCCGGCTACCTGCGGCCCGTAATATCGGAACGGCGAGCGCCGCTCCAGCACCTCGCGGACGGCGGCCACCTCGTCGGCGTCGATGGCGGTCGCGCCGGGGTAGCCGCCCGGCAGCGGCGCGGAGCGAACCGGCGCCCCCGTGTCCGTCGCTGCCCCTTCCATCGTCAGTCCGTGTTCGGCGTCAGCGCACGCAGCCGGGAAAGCTCCGGCCGGCGATGCTGAGGTATTCGGGGCCGGGACCCTCCCCGGTGTAGCGCGAGCGCGCGCTCATGTAGGACAGGGCGATGGCGCGGCGCCAGTGGTCGGACGAGTTCGGCGCCGTGTAGTGCGGCAGCAGGGCATGGAAGAACAGGCCCCCGCCGGCCTTGACCGGCGCCAGCATCAGGTCGTCCATCGAGTAGCGGTCCTCCTCGATGACGTAATCGTCCGTCACGTGCGTGTGCGGCTGCGCTCCCCGCTTGTGCGCGCCGGGCAGCACGCCCATGCAGCCGTTCTCGGGCGTCGCGTCATCCAGGGCGAACCAGCAGGAGCACTCGCTCTGCGGCTCGATCGGCCAGTAGGGCGCGTCCTGGTGCATGCCCTTGGAGGAGCCCACGTGCGGGGGTTTCATCAGCAGGGCGTTGCGGAACATCTTCACGTCCGGTCCCAGGATCCGCGTGATGACGGTGACGATCGCGGGATCGGTGCCGAGCTCTCTGAACAGGTCGTCGTGCTCGACCAGCCCGTCGATCTTGCGGATGCCGTCGCCGGGGTGGTCGACGCGCTCCTCTCCCCGCGTCACGCGCGGCTCGATCTGCATGCGTAGCGCGCCGGCGTCGCGGCCGCCGTGCGTGTACTCCCGGACCCGCGCGCCGAGCGCCGCGACGCGCTCCGGGTCGATCAGGTTCTCCACGACCAAGAAGCCGTCGCGGTCGAAGCGGGCCAACTGATCGTCCGTCAGGCGAACCGGCGTCGTTGTCTCAGCCATGGTCCGGAGATGGTAGGCACCGGCACGGCTATCGTCGAGCGGGCTTCGATCCGATGGCTCGGAAGTGCGTTGACATGCGCCCGACACGTTGTATGCTTGTGAAACATACAACGTGAGAAACATACTCTTGTGAGAGTTGCATTCCACGACCGTGACGATGAAACACGCCGGCTCCACCGTTTCCTGCGAAACGCAACCGCGGAGCTTGCCGTCGTGTACGGTCGTCGACGGTGCGGAAAGTCTACCCTGCTCCAGCGCGTACTCGAGCCGCAGCACTTCTACTTCCAGGCGGACCAACGCGAAACGCCGCTGCAACTGGAGTCGCTCGCCGCCGAACTGTCCCGCCGGCTGACGGATTTCGACAAGGTCCGGTACCGGACCTGGGATGAGCTCCTGGCGTCTCTGTACGCGCGTGCGGATCGACGCCTTCACGTGTGCGTCGACGAGTTCCCCTATCTGGCGCAGGCCGACCCTGCCCTTCCGAGCATCCTGCAGCGCTACATCGACCGTCAGGCCGGGAGGGTCGCATGGATTCTGTGCGGATCGTCGCAGCGGATGATGCAGGGCATGGTCATGGATCGCAGTGCCCCCCTCTATGGCCGGGCGAGGGAAGTCCTCAAGATCGAGCCTCTGTCCGCCGGCTGGGTGATGCCTGCACTGGCGCTCAATGCCACCGCCGCGGTCCGGGCGTACGCTACCTGGGGCGGTATTCCTCGCTACTGGGAACTGGCTTCGGAGTACGACGGTCAGGACGAAGCACTGGAGGATCTCGTGTGGAACCCGCGCGGCGTCCTGCACGGAGAGCCGGGAAGGCTGCTACTCGACGACCTTCGCAGCGCCGTGCAGCCGTATTCGATTCTCTCGCTCATCGGCAGCGGGTGCCATCGTCCTGCGGAGATCTCGGCCAGGATGGCCAAGCCGCTTTCCAGCCTGTCGCGGCCCTTGGTACAGCTCTGTGAGCTCGGGTACGTCCGCCGCGACGTGCCGTTCGGCGAAGACCCGAAGAAGACTCGGCGCGCCCTGTATCGCCTCAACGACCCGTTCCTGCGCTTCTACTTCAGATTCATGCTGCCATACGAGTCATCACTGGCACAGGGCATGACGCGTGAAGCCGTCCATGATTGGCAGCGGGACCGCCAGGGCTTCTTCGCGGCATGTTGGGAGGAACTCTGCCGCGCATCGGTGCCATGGATTCCCGGATTCGACCCACCGTATGGCGCCGCGTCGGCCTGGTCCCCGAACGGCGGCAGGCAGGCCGACGTCGACGTCGTCGCACTCTCGCTCGACCGGAAGTCGCTTCTGCTCGGCGAGTGCAAGTGGTCCGACAGGAAGAGGTTCGATCTGGACGCCATCGATCGGCGACTGCGACAGACGGGAGAGAGAGTCCCTGCGGCACGAGGCAAGCGCATCGTCACGAGTTGCTGGTTGGGCGGAACCGCACAGACGACCGGGCGCGTCGACCGGCTGCTCACTCCTGACGACGTGATGGTCGCGCTCACCCGTTGACGCCGTGGTCCGCGGTGCAGGCCCTGCGGACCGCCAGCAGGTTCTCGGTCGGGGTGCCGTAGGGGACCACCGCGGTGCCGACAATGAAGCCCGGCAGGTCCGCCCCTTCCGCCACCACCTGCTGCGCGGTCTCGAACACCTCGTCCGGCGTCGCCGACGCCACGAACTGCGGCGACATGTTGCGCCGCACCGAGCGGCCGGCCTCGCGGCAGCGCGCCGACCACGCCGGCCAGTCGGCGGTGAAGTCGCAGAGCAGGTTGTTGGCGCCCGTCTCCAGCAGCTCGTCGATGATGCGTGTCGTGTTGCCGCCGATGATGAGCGGCACGTCCCGGACGCCGAGCTGCCCGAAGTGCTCGACGATCGACCGCGTGAACGGCAGGACGTACTCCCGGTACATCTTCGGGGACAGCAGGTCCGGTGACGCCTGCGAGTCGAACAGGATCACCTCGGCTCCGGCGTCGATGTAGGCGCCGCCGAACTCCTTGATGATGGCCGTGCAGTACTCCAGCAAACGCTTGGAGGCGTCGGGATTGTCCCAGCAGCACAGGAAGAAGTCCTCCGCCCCCATCAGGCTGATCGCCAGCGAGAACGGCCCCGACAGGGCGCCGCGAATCCAGACGTCGCCGCCCAACTCGGCGACCACCCGGCGCGTCGCCTCGATGTTGACCGGCATCCGCCCGTCGCGCAGCGGATTGGGGACGGCGCGGCTCGCGAAGTCCGTGGACGCGTCCACCACGTGATCGCCGGGGCGGATGCCGGGGATGCTGGTGTCGTCGCCCTCGTAGAAGGTGACCCGGCAGCCGGCCGCCTCCGCTTCCAGGTTGTACACGTCCAGGCCGATGGTGAGCGCGTCCGGCTGCAGGGCGGCGTACTCGGCCAGGACGGCGCGCGCCAGCAGGTCCGCGTCGCGCGACACCCGCGACGGCGTGTCGTCCAGGAAGAACGCCTTGTGCTCGTAGACGGCCGGCAGAAACAGTGGCCGCCGGCCGCCGGCGGGAGCCGGTTCGCAGCGGAGCACGCTTCGTACCTCGTCCGTCGTCGCCATCGCCTCGTCCTTCGCCAGCTTAACGCCGCCACATACGGCGATCAAACCAGCTTCGTCGACACCGTACCCGGCCTCCGCTACCCTCGGGCCGTGACAACCGCCCTCGGAGCGGCGCTGCCCAGCGAGTACCGGAGCGGCACGGATCCGGTCACCGGCACCACCATCCACCAGCTCACCGCCGCCGCCTGCATCAACCACGCACCGTTCTTCCTGACCAGCGCGTTCACGGCCGACGAACGGCACGTGCTGTTCACCTCCTATCGCAGCGGCGCGCCGCAGCTCTACGAGGTGGAGCTGCTCGACGGACCGATCCGCCGGCTCACCGACGTCGAAGGCCTCCACCCCTACTCCGCGGTCATCGCCGCGGATGGAAGCGAGGTGCTCTACACGCGCAGCGAAGGGGGTGCCGAGCCCGCCGGCGTCATCGAGGCGGTGAGCCGCCGCGACCTCTCGCGCCGCGTCATCCACCGGCTGCCGGGCGCGCAACTCGCCGAGTGCAGCGTGTCCGCCGACGGCGCCTGGGTGGTCACGGCCATGAAACGCGACGGGCGCAGCGGGCTCCTGGTCGCCGCCACGTCGGGGGCGGGCGGTCAGGTCGCCCTGGAGTTCCCGCGCACGGTGATCCATCCGCAGTTCCATCCGGCCGACGCCGACTGGATCGAGTTCGCCGGCGATCCGGCGCCGCGCATGTTCCGCGTCCGCCGCGACGGCAGCGGACTTCGGTGCCTGTACGAGCACGGCAACGAGGAGTTCGTCGTGCATGAGACATTTCTCGGCAGCTCGCAGGACCTGGTGTTCGTGGAGTGGCCGCGGGCGCTACGCCGGCTGCGCTGGGATTCGGGAGTGGTCGACACGATCGCGGAACTCAACGCGTGGCACATCGCCCCCAACCGGGCCGGGACGCGCATCGTCTGCGACACCAACCACCCCGACCGGGGGCTGCTGATCGTCGAGGTGGCCACCGGCGAGTGGCGGGGGGTCTGCCACCCGCACAGCTCCAACGGCGGCACGCAGTGGGAGACCTCGCGCTACGCGCTGGCGGAGGACTTCGCGCGAGCGGCCAGCGAAGCGGGCGAGCACATGGACTCCGACGGGCCGCTGAGCTGGATGGAGTCTCCCACCGACACCGTCTACGGCCCGCAGTGGTCACACCCGCACCCGGCCTTCAGCCCCTCCGAACGCTACGTGAGCTACACCTCGGACGCCGGCGGCTTCCCGCAGGTCTACCTGGCCGAGCTGTAGGTGTTGGGGGACTGAGCGCGACTATGGAGCAGAGATCTGACAGCGCTGACCGTGATGATCTCCGAGAGGAGTACGACTTCTCCGGGGGAGCCCGCGGAACGTATGCCAAGAGGTACGCCGAGGGCGGCAACATCGTGGTTCTCGGCATTCTGAAGCTGATCTCCCAGAGCGAACGGTCGCTGGCGCTCGATGATGTGAAGCCCCACTCCGATCTGATGTCCGAGCTGCGCAGTCGCCTGAAGACCAATTGATGCGGCCTGCGGACCTGCAGGCCTGCTTCGCCGGGTACGCCGCATTGCGCGCCGAGCTGTCGGCTTGGCTGGCGCAGAGCGTGCGCAGCGACGGTCCCGGCCCCAACGGCGGCGGGGAGGACGAGGCCAACTACGCCCTGGCGTGGTTCGGGCACTACCTGGTCACCCGCGAGCCGGCGATTGCCGACCGGTTTCGCGAGCTGCTGGCCGCGCTCGCCGCGTGGGTCGAAACGAGCTGCTTCCACGGCTACGAGCCGGAGGCGGAGGCCCACCACGGCACCGAGCCGTTCATCCTGTTCCTGCCGCGCTACCTGGCGCTATTCCCGCAGGACCAGACCGCCGTGCGGCTGCTGCTGGACGCCGCCGAGCACGTCGGCAACTGGTGCGCGGACGTGCCGGCGTGGTTCGACGACCGGCGCGGCTGCTTCCGATCCTTCCACATCGGTTCGCGGGTGGTGGCAGACGATCCCCGCTTCGCCTTCGAGCTGGCCGAGCATTTCCGTTTCCTGCATCTCGCCCTCGCCGCCTGGCGCGTGTCCGGCGAGTCCCGCTACCTGGAGTGGGCCGACCGCTACTGCACCGTGTGGGCGCACCGCATCGCCCGGGTGGAAGACCGCTTCCCGCTGCTCTGGACCCAGGACGGCGCGCCCGTCCGCGAAGCAGCGGTCGCCGGCCAGCCGATCGCCGCCGCGGCGGGGGCGGGCCATCACGTGGCCGGAGATCCGCTGGCCGGCCTGGAGAACCTGCTGGCCTCGGGCGCCATCTACGCCCTGGGCGACCTCTATCACGCATCCCGCGCCGACCGGTACCGCGCTGCCGCGCGCCGCCTGGCGGAGCCGCTGGTTGCCGAGCTGGCCGACCCGTACGCCGACCCCGCCGCCGCGGCGCTGTGCTACTACCGCCAGACCTTCGGCGACCGTTCCCTGGACGGCGCCATCCGTACGCAGTTCGAGCGCTTCGCCCCGCCGTCTTCGCGGCCGCTGGCGATGGTCTTCCCCGAGGAGCAGCGACGGGTGGGCGTGGGTGTCGGCAGGCGCAGGGACATGATCCACTGGGCGGAATGGCACGAAGACGGCACCACGCGGCCCACGCGCGAACCGTGCACCGCCGCCCTGACGCTGGCCTACCAGATGACCGGCGACGCCGGCTACGCGGCGCGCGCCCTCGACACCGCGGCGCGCAAGCTGGCGATGGCCCGCCGGGTGCTGCGCGGCGGCCGCGAGCACGCCGACATGGGCGGCGCCGTCTGTTCGGTCGCTGCCGGCCACGGCCGCAACTGGGGCACCGGCGCCGTGACCGGCTGCTACGGCCCGCTGCTGCTGGGAACCTGCGACCGGATGGGCGCCCTGACGCCCCGCATCGAGCTCGCCGGTGCGCCGGCCGGCCTGCTCTCCCTGGTGTCCGACGACGCGGTGCGCTTCCTCAACGGTTCCGGCGATGTCATCGCCTGCCGCTGGCGCCACGCGGAGGCCGGCCGGTGGCACGAGCTCAGCCTCTCCGCGGGTTCGGAGACGACCGCCCCGCTCTCCTGACCCCGTCCGACTCCTCGGCAGTCGTTGGCAGCCGCGACCGTCATCAGCTAAGTTCGCCTATCGCCTCATCGAGCAGCGGCAGCAGGTCCGACTGCCCGAGAGCGCGCTCCAACTGCCCGAGCAGATCCCTCGCCTCATCCAGGTCGACATCGCCGCTCGCGAGCAGCGAACGAAGATCTTCCAGGTCCTTGCCGCGGCCGGCCAGCACCTTCATGACCACCAGGTCGGTCGCATGCGCGACGGGCACGAGAACGCCGTCGATCGCTTCGCGCGTCGCGCGGTCGAGCGCCAGCGCCTCCAGTCCGGATCCGCCGAGCACCAAGTCGACCTCCATTCCCGATGGGTGAACGAGGGGGATGACCGCGCCCTCGGCAAGGAGCTCTTCGGCGATGTCCGGAAAGCGATGGCGCAAGCCCTCCGACTCGAGCGCGCGGATGAGATCCCGTAGGCGCGTCCGTTCCACGTCGACGGTGACGTCGACATCCTGCGTCGCCCGTGGCGCGCCTCGCACGCTGACGGCCTGAGCCCCGAACACGAACCACGGCACACCTTGCCCGTCGAGCACCCGAGCCAGCGCGCGCAGCGTGTCAGCGAGCGCCGACATGGGCTGCACGGTCGAGGAGCGCGCGGACGCGCCGATGGGCGGCCAGATCGTCGCGGCGAGTCGCTTCGTCCGGCCAGCCGGGCCTGGTAGCCCGAGCCGCTTCGTAGAGGTCGATGGCGAGCCGGACCTTGCGGTCCACCGGCAGGGTGGCCCGGTGTCTTCGAGCCAGCCGTTCGGCGGCCCCCCAGTCGCGAGCAGCGTAGCCCCGGAGGTCTTCGGGATCGAGCACCGGTGCGGTCACAATCCCCGTCCCATGGTGCGGATGGATGGTACCATGACGCCCGCTTCGAACCATGTTCTCACTGCCCGGACACACCATCGGCGACTGCTGGTTCGTGGTTCATGACGGGATAGCTCACTGCTTCTTGTGCACATCACCGAAGCCGCAACCGAGCTGGCACTGGGACATCGGCCACGCGGTCAGCGAGGACCTGCGGAGCTGGCGCTACGTCGGCTTGGCCTTGCGTCGAGGTCGCGCCGATGCTTGGGACAGTCAGACGCTGTCCACCGGCTGCGTGGTCGAGCATCACGGCCGATTCTGGATGGCCTACAGCGCCATCCGCCGGGGCGAGAACCCGCCGACCCGCAAGGTTCACCGCGTCGGCATCGCCGTCTCCGACGACCTGTTCCGGTGGCGCAAGTGCGGCACCGGGCCGGTCAACCAGCGCGACCCGCGCCACTACGAGCGGCTGGGCCCCGCGCGATCCGCCTTCGGCCAATGGCGCGACCCGTATCTCCTGGTCGAGGGCGACCACATCTACCAGTACGTCTGCGCGCGCAGCAAGGCCCGGGACCGGAGCCACCGCGGCACGGTCGGCCTGGCGGTCAGCGACGACATGCTGAGGTGGCGGGTGCAGCCGCCCTTGCAGGTGGAGCCGATAGCCACCGAGATCGAGGTCCCGCAGGTCTACCGGACCGGCGGGCGCTACTACCTGGTCTGCTGCGCGCCCGCCGCCTGGCTGCTGCCGTCGTTCAGGCGAAGGTTCCCCGGCCACCGCTTCCGCGATGCCGACTACGCGATGGTCGGCGCCTCCCCGACCGGACCGTTCACCCTGCATGGCACCGGCGAGATTCTGCCGGCAAGGGATAGCGGCAGGCCGTACGCCAGCCGTCTGGTACGCTGGCAGGGCGGCTGGTATCTGCTCGGGACCGTGCGTGAGGACGGGCAACGGTATGTCTGCGACCCGATGCCGGTCGTCGCGGACGCTACCGGCATCCACGCCGTCTCATGAGGAGTGATGCATGGCAATCGTAACCGACGAGCTGGCGCTCAATTACCACCTGATGCACCCGGGCGACGACAGCGCCCCCGGCGACCCCAACCCGGCCTATTTCCTGGACGGCACGTACCACCTGCACTACATCCTGCGGCACCCCTGGCACGGCGCGCCGGCGCGCCCGCGTCACGGCCAGGCGTCGTTCTCGTTCATCCACGTCACCAGCCCGGATCTGCTGCACTGGACGTGGCAGACCACGAAGCTGCAGCCCTCCTTCACCGGGCACGGGATGTTCAGCGGCACGGGGTTCATCACCAGCGAGGGGAAGCCGGCGGCCATCTACTGCGGCGTGTGCGAGCCGGGCAACACCTTCATCGCGGTCGCGGACGACAACGACCTGAGCTCGTGGCAGAAGCCCTACGCCGTCGTGCCGCGTGGCGTCCCCGCCGGCAAGGCCGTGCGGCTGCTCGGCGACCCGGATCTGTTCCAGGTGGGCGGCACCTACTACGTCTACTCGGCCGGCGACAACCTGGAGCTGTGCAAGTCCACGGACCTGGTCGACTGGACCTACGTGGGCCCGCTCATGCAGCGCGAGCTGCCGGACGTCGCCCTGGGCGAGGACACCTCCTGCGCCAACCTGTTCCCGCTCGGCGACCGGTGGATGCTGCTCTGCATCAGCCACCAGCTCGGCTGCCGGTACTACCTCGGTGACTGGGACGGCGAAGCCGAGCAGTTCGTCCCGGAGCGGCACGGACGCATGAACTGGCGGCGCGCCGGCCAGTCGCTGGCCGATCCGGTCTACCGCGACTTCTTCGCGCCAGAGAGCGTGCTGACCCCGGACGGCAGGCGGGTGATGTGGGCGTGGCTGGCAACCGCGGACCCAGCGATCAACCTGCGCACCGTGCAGTCCCTGCCGCGCGAGCTCAGCCTGCACGACGACGGCAGCCTGCGCATCGAGCCGCTCACGGAGCTTCGGTCGCTGCGCCGTGAGCCGGTCACGATCCGCGACGTCACCCTCACCCCGCCGGGCCGGGACGCTCCGGACCACGCGAGCGCGCGCATCGCCGACCTGGACGGCGACGCGTTCGAGATACGGATCACCGTCGACCGGGCGCAGGCGGAACGGAAACGGTTCGGGGTCCGGCTGTTCGCCGACGACGGCGACGGCGGGCTCCTGATCCTGCTGCGGCCGGAAACCGGCACGCTGTGCGTCGGCGACACGGAGGCGCCCTTCGCCGTCGCCGACCTGCCGGCGGGCGAGGACCTGGACCTGCGCATCTTCGTCGACAAGTACCTGGTGGAGGTGTTCGCTAACGGCCGCCAGGCCGCGCTGAGCGTCTTCATGGGGTACCGCGACGGTGGCAACCAAGTGCGGGGCTACGTCTTCGGCCGCAGCGACAAGGTGGCGCCGACCACGTTCCGCAGCGTGGAGATCTGGAAGCTGAAGCCGACCAACCAGGGGTTCTTCGCGGCGCGCGCGAACCCGATCTGGCAACCCGATACCCAGTAAAGGAGGTCCCCTGATGATCGAGCTGTCCAGCGAGCAGATCGCGCACTACCGCCGGCACGGCTTCCTGGTCGTGCCCGACCTGCTCACCGGCCACGAGGTGCAGGCATTCGTCGACCACGAGGCGTCGGGGAACGCTCAGGTCGGCCTCGGGCTGCGGGCGCACGTGGAGGATCCGATGCGCGACTACGTGGCGCGCCACCCCAACGTCGCCGGGGTGGCGGGACAACTCCTTGGCGCCACGCCCTGCATCGTGCAGAGCATGTACCTGGCCAAGTATGCCGGCCGCTCCCCGGAGGACACGCAGGGCATCTCCCTGCACCAGGACCAGCGCTACCTTCCCACGGATCCTGCGACGCTCATGGCGTGCTGGGTCGCGTTGAGCGACACCGACCCCGGCAACGGCGGCCTCTGTGTCGTACCGGGGTCGCACCAGGACCCGCTGCACGACACCCACCAGGCCGCATCCCCCGAGCACCGAAGCTGGCGGAAGAACTACGAGATGCGCGACCGCGACGGCAGGGAGTGGATCCAGGAGATGTACTCGTTCGAGGTCGACGACGTCGACTCGCTGGACATCCGCCGCCTGACGGTCCCGCGCGGATCGGGGGTGTTCTTCACCGGCATGACCGTCCACGGCTCCTACGCCAACAAGTCGGCCCACCGCGACCGGCTGGCGTTCGCCGTCCACTACGTGAGCGACGGCACCTGGGTGTACCGCGGCGACGTGCAGGACACGGTCTCCGCCGGCGAGTACTCGAAGCCCCTACGGTAGTCAGCCAAACGCGCCTGACGCGGGCTCGTCGCCGAGGAGCGCGGCGCTGGCCTCGCGGACCGTCCCGTACTCGCTGGCGGCGACCGCCGCGCAGAGAGCCGCGCCGACCGCCGCCTCTTCGGTGAGGGTGCCGATGACCGGCGGGTGACCGAACAGATGAGCCAGCTCCCGGCGGAGGATGGGGTTGAGCCGAAGGCCGTTCCCCGAGCCGACCAGGATCGTCCGCTCTCCGGCGCCGAGCGCCAGCGCTCGGCGGTAGGCGTCATGCAACTCGCGGGCCATCCCGTTCAGCAGCGCCCGCGCCAGGTTGCCCGGCGTGAAGTTGGCGGAGCTAAGGCCCTCGAAGCGAGCCCGCTCGTCGGTGTCGGCCGGCGTCCCGTCGAACAGCGGCACGCAACGGACGCCGCCGGCGTCCTCGCCGGCCGCATCGGCCGCGGCCACCAGGCGCTCGTACACCGTGTTCGGCTCCGGATCGACGCCCGTGCCCGTCGCACCGAGGGTTGCGGCCTGTGCCACGAACTCCCGCAGATAGCGGAAGTTGCGGCCGCCCACCCGGCCCACCGAGGCCAGCAGGTAGCCGCTCTGCATGAACGGGCGAAGCTCCAGCCAGCCCGGCTCGACCGGCTCGCCGACGAACACGCTCATCTGCCCGCCGGTGCCGACGTTGACCGCCACCGATTCGGCGTGGCGGGCGACCGACCCGGCGAACGAGCACTGGTGGTCGCCCGACGCGACGGCGACCGGCGTGCCGGACGGAAGCCCGAGCCGCGCCGCGACCGGCGCCGCCAGCGGACCCGCGACCCGCGCCGCGCCGGCAAGCGGCGGCAGCAACGCCTCCACAAGCCCCAGCGCGCCGGCCAGCTCCCGGTCCCAGTCGCCGGCGAACACGTCGTAGACGCCCCACCCGTGGGCGATGGTGGGGTCGAGGGCATGCGCGCCGCCCGTGAGGCGGTGGACCAGGTAGTCCGGGGCCGTCGCGGCACGCGCCCCGTCCGCGAGGGCGCCGTCGGCGCGCAGCCGGAACAGCAGGGCGGCGGTGTGCTTCGGGTCCAGCGGGCAGCCGGTCCGCTTGAAGCGCGGCAGGCTCCTGCCCTCCCGGCGCGCCCCGCCGCGCTCGGCAACCAGGTCGATGTACGTGGGGGCATCGGCGGCGGTGCTCGACGGCTCGCTCGCCCGCCGGTCCTGCCAATTGATGTGCGGGCCTGCCGGCCGCCCGTCGGCGCCGAGCACCTGGCAGCCGTGCTGCTGGCCGGTCACGCCGATGGCGTCGAAGCCCGCTCCGTCGCCGGCCCGCTCGACCACGCGACGCGCCAGGTCGACGGCGTCGGCGACCATGCCGTCCAGGTCCCACTCGGAACGGCCTTTGCGGCGATCCGTTGGCGAGGTCGTCTCGCGCCCGTTCGCGGCCGACTCCACCGCCACCGGTGCCCGCCGCCCGGTGTCCAGCGCCAGCGCGGTCAGGCTGGTGGAGCCAAGGTCGATGGCGAGGTAGCGGCCCACACCGCATGGGGCCTCCATCTGACGGCCGTTGTCAATCGGACGCGTGCGCGCTCCCCATCTGCCAAGCGGCCAAGGCGTCGCGACAGTAGCCCGGCACGAAGCGATCCGCGTCGGACAGGGCGCGCCGGCACGCGTCGACCGCTGCCCGGCGCAGCCGGCCGTCGATCGCCTGGCTCGCGGGGGCGAGCATGCGCAGTGCCAGCGCGGCGTTCTGGCGCGACATGAGGCCGGGCCCCAGCGTCGAGTCTTCCTCGTAGTCGGGGTTGCCGCCGCCCGGCTCCGGCGCATCCAGGCACGCCACGCAGCGCTCGACGATGGCGCCAAGGACGGCGTGGTTGCCCGGCTTCGCGGCGGCGCGATGACCCATCAACCCGAGCGCCTGGACGCAGGTGGCGTGCAGCAGCTTCGGCGTCCACGCCTGGCGCTCCTTCGGGTTCGGCGAGTAACGGCCGAACCCGCTGGCGGGCGGGTGGCCTCCGCCGCCGGCCGGCCACCCATCCAAGCCTCGGACCGCGCCGGCGATCTCGCCGGCGACCCGATCCATGACCGTCCCGACCGCGTCCACGATCGCCAGCGACGGCTCCTCGGCGGCCTCGCCGAGCGCGTGGACCGCGCAGCACGCCTCGTGATCGTCGACACAGGGTTCGGCAAGTACGGCCACCAGCGGCTCCACCGCGGCGCTTCCCGCGCCGGTCAAGCCGTGCATGGCGGCGCGCTGGGCCGCATCGCCGCCATGGCGGAGCGCCCGGATGAGCCCGGCAACCGACTCCGTGCTTCCCGCGCGCGCCGCCTGCGCCAGCTCGTAGGCCGCGGCCATGCGGGCGGCTTCCGTCCTGCCGCCAAGCAGCGCGTCAACCGTCCCGCGGACCGGCTCCGATGGGGCGGAGGCTCCGGCGTTCCGCGGAGGTGTGGAGTCTTCGCTGTCGCCGAGCATGAACGACCAGATGGACGCGGTCAGCGCGGAAGGAACGGCGGCGTGTCCGTTCGCCCGCGGCGTGACGCCATTCCGGTGATCCCAGGACGGCCGAGTCCGAGCCTGCCCGGACGCGTAGAGGAACTTGAACATGACCCGCGGCGCTCCGGCGGCTCCCGCAGCGCGGCGCATCCGCCGGTGATAGATGTCGTAGTGAAAGAAGCCGACGCTGCCGGCCTCCACCGCCATCGGGACCTCGCGCATCGCCGGATCGATCGACTCGATGACCGCCCGCAGCAATCGGTCGCGCGCGGGCAGATCATCGCCCTGCATGAGACGCTGCGGATCGTCGATGCGGTCGTGGCGGGTCGGTGGCTCCGTCGGGCGGGCGCTGCCGTCGCCGTCCGCAGGAAGCGAGTAGTACTGCGATCCCGGCGCGATCGCGGTCGGCCCCATCGCCAGCTCGATGGCGGTCGGATAGTACATGCACAGCAGCCAGCGAGGCCGGTGGTGGCGGACGCGCTGGACGCCCCAGTAACTGTCGCGGTGCCAGCCCTGATCGAACGGCGGCGACGCGGGCGGCTCGTCCCGGTCGACCGTTGCCCCGGTATGGGGATGCCGCAGGTACCCCGGGCCCAGGATGCTCTGCAGCGCCCCGCCCATGGTGGGGCCGTCCAGCACCGCACGGAGCTCCGGCATGCGGGCGTCGACCTCGTCACTCAGCAGGCTGCCCGGCCTGCGCTCGATCGCGCGGCGATAGAGCTCCTGGTGAAAGTCGGGCCCGAGCTCGTCCACCTGCCGCACCAGGAACCCGTCGGCGATGAACCGGATCACCTCGTCGTCCGTGAGAAGCCTGGCTTCGCGGTCTGTCGGGGTGGTCACCGGCGGGACGGCGCGTGAGGGATCATGGCCGAGACGATAGGATGAGCATGATGATCCTGTCCCCTGCTGACGCCCTGGCCAAGAGAGAGGAGCTGGTGCAGCGCGGCTACACCTCGATTCCGAACGTGATGCCGGCGGAGTTGCTGGAAGAGCTGCGCGCGTGGTCGGACGGCATCTTCGCCCGCACGCACGTACGCTACGAGATCCGCTACCAGGGCAGCGACCTGTTCGTATACACCGAACGCGGCTGGTCGGCCATGGCGCCGGAGCGGCGGCAGGAGGCCGAGGACGACCCGCAGCGCTTCCCCGACCCGATGGCGGCGCGGACGATCGACCTGCCGGCGCAACGGGCGGTGTGCCGGGAGATCGGGCTGGAGAACCTCCGGTCGGACGAAGTGGTCATCATCCTCTCCAAGCCCGCCCACGGACCGCCGCTCTACTGGCACCAGGACTTCATGCAGTGGGACAGCCCGCGGGCGGCCACTCCCTGGCCGATCCGGATCTTCCTCTCCTACTACCTGGTCGACACCACGCGGGAGAACGGCTGCCTGCGCGTTATTCCCGGCAGTCACCGCACCCGCCATCGGCTGCACGACCTCCTGCCCGATGCCCATGGGGCGGAGCTGCAGGCCCTGGAGGACCTGACCCATCCCGCTTTCGCCGACTACCCCGATGCCGTGGACGTGCCGCTGGGAGCCGGAGACCTGCTGATCGCCGACGCCCGGCTGCTGCATGCCGCGTGGCCCAACCGGAGCGACCGCCGCCGCACCCTGCTCTTGGCCTGGCACGACGTGCTCTCGTTCCCGGAGCCGCCGAGCTGGTGGACCGGGGAGATCCCCGACGCCGTGAGGAACGCCGACCTCACCGCGCAGTACGAGTCCACCAGGACTCCCAGCCACTACATCGCCTGACCGCACGCGCTCCAGTTAGCTCCCATTGTATTCATATGCAATACAATGCACTCTCAGAGCGTCGAACAGCCTTCTGGAGGAGTGGATGTCAAGAACGGTGACCCTGAGACTCAAGGACTCGGTGTACGAGCGCCTTCGCACCCTTGCCGAGAGGGACAATCGCCCCCTCTCCAACTTCATCGAAACCGCGACGCTCCGGTACCTGGAGCAGGAAGAGTATGTCGACGAGTTCGAAATGCTGGAGATCCGCGAGAACCGGCCCTTGAACGAGAGCATCGGCAGAGGCTTGGACGACGCCAAGGAGAGACGTGGCAGATACGTCTGAGTACCGGCTGTTCGAGACGGACGAGTTCCTGTCGAAGCTTGACGGTCTACTAGGCCCGAGGGCTGCCGCAATCCGTGCCAAGCTCCGCAGCCAAGTGTACCTGCAGATCCGAACGCAGCCCTTCCATGGCGCCAACATCAGGAAGCTCCGTGGGTTCGCCGCGGGTGCCTGGCGATACCGGATCGGGAACTACCGCATCTTCTACACCGTCGACCAGGACGACCGGGTGGTGTCGCTGCTGACGATCGAGCACCGCAAGGACGCGTACCGATAGCGATCAGGCGAGCTTGCGTTCCTTCATGGCCGTCTGCAGCTCGTAGATGACGTCCGACCGGAGCGCTTCCGGCAGGGGCATGCGCACCGGCACCGGCTCGACGCGCGGCACGTTCGTCGGCTCCCCGCGGAGGATGGTCGCGTTGAACGTATCCCAGTCCGTGAAGTGGACCAGCGGCCAGGCGTCGATCGCGCAGTACTGGAACAGAAGCAGCCGGCGCGGCTTCCCGGACCGGTTCGGCGTGGAGCCGTGGACGGTCCGCACGTGGTGAATGGAGATGCCGCCGGCCGCGAGCTCGACGGGCACGGCGTCCTCGTCTGAAAAAGCTGGATCGGTGATGGCGCCGCAGAAGCCGGCTTCGATGTGGTGGTCGTACACCGGACCCCGGTGCGAGCCGGGCAGCACGAGGAGGGCTCCGTTCTCGACGGTCATGTCGTCGATGCAGATTCCGACGGCAAGCAGGTCGTCGTTGGTATGTGGATAGAACGCCCAGTCCTGGTGCCACTCGACCGGGCTCCCGACCTCGGGGAGCTTCAGGTTGAGCTTGTCGCCGTTGCAGCGCAGGCCGTGGCCGATGAGCTGCGAGACCATGGTGAGGATGTCCTCGTTGTGGAGCGCGTCACGGTAGATCTCGTGCTGGACGATCGGGCGCTTCAGGCGGCGAAGCTTCGGATGGTCTCGGGAGTGTCCCGGCTCCAGGTCGAAGACATCGGTGTGCTCGGTGACCTCGCGCGACCGTTCGACGAACTCGTCGGTGACCCGCTGGAGCTCCTCGACCACCCGCGCAGGGATGACGTCTTCGATCCCCACGTAACCGTTGGAGTGATAGGAGGCGATCTGTTCCTGAGACAGCATCATGGATTCCTCCGCTAGAACAGCTGGGCTTCGTCGCCGCGGCGCTCGCGATAGCCGGACACCAGGAGGCCCGGCGTGCGGACCGCGCCGTCGCTCGGCGGGTTGTGCGGGTGGCGGTAGCCGACGCGGACCATGCGCCGCGACCGGTCCGTCCGGTTGATGTAGGAGCCGTGAATGGTGTAGTAGCTGAACACGACGAGGTCGCCCCGCCGGGCCGGCACCGGGACCGAGTCCGCCAGCCGGTACTTCTCGGTGGGGAGATGCGGTGCCGAGGGCTCTTCCTCCGTGCCGGTGATGTGCTCCAGCGCACCCTGCTTGTGCGATCCGGCCAGGAAGCGGATCTCCCCGTTCTCGTGACAGGTGTCGTCGAGGTGCACGAGGACGTCCAGGTAGCGCCCGTCGTCGTGCGGGTAGAACGGATGGTCCTGGTGCATGGGAAACACCTGCCCGCCGGGCGGTTTGGTGTGCATGACCGAGTGATGCAGCTCGATGTCCGGCCCGAGGATCGGCACCAGGCAGGCGATCAGCCTGGGACTGGTCACCGCGTCCAGCCACGCCCGCGAGTAGAAGTGCAGCTCGTGCATGGCTTCGAGCTTGGCTGCCTTCTCCTCCTCGTCGTCCATGTAGACCTTGCGCCAGGGCCCCGGCCAGCGCCGGTCGATGGTCGCCCAGTCGTGGGCCAGGCGGTCGAGGTCGTCCGCCTGCGCCTGGCTCTCCTCGGGCGTGAACACGGACGGAATCCGCAGAAAGCCGTTCTCGTGAAAGAAGTCGACGTCGGCCTGGGCGAGCGGAGCCGGGCTGACGGCGGAGCCGTTCGGCGCCGCGCTGACCAGTGTTTCCGTTGCCATGGCGCGACGGTGACCGGTTCCCGACGCTTCGTCAATCAGACCGGGCGTCGGTGGGGCCGTCGAAGTCCGGGCCTCCGGCGGCGACGTAGCCCGAGCTCCCGCCCCGGAGGCTTCCGGACACCCAGAAGGCGTACAGTGCTCCCCGGCACAGATGAAATCGGAAGCGCAGCGGCCGGCCGGCGAGCCGCGCCAGGCTCGCGTCGCCCCGCCACGCCATCCGGTGTCGGGTCGAGTCGCCGGCCAGCGGCAGGCAGTCGGTGGCCGCGTATCCGGGCACTACCTTGCCCCTCTCGTCCAGAATCTCGACGCGCAGCTCCCCGTCCGCGCAGGCGGCGTTGACGAACAGGTGAGCGCCGCTGAACGAGAGCGGACGGGTGACGAGCGAACCCGCCTCGTCGCCGGCGGCCATCGCCGCGAAGCCGTCGCGGCGCAGCGTGGCCAGCCCCGTGCTGGCGCCGGCGTACATGCGGTACCGGTTGATGCCGCGGTCGCCCGCCTGCCCGGGTCCGAGGGTCGGCGAATCGCCGGAGAAGCCCGCGAAGTAGAAGCGCAGCTCGTCGCCGACCACCACGCAGAGACCGCCCGCGGCGTGCAGGTAGGCGCGGTTCCAGTCCCCGATTCGGCGTGACGAGGCCAGGAACGGGGTGCGGTCCGGCCGGCTGAAATGGAACCCGTCGCGGCTGTAGCCCAGCTCCAGGTCCATCAGCTTGGGCACGCCCTCCACCTGGCAGATGTCGTTCTCCGGACCGCGGAAGATAGCGAAGAGGCCGATCAGAAGACTCTCGTACGCGGTCACGTTCACGTCGTAGAGGGCCACGGGGTGGTCGGGCCGCGTGGGGTCCGGCAGGTCGGCGCGGTCCGCGCGCTGCCACAGGACCTCGTCGCGGTCGCGATTCCAGACCGCTCCGTCGAGGAAGTCGTCGGACTCGGTGTAGGCCCGCATGCGGTGGTAGTACGTGCGCCCGTCGGCGGCGATCGCCTCGAAGCCGCGGCGCACGCTCATGCACCACTTCCCGCGAAACGGATTGTGGAAGAACGAGGTGTTGTCGCCGACGTGCGTGGTGACCACCGGTCTCGACCAGTGAATCCCGTCCGGAGAGGTCTGCAGCCATCCCTCCTCGCCGAGGTCCACCCGGTCGGAGCCGTTGCGATAGAACTGGAACATCTTGTAGCGCTGCTCCGGATCGGCGGCGTGCAGATCCAGCCAGACGGCGCAGCCGTCCCGCTCGTAGGTCGGACTGGTGGGCCAGACGAGGTTGGTGCCGGGCTCCACGTCCAGCTCCGGGCGCTCCCACTCGAGTCCGTCGGCGCTCGTCGCCAGGGCGGGCGTCGACATCCAGCCCGACAGGTACCACAGCTTGTACAGCCGGTCGGCGGGGTCGTACCACAGGCCGTCATTGAAGGGGGCCGCCGTCGGACACTGTCCGCCGTCCAGCTCGCGCGCGGTCGCCGGCACCAGGACCGGACTGCTCGGGTGGATCTCGGGCCGGCCGAACAGGCGCTTCAGCGTCGTCTCCGAGATCAGGAAGTCGTCGACGAAGAGCTGCCGGCCCAGATCGATCGGAATCACCGCGGGCGGGCGCTCCAGGTACGGAACCGGCAACGGATCTCGCGAGCTCGGATCGACGTTTCGCGGCGGCCACGGCTGCGGCAGGACGATGCCGTTGTAGAGCGTCTCGTTCATGGTCGGGAAAGCGGAATTCCGATGTTATCCTTGCACGCGAACGGAGGAGGGCGTATGCAAGCGCTGGTGCTGGAGCGGAAACATCAACTCGCCTTGCGCGAGATCGACCTCGACGAGCCGCTGGCGGCCGACGACGTGCGCATCGCCATCGACACCGTCGGGATCTGCGGCAGCGACGTGCACTACTACCAGCACGGGCGGATCGGGCCGTTCGTGGTGGACGCGCCGATGGTGCTCGGGCACGAGGCCGCCGGCGTCGTCGTCGAAGTGGGCTCCGCGGTGCGCCACCTGCAGGCGGGCGACCGCGTGACCATGGAGCCGGGCATCCCCGACCCGTCGAGCCGGGCATCCCGCCTGGGAATCTACAACCTCGACCCCGCGGTGCGCTTCTGGGCGACGCCGCCCGTGCACGGCGTGCTCCGCCCGTCGGTCGTCCACCCGGCGGCGTTCACCTTCCGGATTCCCGACAACGTCGGCTTCGGCGAGGCGGCGATGGTCGAGCCGCTGGCGGTCGGCATGCACGCCGCCACCAAGGCCCGCATCCAGCCGGGCGACGTCGCGGTGGTGATCGGCGCCGGCCCGATCGGCATGGTCACGGCGCTGGCGGCGCTGGCCGGCGGGTGCAGCCGCATCGTCATCGCCGACCCCGTGCAGCCCAAGCTTGAGCTGGCCGCCTCGCTCGGTCCCGTCACCGCCGTGAACCCCGCACAGGAGGACCTGGCGGAGGTGACCGCCGGCCTCACCGACGGCTGGGGCGCCGACATCGTGTTCGAGTGCTCGGGCAGCTCGGCGGCGGCCGCGGGCATGCTCGAACCGCTGGCTCCGGGCGGCCGGGTGGTCCTGATCGGCATGCCCGGAGAGCCGGTCGCCTTCGACGTGGTGGCGGCGCAGGTCAAGGAGGCGCGCATCGAGACCGTCTTTCGCTACGCACACGTGTATCCGCGCGCGCTGGCGCTGATGGCAAGCGGCCGCATCGACGTGAAGCCCCTGATCACCGACACGTTCGCCTTCGACGAGAGCGTGCGCGCGTTCGACTACGCGTGCGCCATGCCGCCCACCAGCGTCAAGGTGCAGATCGGCCTGGGCGCGGGATGACGGCCGGGAAGATGGGCGCCATGGAGATCGACTTCCGCGGCAAGCGCGCGCTGGTGACCGGCGCAGGCAAGGGAATCGGGCGGGAGATCGCCGCGCTGCTCGGCGAGCTCGGGGCGCAGGTCACGGCGCTCAGCCGCACCGCGGAGGACCTGGAGACCCTCCAGGCGGAGATGGGCTGCAGCACGATCCTCGCCGACCTGACCGATTCGCGCGAGGCCCGGCGGGCGGCCGAGCAGGCCGGGGATGCCGATCTGCTGGTCAACAACGCCGGCATCTCCATTCCGCAGCCGTTCCTGGAGACGACCGCCGAGGCCTTCGATGCGACCATGGCGGTCAACGTCCGCGCCGTCCTGATCGTCACCCAGGTGATCGCTCGCGGCATGATCGCGCGCGGCGGTGGGGCGATCGTCAACCTGTCGAGCCAGGCGTCGATGCGAGGGCTGGCCGATCACGCGGCCTACGGCGCCTCCAAGGGAGCCCTGGACCAGCTCACCCGCGTGATGGCGCTGGAGCTGGGCCCACACGACATCCGGGTCAACGCCGTCAATCCCACCGTCACGCTGACGCCGATGGCGGACCTGGCATGGAGCGACCCGGCCAGGCGGGAGCCGATGATGGCCCGAATTCCGCGCGGCCGGTTCGCGCGGCCGCTGGACGTGGCGCACGCCGTGGCCTGGCTGCTCAGCGACCTGGCCGACATGGTGCACGGCGCGGTCGTTCCCGTGGACGGAGGGTTCCTTGCCGTCTGAGCCGGGCACCGGCGTGCGCGTCGTTGACAACACGGCGTACGCGGACCATCGTGTGCCGATGGCTGACACCGTTCAGGTTCGGGCGCCGGAAGAAGCAAACGCCCGCGTCGACGACGGCGCGGCGACGCGGGACTCCAGAGGCGAATGGGTGCCCAGGGTGCTGCAGGCGGGCCAGCCCTTCGTCTGGCCGCCACAGCCTGCGAAGCTGCTGCGCTTCCTGATCGGGTTTCCGGGATTCCTGTGGCCGTTCGGCGCGGCGTTCTACTACGGGCTCGCCTGGGTCACGTGGCGATACCTGCAGCCGGGCGCTCACGACCTGACGACCTTCACCCAGTTGCGCGCCGACTGGATCCTGCCGATGTACGCGCGCAACGTGGCGATGCTGATAGTGCTCGCCGGCGTCTGGCACGTGGTGCTCTACTGGCGCCGCACGCAGGACACGCGCTTCAAGTACAACAAGCGCTGGCCGAGCACGAAGAGCAAGGCGTTCCTGTTCAACAACCAGACGTGGGACAACATGTTCTGGAGCATCGCCAGCGGCGCGACCATCTGGACGCTGTACGAGGTGCTGCTGCTCTGGGCGTACGGCCACGGCGTGTTGCCGTTCGCCGATCTGCGCGCCAACCCCGTGTGGCACTTCGCGTTCTTCCTGGTGCTGCCCTTCTGGCAGGACTTTCACTTCTACGTCGTCCACCGCATCACGCACTGGAAGCCGCTCTACAAGGCCGCGCACTACCTGCACCATCGCAACACCAACGTCGGCCCCTGGTCGGGCCTGTCCATGCACCCGATCGAGCACCTGCTCTACTTCACGCGCTGGATCATCCTGCTGGTGGTGCCGTCCCACCCGATCCACATGCTGTACCTGATGCAGCGTCCCGCCATCGGTCCGGCGGTCGGGCACGCCGGCTTCGACCAGCTCGTGCTCAAGAAGGACTCGGACACGCGGCTGTCAATCGACAACTACTTCCACTACCTGCACCATCGCCACTTCGAGTGCAACTACGGCACCACGGGCATCCCGTTCGACCGGTGGTTCGGCTCGTTCCACGACGGCACGCCGGAGTCCTACGAACGCATGCGCCGCAAGCGCCGGCTGCCGCCCGACGGCGCGACCCCCAACGGAAGGTAGGCAGGGTCTCCGCCGACGCTAGTCGTCGCCGGCGCGGTCGCGGACGTCGCGGAGGAAGGCGCCGAACGCTTCGAGATCGCTCATCACGGCTGGGTGAGCCTCGTCCAGGGTCGCGAGCAGGAAGTCGATGCGAGCCCAGTCGTACTCCATCTCCACGTAGTACCGACGGAAGTGCCGGAACCGGAGCAGTTCGCGCAGGCGAACCAGGTTGCGCTCCCCGACGACCCTTGCCCGCAGCCCTTCTAACTCGAGGGTCATGTTTTCCAGCAGGGCCGAATGCCACCGCGCCGGCGGCAGGTTGTTCTCGAAGTAGCCGGATACGCGGACGAAGAACGTCTCCAGGGCCGTGTACCAGGTTTCCAGGTAACCGGCGACGACCAGCGCTGCGTCATCGGTCCGGCCGATGCGCGGCACCGTCTTCTCCCGCGCATGGCCGAGCTTTGCGTAGATCGCCTGCAGCCGCTCCCGCGCCTGCGCGAGCTCGGCGATCAACTCGTCGAGGCCCCGGTCAGCCATGTTCGCCGGCCTGCCAAGTCACGGCGCCGAAGCGCCGGATGAGGTCGGCCCTCCCCGGGTCGAGCCGCTCCATGACGACCAGATCGACGTGCAAGTCGGTCATCGCATCCGCCCGGGACCGGATGTTCGCAAGAAGGTGCTCGTCGCAACGCCCTCCCTCGACGGCGATGTCGATGTCGGAGATCTCCGTGAACCGCTCAGTGTGCACGAGCGATCCCCACTGGTAGATCCGCCGTGGCCGGTGCTCCGCGACGATCATGGCGATGATACGGGCCGCGTCTTTCTGGGCCGACTGCAACCGGCGCCGGAGCGCCTCACGTCGTCGCAGCCGTCGCGCGACGACCCAGCGTGCGGCTGCGGCACTATCGACAGCCATGTTCCCCCACGAATGAAGCACCTCACCATACCACGATGGATGATCCATTCAGCCTCACTACACTCGGGGATGATTGACGCACGAATGTCTGTACGTACAATAACCAGTACAGAGAGCTTGGTGGCTCAGGGGGGCACGCATGGAGACTGAACGGATCACGAACTACACCGAGGCGAGGCAGAACCTCAAGTCGTTGATGGACGGCGTGACCGAGGATCGGGTCCCGGTAGTCATCACGCGGACGACCGGCGACCCGGTGGTCATGCTGTCCAAGGCCGAGTACGACGCGACGATGGAGACCTTCCATCTGCTGCGCTCACCGCGGAACGCGGAACGCCTGCGCGCCGCCATCGCCGACGTTGAAGCGGGCAACGTCGTGCAAGCCGACCTCGTCGACGGGGAAATCTCAGAGCGGCGGTGAGCCGGCAAGACCCGGCAGCCATCGCGTTCTCCCCGCAAGCCTGGGCGGACTACCAGTACTGGATTCAGCACGACCGAGCGGTGGCCCGCCGCATCGCGCGGCTGATCGAGGAGTCCCTGCGAGATCCCTTTCATGGGGTCGGCAAGCCGGAGCCGCTGAAGCATGAGCTGGCCGGCTACTGGTCGCGCCGGATCACGAAGGAGCACCGCCTGGTATACCGGTTCACGGAAGGTCGGTGCCTCGTCGTCCAGTGCCGCTACCACTACTGACGCTGCCTGCGCGCCAGCTCTCCTATTTCGCTGGGCGAGGCGGTGCCGGTGCGGTGCAGCTTGGTGACGGTGACGCCGGCAGTCAGTCCCGCGAACGCCGCTGCCGCACCGGGCTCACGGCCGGCCGCCAGAGCGGCGGTAAGGCCGGCCAGGAACGCGTCGCCCGCGCCGACCGGGTCGACGTCGGTCGGCATCTTCGGCGCCGGCAGCTCGATCACTCCGCCGCCGTCGCACGCCAGACAGCCACGCTCCCCGCGCGTGACGAACACCGGCGTTTTCCACCGCTGGAACAGCTCTCGCGCGGCCGCCGGAGCGGACCGGAGCCGGTCGCCGGAGGCGAGCGGACCGCCTGCCGCGGCCACGGCCTCGGCTTCGTTGAGCTTCCGGACCGTGCCCGCGAAGTCGTCCGCGAAGTCCCGGCTGTCGGTCACCCACGGCGCGTCCGGGTGCCGGCGGATCAAGTCCCGCAGGCTGCGCCGCAGGCGATCAGTGTGCACGCCGTGACGCACCTGCTGATTGACGATCACGGCATCGACATGCCCGTCCGCGAGTGCGCCGGCGAGCCGCCCGGCGAGCCGGTCCGCGGTACCCGGCTGCAGCCGGTTGAAGGCGCCGTAGTCGATGCGGTTGGACTCTCGCTGTCCCTTGTCGCCCGCTTCGAGCACCTTGGTGTAGGTGCACGTGTCCCACTCCCCGCCCTGGATCAGCAGGCCGCCGGTGTCGATCCCGGTTCGATGCAGGATGCGCGCCATCTCCGCCCCGAACGGGTCGCCGCCGATCACGCCGAAGGCGCACACCTCCGCGCAGCCGAGCGCGGCAAGATTGGCCGCCACGTTGCCGGCGCCGCCGAGCGAGTAGCGCTGCTCGGCGACCGGGCGGGTCGGCAGGCCGGTTTCGACGGAGACCTCGGCGGCGGCCGGATCGAGCACCAGATAGACGTCGAGGCAGAAGTCGCCGATCACCGCCACGCGCAGGGGACGGATGTCGTACAAGATGCCATCGACGTCGGCGGGGCCGATCGGCCACGGGGACTCGTGCCGCATGGAGGCTAGGCGAGGAGCTCCGCAGGTCGGGGCGCGCTCGTTCGCGCCGCTCCTACGGCTGACTTCGGCCTACCGCGCAAGGATTGAAGGTCTTGATCTCCCCGAATCGGGAGAGATCGCGGTCCGCCGTCCACAGGAGCGTTACCGCATGGTGGACGCACGGCCATGGCACGGCCCATCTCGAATTGCCCTCCGCAAGACCCGTCAGGTGCCGGAGGGCGGGCTGGTGCCACTCGGAATCCGCTCGATGGGCATACACCAGGATGTTGGTGTCGACTGCGATCACTCGCTCGGCCCGCGTGCCGGACCGCCGGGGCTTCCGGTCTCGCCCCCGTAGATCTCGGCCCGTATCTCCGCCCAGGACGCTCCGCGGAACCGGTCGGAGAGTCCGGCGCCGTCGACCACCACCGGGCGGATGCAGGCCCTGGACCGATTCGTGTGACGCTCGATGACAAGCTCCAGCCCCTCCTCCGCCAAGTCCTTCAGGGTTGAGCCCTCCCGCGCGGAAAGCTCCTTCGCCCGGGCAAGAAGATCGTCGGAAATGTCGATCGTGGTCTTCATCACGGGTGGCCCATATAGCTGTATCGATCGTAACTATTCAGCCGGGGCGGACGGTTTGAGGCAGGTTGGGATCATGGGGCGA
>JAPPNY010000092.1 GCA_028818385.1 Spirochaetaceae bacterium
CTATCGACTCATTCACAGGATCACCAGTCCTCTGTCAGCGTGGGATCGCCCTGGAACATCCGGGATCGGCGGAGTCATTTTCGGGCAGTTATGGAGGTCGCGAGATCCAACCGGAGGATGCGGAACCAACCCATCTTCGGACACCGAGGCGGCGAAAGGAGGGGAATTTATCTTGGAATATAATGTTAATGAAGATTAATTAATAGACAGCATTGAGACGCTTCGCGTCCGGCGCGAGCGGGTTGGGCGGCACCTGGGTCGCCTGGAGTTCGGGTCGCGATCGACGGCTGACGATGTTGCGCGGCGCGTCCACGACGCTCACATGGGCGGTCCTCATGCAGCTTCCTTCGGCGCCGAAGTGAAGATGTCGGTGGCCCGTGCCGTCGGCTTTCTGCGGACGGCGCCCGACCGTCCGAGCCCCGCCCCGTCTTCGGCGCCGAAGTGGTGCGGCGGTCCGCGTTCAGCCGCCTGTTTGCGGGCATGCTGTCGGCGCCGGCCACCTGCGCGGGTCGCTGCGCCGGTGACGGCACGCCGCGGCATGAGCCTGCCGGCTGCGTCTTCGCCGCCGTAGTCCTTGCGTCCGCGAGCGTGACGGCCCGCTTCGGCTCCGACGCGGCAGCCCCGTCGGAGCTCGCCCTCTGCTGAGTTGTCGGAGGTCGGTCGGCGCCCGCGGCAGCGCTGCGGGCACGGCCACGGCGCGGCGGACGAGCCGGATCGTGGCGGTCGAGGCCTTCGCGGACCAGCCGTTCCACGAGCTGCCCGAGCGTCATGCGCGGATCGATGTGCGAGAGCAGTCCCCGGAGTTGCTCCAGCCCGCGCTGACACTCCGCGTCGATGACCGCCTTGAGCTCCCAGCGCCCCTGGCCCATCGGCCGCATCCGATCGGCCGGCACCGCCAGCGCGGGATCCACGTCGGCCAGCATCTTCGCCACCTCGCGCGTGCTCTTGCCGACCGCCTGGTTCACCAGCGCCTGCTGCGCCGACAGGTCCAGCACCGGTCCCGGGCTTGGTTTCGGCGCCGGATTCCCCTGGGCCGACGGTGCGCGCACCGGCCGCGCCGAGCCGTCCGGCCGCAGAGCCAAGCCGGCCACGGTCCCGGCCCCGCGCGTCTGGCGCGATCGCTCTCGCTCCCGCCGCTCGAAGGCGGCCTGCAACTGGGCGGCCGCGTCCAGGGTGAGCGAGCCGTCCCAGAGCCGCTCGCGCACGCCGTCGAGCCGCGCGCACAGCTTCATGGCGCCGATCCGCCGCCAAGTGGAGGCGTCGGTGTAACCGAGCCCGCGCTTCACGTAGTCGAACAGGCTGGAGAAGCCGCGGTCCAGGTAGGCCCGGCGAGCTTCGATCTCGCACAGGTGATCGATGACGAAGACATGGATCTGGTGGTCAAGGCTTGCGAGCTTGCGGGTCTGCTCCAGCAACTGGTCGTCCGACAGGCCGGCGACGGTGGAGGTGACCGGGGCGTAAGAGGAATGCGTTGACATGACGTAAATATCATATGATAAATGATTTAAGTCAAGTATGCGAAGGTTGTTTAGGATCGTTCGGCAGCCGTGTCCCGGTGCCGCGGCCACCAGCCTGCGGCCTGAGTTTCGCAGCGTCAGGGCGACTCAGTACGAGCGGGCGAACACCACCTCGGCTGCGCCGCGCGCGCCCGTGAAGGCACACGTCCGGCCGGCCGGTGAAGCCGTCCCGTTGTCGCCTTCGGAGCTCAGGATGCAGCGCGGGGTGATCTTCAGCCGCTTCAGCAGCTCCTGGGACGCGCCGTCTTCCTCGGCTTCGGCGGCCATGGGGGCGATGGCGAAGCCGGAGCGCTCCTCGTCCCGGAAGTAATCCTCGAACGCTCCCAGGTCCTCGACCCGCTCCGTGTGGGCGTCGCGGAACGCGCGCGCGCGCTCCAGCAGCCCGTCCTGAATCTGGCCGAGCACCGCGGGCGCCTCGGCGGCGAAACGCTCTCGCGGCAGCGACTGCCGCTCGCGAGGCGGCTGATCGCGGCGCGCCACCGACACCACCCCGGCGTCGAGGTCGCGCGGCCCGATCTCGACACGGACGGGCACGCCTCGCTTGACGTGGTGCCAGTTCTTCTCGCCGCCGCGCAGGTCGCGGTCGTCGATCTGGACGCGCAGCGGTTCGTCGGCATGGCGCGCATCCGTCAGCTCACGCTTCAGCGCGTCGCAGGCGCCCAGCACCGCGGTGCGCTGCTCGGAATCCTTGTAGATCGGCAGGATGACCACCTGCTGCGGCGCCAGGCGCGGCGGCAGCACCACGCCGTCGTCGTCGCCGTGGGTCATGATCAGGCCGCCGACCAGCCGGGTGGACACTCCCCACGAGGTGGTCCAGGCGTGCACGAGCGCTCCGTCGCGGTCGCTGAAGCTGATGTCGCACGCCTTGGCGAAATTCTGACCCAGGAAGTGGGAGGTGCCGGCCTGCAGCGCCTTGCGGTCCTGCATCATCGCCTCGATGGCGTAGGTGTTGACCGCTCCGGGGAAGCGCTCGCCCGCGGTCTTCTCGCCGCGCAGCACCGGCATCGCCATGTAGTGCTCGGCGAAGTCCGCGTACACGCCGAGCATGCGCAGGGTCTCCTCGACGGCCTCCTCGGCGGTGGCGTGGACCGTGTGGCCTTCCTGCCACAGGAACTCGGCGGTGCGCAGGAACAGGCGGGGGCGCAGCTCCCAGCGCACGACGTTCGCCCACTGGTTGATCAGGATCGGCAGGTCCCGGTAGGACTGCACCCACTTGGCGTACATCTCGCCGATGATCGTCTCGCTGGTGGGCCGCACCACGTACGGCTCATCCAACTCGCCCGCCGGCACCAGCCCGCCCTCCGGGCCCGGCTCCAGCCGGTGGTGGGTCACCACCGCGCACTCCTTGGCGAACCCCTCGATGTGCTCGGCCTCGCGCTCCAGGTAGCGCAGCGGAATGAACAGCGGGAAGTAGGCGTTGGTGTGGCCGGTGTCCTTGAACATGCCGTCGAGCACGCGCTGCATGTTCTCCCACAGCGCGTAGCCCCACGGCTTGATCACCATGCAGCCGCGCACCGGCGACAGCTCCGCCAGGTCGGCGGCGCGCACCACCTGCTGATACCACTCCGCGTAGTTCTCGGCGCGGGTCGGCGAGATCGCCGTCCGAGTTGATTGTCCCTTTGCCATGATGTGTGTGGCTCGGAGTCTGTCGAACTTGCCGCGTCACCGGCAAGGGACGAAAGACTCCGAGCCGAAAGGGTGGGTATTGGGGCGGGTGGAAGAAAATGGCGGCACCGGCGATGCTGTCGCCGCAATGAGGACTCCAGACGGAGCCCGCCGTCCCAACATCATCCTGATCATCACCGATCAGCAGCGCTACGAGACGGTGGGCGCGCTGGGGTATCCCCACGTCGACACGCCGCACCTCGACCGGCTGGTGCGCGAGGGAGTGAGCTTCTCGCGGTGCCACGTGACCGGGCCGTCGTGCGGGCCGTCGCGCGCCAGCCTGTTCACGGGCTTCTACCCGCACAACGCCGGCGCGCTGCGCAACAGCGACCCGTGGCCCCGCACCTGGGTGCACGACCTGCGCGCGGCCGGCTACCATTGCGTGAGCGTCGGCAAGATGCACGCCGAGCCGCACCCGGAGATGCACGGCTTCCACGAGCAGTTCGTGGTGGAGAACAAGCAGCGCGGCCGCGCCGAGCCTGAGTGGAGCAGCAACCCGCAGGCGTTCGACGACGAGTGGGACAAGGCGCTGGCCGTGCACGGCCTGGAGCGTCCGGAGAAGCCGTTCTACCAGGCGTGGCCGGACGTGGCCGAACGGCAGGGCGCCTTCGAGTGGCGGCTGCCGGAGGAGCTGCATGCCGACGTATTCGTGGGGGAGCTGGCGCGGCGCTGGATCGACCGTGCGCCGGACGTGGGCGACGAGCCACTGTTCCTGCAGATCGGTTTTCCCGGCCCGCATCCGCCGTACGACCCGATCGAGCGCTACGCGCAGCCCTACCTGGAGCGCGAATTGCCCATCCTGCCGGCCACGCAGGCGGAGATCGACCGGCAGCCGTCGACCCTGCACGCGCTGCGCGCCCGCCTGGTCGAGCGCATGGTCGACTCCATCGCCTTCGATCCGGTGGCGCCGGCCGGGCAGCGCCACCGGCAGCGCGCCTACTACCTGGCCAACATGACCATGATCGACGAACAGGTCGGCGGCATCCTGGAGCGCCTGGAAGGGCGTGGACTGCTGGACGACGCGGTGGCGATCTTGACCTCCGATCACGGCGATTGCCTGGGCGACCACGGCCTGGTCGGGAAGTGGAACATGTACGACTCGTCGGTGCGGGTGCCGCTGGTGGTATGGAGCCCCGAACGCTTCGGCGGGGGCCGCGCCTGCGACGCCCTGACGCAGGGGTTCGACATCGGCCCCACGGTGCTGGAGCTGGCCGGCGCCGCGTCGCCGGCGAAGATGGACGCCGTGTCGCTGCTGCCGCACCTGCAGGGGCGCGCGGACGCGGCGCGGCGGCGCTACGTCCATTCCGAGCACGCCGCCAGCTCCATGCTTCAGGCGGTCGGGCAACTGCTGATGGTGCGCGACGAGCGCCACAAGCTGGTCGAATATCCGGGCACGGGCGAGGGGCAGCTCTTCGACCTGGAGCGCGACCCCGACGAGCTCGAGGATCTGTGGTCCGACGGCGCCCACCGGCGGATCAGGGACGAACTCCGGGAGCAACTGCGGCGTGGTTCGTGACCAGCACGATCCGCTCCGGCTGGTGGAATCCGGCTCGAACATGACGAGTCGAGACGGAGCGAGGAGGAATTGAGACATGGCACCTGACAACGGCACGACGGGCAAGGGCCTCGCCACAGACGTCGATCGCGACCGTTTCCTCCGCGAGGGATACTTGGTCGTTCCCGAGGTGATCGAGCCGGCCCGGCTGCCTGAGGTGCGCCGCGCCTACGAGGTCCTGGTGGAGCGCCAGCGGGCGGTGTGGGCCGCCGAGCGCGCACCCGGAGACCCGCCCGGCGGCATGTGGGAGACCGCGCGGCAGCCGCGCCTGCACCTGTCGCGCGAGCTCGGCGCGCAGGTGGACGGGAGCTGCGCGGCGGCGGTCGAGATCTGGACCCGCGACCGGCTGCGCGCGGTGGCCGACCGGCTGCTGGGCGTCGAGGACGCCGGCGCCACCGAGCTGATGATGATGTGCAGCCCGGTCCGCGACCACGGTCCGGCCAACTGGCACCGCGACATCCACCCGATCGACACCGCGCCCCTGCGCGGCTACATCGACGACATCGTCGAGAACGGCCCCGCCTACATCCAGTGGAACATCCCGCTGTACGACGACGACGTGCTGTGGGTCATGCCGGGCACGCACGTCCGCGTGAATACCGACCGGGAGAACCGCCTGCTGCTGGAGGACGACCGCCGGCCGCTGCCCGACGCCGTGCAGACCCATCTGCGCGCCGGCGACGGCGTCGTCTACATCACGCCGATCCTGCACTGGGGCAGCAACTACAGCGCCAGGCTGCGCCGCACCGTGCACGGCGGCTTTTCACCCTTCGCGTTCCGGGAGGACGATCCGTTCGTCCGGCACCTGCAGCCACCGGCGCAGGAGAGGTTCCTGCGCTGGCGGCGCGCGTGCGACGGCAAGAAGGACGGCACTGAGGCCGCGCTGCGCGCGGCTCTGGCCGGCGACGCCGCGGCCTACGACCGGGGGCTGGCGGAGCTGCGGCCCCGGGTGGCGGAGAAGGGCAAGCTGCTGCAGACGGTGTTCCTGAGCAAGGCGGCGCTGTTCATCAGGCTCTGCAAGCGTCCGGAGCTGCGGTCCACCGTCCCCGAACGGGTCGCGGCCGCAAGCGCTACCCATCATCCGATCACCCTGAACTACGGCCCGCGATTCGCCGAACGGTTCACCGCGGAAGAGGCGGACCTGCTGTGGCAGCGCTTCGCGCCGATGGAAGCGCGGCTGAACAACGACGAGGAGGGCTTCATGCCCGGCTTCCAGGCCGAGCGCATGCGCCACTCGTTCGTGGACATGCCCGCCGGTTTCGGCGTCGCCGAGCTCACCGCCACATGGTCGTGAGAGTATAGTGCCTATCGTGGTACCAACATGGGTATACACAACCTCATGATCTGAGTACGGTATGTTCATGAACGCCGTAAGCGCGCTCGACGTGCGCAACAACCTGGGCCGGATCCTCGACGACCTGGACAGCACCGGGGAGCCGATCGTCATCAACAAGGGCCGAACCGCGCGCGCCGTGCTGATCTCTCTCGACGACTTCGAGCGCCGCTTCATCGAATACCAGGCGCAGGAGAGGCGGCGGGAGCTGCTCGAAAGGGTTCGCCGGATGCGGGCTCCGGCGTCAGGTGGGGTCGACACCGTCCAACTGCTGCGGCGGCTACGCGGTTACGAACCGGCGTGAGGTATGTCCTGGACGCGTCGGTCGCCGTGCGGTGGTTCGTGGCTGACGGGGACCAGCCCCACGCCGAACTCGTTCTCGACCGGCTGCTCGCCGCGCCGGAGGAGTTCGCGATGCCGGAGTTGTTCTTCTACGAGGTATTCGCAGTCCTGGCCCGAACCCGCTCCGACTCCCGGTCGGTGTACGTCGAAGGTTTTCTGCCGCTCGTGGAGTCGGGTCCTCTGCGCTACCCGATGACCGGCGCGGTCGCAGAGCGGGCGGCTGCCCTGGTCGGCAAGGGACTGAGCGGCTATGACGCCTGCTACGTGGCGCTCGCAGCCGAGTTGCAAGGACTCTGGCTCACGTTCGACGGACGCGCATGCCGGGCGGTCAACGACCCGTCGCTCGCCCTCAACGTGGCCGGCGGGCTCCCGGACGGGTGGTAGAGGCGCGTCCCACCCTGCGGGGCGTCGCTATTCGGGCGTCACGTTCTCCAGTTCGCAGTCGCCGGCCAGGGCGGACAGCGTCCTCTGGCGGGTCAGCTCTCCCAGCAAACGGCGCTCGTCGTCGAGCACGGCGATCGGCACCCGGCTGTCGGCCGACACCGCCAGGAGCTCGTCCAGGCACTGGTCGCCACGGGCCGTCGGGGCGTTGTCGCGCAGGATCCGGCTGAGATCGGCGTCGCCGCGCGTGACGGCGTCCGGCATGTCGTCGACCTCCACGTAGCCGCGATAGCGGTTCTCCCCGTCGGTCACGAATACGATTCTCCGGCCGTTGCCGGTCGTATCGGCCGCCGCCTGGTCGGGGGAGGTGTTCACGTCCACCGGGGTGACGTGCTCCATCGCCGCCCAGGCGGTGAGCACGCGCGCACGATTGACGTCTCGTACGAACTCCTCGACGTAGTCGTTCGCCGGGTTGGTGATGATGTCGATGGGTGCGCCGACCTGCACCACCTTGCCGTCCTTGAGAATGGCGATGTGGTCGCCGAGGCGCAGCGCCTCGTCCAGGTCGTGGGTGATGAACACGATCGTCTTGCGCAGGTCGCGCTGCAGGCGGATCAACTCGTCCTGCATGTCACGCCGGATCAGGGGGTCCAGCGCGCTGAACGGCTCGTCCATCAGCAGGATCTCCGGGTCGGTGCAGAGCGCCCGCGCCAGACCTACCCGCTGCTGCATGCCTCCCGAGAGCTGCCGCGGCCGCATGCGCTCGTAGCCCTGCAGCCCCACGACCTCGATCCACCGGGCGGCGCGCTCCAGCCGCTCCTCCTTGGGCACCCCCTGCACCCTCAGGCCGTATGCGACGTTCTGGACCACGTTGCGGTGCGGGAGCAGTCCGAAGCTCTGGAACACCATGCTCATCCTGGTGCGGCGCAGCGCCGTGATCTCCGCGGTGTCCATCTCCACGACGTTGGCGCCGTCGATCAGCACCTGGCCCGCCGTCGGATCGATCAGGCGGTTCACGCAGCGCACGAAGGTGGACTTGCCGCTTCCGGACAGCCCCATCACCACGAAGGTCTCCGCGCCCTCGATGCGCAGGGTCACGTCGTCCAGCCCGACGGTGTGGCCGGTTCGATCCAGGATGTCTTCCTTGCTCACACCCGCCTCGACCTGCGCCATCACCTCCTGGGGACGCTGGCCGAAGATCTTGTACAGGTTGCGTACTTCGATGTCGCTCGGGTCGGCGATGCCGCTGCCCGAGCCGATGTCGTTACCCGAGCCGGCGCCGTTGTCAGGTCCCACTGTCGTGCTCCATTGCGGCCTAGGTCTTCAGGGTCTGTGTCGGGTCCAGACGAGCGCCGTAGGCGGCCGTCACGCGATCCAGGATCACGGCCAGGGCCAGGACGGCCAGCCCGGACTCTAGCCCGAACCCGACGTCGCCGTTGTTGACTCCGCGCAGCACGTTGGCCCCCAGGCCGCGGGCGCCGATCATGGAGGCGATCACGGCCATCGCCAGCGCCATCATGATCGACTGGTTGACGCCGGTCATGATGGCCGGCATCGCCAGCGGCATGCGCACGCCCCACAGGATCTGGCGGCGGGTCGCTCCGAAGGCGTCAGCGGCCTCGATAGTGGATCGGTCCACCAGCCGGATGCCCAGGTTGGTGAGCCGCACCATCGGCGGCACGGCGTACACGCAGATCGCGAAGATCGCCGAAACATTGCCGAGCCCCAGAAAGAACACCACCGGAATGAGGTAGACGAAGGGAGGCAGGGTCTGCATCGCGTCCAGGATCGGGCTCACGACCGCGCGCACCCACCGGTTGGTGGCCATCAGGATGCCGACCGGGATGCCGCTCACCACCGTGATCGACGTGGCGACCAGCATCAACGCCAGCGTCCGCATGGTGTCGTCCCACAACCCCATCATGCCGATGACGAAGAGGGAGGCGACCAGGCCGAGCGTCATGAGCCGGTGTCGCGACGCGTGCCACGAGACCAGGCCGATGACGGCGACGATCAGCCACCACGGGACCCAGAGCAGCGACAGCTCGACGTACCGCAGCACCAGCGTGATCTGGTCGCTGACGGCGTCGAACACGGTGCCGAACCTGTTCAGCGCGAACTTGACACCGGCGTTGGTCCACTCCCGGAGCGGTATCTGGCACCCCTCGGGAAACGCCTGGAGAATGCCGCCGAGGCTACCGACGCACTCTCTAAACCACATGCTCAGATCAACAAAGTCCTAAGGGTCAGATGCAAGAACGGGGGCACCCTGCGGTACCCCCGTCCAGCATCACGTCGTGTCGGCCGACAAGCGTCGGCCTCCTTAGTGGAGCGAATCCTGAACGCGGCCGGCGACCTCTTCGGACACCCACCCGGTCCACAGGTCGGTCTGGGTTTCCAGGAAGTGGTGGGCGGCGTCGGTGGCATCGGCGTCATTGTCCCTCATGTACGCCAGCAGTTGGCTGACCAGGATCTGATCCATCTCGTACGCGCGCAGGAACTCGACCATTCCCTCGGAGGCGGCGTCGGCGAAATCCTTGCTGACGGCGACGTTGACGATCGACGGCGGGAACGCGCAGCCGCGGTCGCCGTCCACCCAGCACTCATCGGAATGGTCCGGTTCCTCGATCATCACCATGTCGTAGCTGCCGAGCACCCAGGTGGGACCCCAGTAGTAGCCGAGCCACGCCTCTCCCTTCTCATAGGCTCCCGCCAGGGAGGCTGCAAGTGCCGGCCCGGCGCCGGGACGGAAGTTGGTGAAGTGCTCTTCCAGGCCGTACGTCATCATCTTGTCGTTGTTGATGAGCTCGCATTGCCAGCCGATGATGCAGTTGTAGAAGCGGCCCTTGCCGGGCTCTTCGGGATCCTCGAACACTTCGGCATACATCTTCAGGTCTTCGACCGTCTTCAGGTCTGGCGCCATCGCCTCGATGCCGCGATCGGCGTCGCCCTCGATCACGTAGCGCGGGACGAGGAACGATATTTCGAGCGCGTTCATGTTCAGCCCGAGGTCGACGACGTCACCGGCCTCCGCGGCTTCGTGGTAGAGGTCCGGCGCGCTGTTGAACCAGATCTCCATGTTGATGTCGATGTCGCCGCGGACCAAGCCCTGCACCATGGGAATGGTCGATCCCGGGATGTCCGTGAACTCGCAGCCGAATCCGGCCTGCAGGATCGTTCCGGCGATGTAGTTGTGTAACTGGGCGCTGTTCCAGTCCAGTCCGGCGAATACGATCTCCCGATCGATGCCGTTGCAGTCCTCGGTGTCGGCGACTGCGATCGGCGCCACCAAGGCGATGCCGATCAGGGCGATGAGAAGCCTGCGCGGCCCTCTTCGAGCGAAGCTTTCTGTCGAATCCGAATCTGTGGATATAGACATAACGAGAATGATCGTGGCATGGCGGGCGAGGGGGTGCAAGCGCAGGTCCCGCGGCCTCCCGGCGGCCGATCAGGAGCAGAGGCGCATCACGACGGCGGGCGGCGCGGCGGAATCGGTTCCAGGATCGATCGCCGTTCCGGGGTCAGGCGGCGCAGCAGCGCCGTCGACGGCTCGTAGTTGAAGCGGGTGCGCACGAATCGCGGCGAGTACCGGTACAGCACGGTGCGGCGGTAGCCGGCTGCGGTCCGCCGCGCCGAGCCGTGCGTGACCGCGTCGGTGAACATCAGGGCGTCGCCGGCCTCCAGGTAGACCTCCTGCATGCCCAGCGCGGTGCCGGCCGCCTCCCGTTCGTGGCTGGCGGCGGCTATGGGGGCGCCGTCGACTGCCAGCCGGGGATGGACCTCGGTCACCTTGTGACTGCCCGGAACCAGCACCGTGGGACCGTCGCCGGGGCCGATGTCGTGCAGCGCCATCATCACGTTGATCTGACCGACCATCCACTCGCCGGTGTTGTGCTGGCGAAAGGTCATGTAGCTGATAGGCATGTGCCCGCCGGAGTGGATGTAGAGGAAGCCGCCCGGACCGCGCACGTTGAGCAGGTTCTCGTGGATGGAGAGTCTGTTGATGGGATTGATGAAGCGCGTGACCAGGGGCAGCCACGCCGGATGGTCGATGAGCCGTTCGAACACCGCGCCGCCTTCCACGATGCTCTGAAAGTTGACGCCGTCGTCCGGCCCATAGCTGTGCAACTCGACGTGGCCGATCCAGCAGTCAGGCCGCACTTCCCCAACCCCGGCGGCCTCCACCGGGGGGTTCTCCACGTAGGACCAGTGATCGTCCACCCAGCGATTCATCTCCGCGAGATCGTCGCGGCCGATCGCACCCTTGAGGACCAGGTAGCCTCGGAGGTCGAACAGGTAGTCCAGGTTCTTGTCACTCGTGCCGGCGTCCATGTTGGCGGTGCCCCTCGCTTCGGAACCCCAACTCTATCCGCAAACCTCCCTGCGTGGCGCGCCTTCACACGCGGATCCGGGGAGATCCGAACCATGATGCGGTGACTCAGGTGGTATGGTTGGGCCATGCGTCCCGATGGGAGCGCAGCCGAGCGGATCGACGCCGCGCGCCGGGAGGCGGCGGAGGCGGTCTGCGACCGCGTGATCGGTCGCGTACGCGACTGGCGCTACGTGCCGCCGGAAGCCCTCTGGGCCGAGAGCATCGCCTACCGGGCGGAGCTGGCCGCCACCCTGGCGATCGCCGGCCACCTGCTGGGCCGGCAGCGCTGCATGGACGTGGCCGAGGCGATGCTGGAGCGGATCCTGGCCGAGCGGGTCGACGGCGCGCTGTGGTCGGTGGGGCGCTGGTGCCAGTTTCCCGTCTACCGCGGTCTGCCCATCGACTGGCGTGACGAGCTGACCCGGGCCGACACCACCTACACCAACCCGATCGTCCTGTACTACCTGGGCGTGTACCACCGGATCACCGGCGACCGCCGGTTCGCCGCCAGCGTGCGCACGTCGTTCGATCGCATGCAGGCCGGCGCCTGGTTCGGGGATCCTGCCGCCCTGCACCACATGACCCCGGAGTGGGTGGCGCTGGCCAGCTTCCTGTGGCGTGAGGAGTTCCCGGAGTACTGGCAGGCGGCGCGCCCGATCGTCGACTGGGTGCGCGCCGGGCTGGTGCCGGGGGCGGCGCTCGACTTCCCGTTCGTGACCGCCGTCCGCATGCACCTGCTGCTGGCCACCACCGGAACGGAACATCTGCGCGGGACGATCGGCCCGGCGATCGACGCCTTCCTGGCCGACGAGTCGTGGCGGTACGAGCACGATCACCGGGACGTCCGCCACATCAAGGAGCTGGGCGAGCACGTGGACATCCGCGCCAACGGGGCGCTGGCGGTGGCGATGCGGATGTTCGATCTGGCCGCCGGCGAAGAGGTCTATACCGGCACCGACCACTACCGGTATCTGGCGGGATGGATGGACGCGATGCGCGACCCCGACGGCTCCTGCTACGGTTGCCGCGACGTCGGCACCGGCCGGCGGTTCTGCCTGGGCTCGCCGCCGCACTACATCCAGCTCTGGTGGATCCTGGGCGGCTTCCACGTGTGACGGCGTGACCGAACGGACCATCGTCATCGGCCTGGACGGGCTGATCAAGCCGTGGGCGCACCGGCTGATCGCCGCCGGGGCCATGCCGAACCTGGCGCGGCTCATCGCCGCGGGCACGTACGCGCGCAATGCCTTCGTCGCGGTCCCGACGCTGACGCCGGCCAACTGGACCAGCCTGGCCACCGGCGCCTGGGTGGGCACGCACGGCATCCCGCAGTTCCGAATCCATCATGCCGGCGACCCGCTGTCGCGTACCACCAACGGCTTCACCACCGAGTCCTGCCGGGCGGAGTTCCTGTGGGAGACCGCCGCCCGCGCCGGCCGCAAGAGCGTGCTGCTCAAGTACCCCGGGGGCCTGCCGGCGCGTGGCGCCGACGTCGTCGTGGACGGCTGCCACATCCACGAGTGCCGGCATGCGCTGGAGATCCCGAAGATCTTCTCCACCGCGCCGGATGGGGTGCCGCGCATCACCCCGCGGCCGGCAACGGGCTGGCGCTCGCTGCCGGCGGGCGAGGCGACGCCGCTGGAGTTCCCGATCGAGCTGGGGCGGATCGCCGATCGGCAGATCGTCGAGGGACGCCGCCTGCAGGATCGCTACGGCCCCGAGTGGGTGCGCTGGCACGCCCTGGCCACGGGCTCGGGCACGGAGTACGAGCGCGTGCTGATAACGGCTGAAAAGGACGCCTCCGAGCCGTTGGCCAGCCTGACTCCGGGCGAGTGGTCGTCGTGGCTGCCGGTACGGTACGGCGGCTCCGCTGCGGAGGGCCATGTGCGGTTCGCGCTGCTGGCGCTGTCTCCGGACGCGCGCGAGCTCACCCTGTACAGCACCAACGTCTTTCCGGACAACGGCGACTGGACGCACCCGGCCGCGCTCGCCTCGGAGCTGACGGAGGCGGTCGGGCCGTTCCTGCCCAACATCGGCGGCTGCGACACCGAGCAGGGCTTCGCGCGGATGGGGACGCGATTCGGCGCGGCGGGCGAGCGCGCGGTGCTGGACCTGTGCCGCTACCAGGCGGACTGGCTGGGCCGGGCGGCGGCGCACCTGACCGCGGGCCGCGACTGGGACCTGCTGTTCACGCAGACCCACATCCCGGACAACGTCGAGCACATGTGGCTGAGCCGCGCCGACGCGGGAGCCACCGAGGATGCCGCTACGAACCGCACCTATACCGAGTTGATCGACGAGGCCTACCGCATCACCGACGACTTCGTGGGCGCCGTGGCCGCGCTGGCCGACGAGCGGACCGCCGTGGTGGTGGTCTCCGACCACGGCTTCGTGCCGGGCCACGCGGAACTGCCGATCGTGGACCTGTTCGTGGCAGCCGGCCTGCTGGCCTGGCAGGACGAGATGGCCGGGATGGACCGGCAGACGGTTGCCGAGACGCCGGGACGCCGCACGGGCAGTGACGATCCGTTCTGGATCGAGCGCGTCGACTGGACTCGGACCCTCGCCGTGCCGCTGTCGCTGAACGAGGTCTACGTCAACCTGCGCGGGCGCGAGCCGCACGGCATCGTCGCGCCGGGCGCGGAGTTCGAGCGGGTGCGCACCCGCGTGATCGACCTGCTGCTCGACTACCGCGAGCCGGCCGGCGGCGAACGGCTGGTCAACCTGGCGCTGCGGCGCGAGGAGTGCCGCAGCCTGGGCCTGTGGGGCGATCGGGTGGGGGACGTGATCTTCACGCAGACCGCGCTGGCCGGCAGCCACGGCCGGCAGCTCCCGGTCGCCGAGCGCGGCAACGGCTCGCTGCAGGGCTTCCTGGTGATGGCCGGCCCCGACTACCGCGCCGGCTACCGGATGGATCGCACCGCCTGGATCGTGGACGTGGCGCCGACCGTCGCCCACACGATGGGCCTCCCGTACCCGCGCGACAGCGAAGGCGCGGTTCTGCACCAGGCGCTCGCAGGATGCCTCTGAAGCGCGGCTGCGACTGCCTGCGCTATAGTCTAGTCTAAACGTGGGCGAATCCATGGGGGCCATGATCCCGAGCAAGGTCATCAAGTGAGGTACGATAGTCCGCTGAGGTATCCGGGCGGAAAAGCTTCCCTCGCAAGCTTCCTCTCAAGAACGATCGAGTTGAACAACCTGTCGGGGTGTACCTATTTCGAGCCGTTCGCCGGCGGCGCCGGTGCCGCCCTACGCCTTCTGCGCGACGGAGTGGTATCAGAGCTCCGTCTCAACGACCTGGACGTGCGGATCACCGCGTTCTGGAACGCCGTCCTCAATGAACGGGATCGGTTCGTCGATGCCATATTGTCCGTACCGGTGAGTGTTGCCGAATGGAAGAAACAGCGAGAGATCTGCCGGCGCGGTGATGCCACCAACGGATTCGAGCTTGGCTTTGCGACCTTCTTCCTGAATCGCTGCAATCGATCGGGCGTTCTGTTTCGGGCCGCGCCAATCGGGGGGCATGAGCAAACGGGGGAGTGGAGAATAGATGCTAGATTCAACCGAGAAACTCTGGCCGAGCGTGTGATCTCGATTTCGCAAAGACGTGAGAGCATCGAGGTCACCAACATGGACGCCCGTGACTTTCTCGTCCGACATCTGCCCCGTGGAAGCAAGAGAAGCGGCGTCTTCGCATACCTGGATCCTCCATATCACTCGAATGGTAACCGTCTCTATCTGAATCGATACCGAGACCGGGACCACAGGGATCTCGCACGCTATATGCTGAGCCAGCGCATGCTTCACTGGGTGATGTCCTACGACGACGTTCCCAGGGTCCGTGAGCTGTACGCTTCATGTAGAGTCGGTAGCTTGTCCATCCGATACAGTTTCCAGCGCGTGACACGGACGCGTGAGCTGGTGATCGCACCGACCCGGGTGGACCTTCCCGCTGCCGCTGGATCAGAGAACGTACAACCGGTCGCCGCACGGTCGGCTTAGAGAAGGAGGATTCGATGGATACAGAAGCGATCCAGCCGATGGCGGTGTCGGAACTGACGTTCGACTTCAAGAATCCACGGCTTCCCGAGTTCGGATTGACCGACAATTCGACGGAAGAGGAAGTTATCCGGGTGCTATGGGATGCGATGGACGTACGCGAGCTGGTGATGTCGATCGCCGCAAGCGGTTTCTTCAGACACGAGCCCCTGATCGTGTCTGAGGAGGACGGGAAGAATGTCGTGATCGAAGGGAATCGCCGTCTCGCGGCGGTAAGAGTCCTCGTAGATCCAGCGGTTGCGGAAGGCCTGAGAACCGAGGCCCCGAGCATCACGGCAGCAGCCAAGGAAGCGCTCCTGGAGCTTCCTGTCGTCTTTGGCACACGGGAAGATGCTTGGCGCCATCTCGGCTTCAAGCACGTGAACGGCCCGGCGATGTGGAGCAGTTACGCGAAAGCGCGATACATAGCCGAGGTGCACAGGAACTTCGGGGTCAGGCTTGAGGACATCGCGAAGCAGATCGGCGACACTCACAGGACCGTACAGAGACTGTTCCGAGGCTTGATGGTCATTGAGCAGGCCGAGCGGATGAAGGTATTCAGCCGCGACGACCGCTGGCGAAACCACTTCTCCTTCTCCCATCTCTACACTGGGCTCAATTACTCGGGAATAAGTGAATTCATCGGCTTGGAGCCAGAAACTGCCGAAGAGAGCGATCCCGTTCCTCTTGAGAAGAGAGAGGAGCTCGGCGAGCTTTTTCTCTGGATGTATGGCAGCAAGAGTCAGCAGCGTCCTCCTCTTATCGAGACTCAGAACCCTCACCTTCGCCAACTGGAATCAGTCGTTAGCAACAGGGAAGCACTCGCCGCGCTGCGTGCCGGTGATGACCTCACGATTGCTTTCGAAGCAAGTCGACCATCGTCGACGGTCTTTGAGGAAGCACTTCTCGCGTCGAAGCGCGATCTTCAAAAGGCACGTGAAATGCTGTCCACCGGATATGATGACTCCAAGGCGCTCCTGGCAATTGCGGCTGACGTGGCAGAGCTCGCCGAAGACCTCTATGAGGAAATGAGGCGGAAGAGCAATCGTCGTAGGAGCCGGCGCACAGGAGAGGCCGATTGATGTTCAAGTGGCCGGGAACACCATCGCCGCGTGCTCCCGAGCACGAACTTGCGGACTTTGCCGAGTTGGTTTGCTGGCGGCATCGCAGTACGTCGACGACCGCACTGAGCGCAGACCTAGGACGGCTTGAAGAGAACGACTACTCGGCCGGTGTCCCCGAAGAGGACGAGTTAGCGGAAGTTGTCGAGGGAGCTTACCTGGAGATCGAGCGTCGTCAAGCCGCATGTCGAGGTGGCTACCCGTATGCACTTGGCGAACATGGATACACGCTGACGCTGGCCGTGGACGACGACAATCACAGGCATGTCGTGTACCAGTACCTGCTCTTGGCTACACGATTGAACATGAGCAGCAACCGCGTGCACGCGGGAATCGACGGAACGCTGCTCTTGGAGGAGTTGGCTGCAGATGCGGCACGTGAGTACCTCGGGCATCGTGCTGAGAGTCTCGTGTTCGGTACCAGCGCCGAGTTGTCTGATTTTCGCGGAAAGGTAGACCGTCTTTGTAAACGGCTTCGGGAAGGCGGAGGTTTTCTCAATCGCGACAGGGCGGAACCTACGCAACGCGATGGCAAACTGGACGTGGTGGTTTGGAAGCCATTCGCGGATGGCAACCCGGGGAAGCTCATTGCATTTGGGCAATGCAAGACGGGAACCGACTATAGAGACGCAGTCTCCCAACTCCAGCCTGATTCGTTCTGCAAGAAGTGGCTTCACTCGTCTCCGGTTCTGACGCCCGTACGCATGTTCTTCGCTGCTGAGGCGCTGTCGAGACTGCGCTGGCACGGTACCGCAAGTGACGCAGGTTTGCTGTTCGATCGGTGCCGGATCGTTGATTTCTGCGACGATCTGACGACAGACGTTGTGGCGAAAGTGAAGACGTGGACGGAAGCTGCTGCCGCCTCTACGGAGTTGCCCGTCTGACACGAACTTCCTGAGCGGGAAGGACGCTACACCGCTACACCGCCTTGGTGTGGTACGGCGCGTCGTCCCGGACCTGCAGACCGACGCGCGGCCAGTAGAGGCCGTCCGGCCGCTCGTTGGCGCCCCGCTCCATGGCGTGCGTCTCGCCGCGGCGCCGGCCGCCCTCGCAGAACACGGCGTCGCGGTGCGCCGTTGCCTCGCTGGCGGCAAGCGGCAGCAGGCTGCGGCCGAAGTGGGGGTAGCCCGGATCGATGCCGGCTAGGTCGTAGAGCGTCGCGGCGACGTCGACCAGCTCGACCAGCGCCGGGCTGACGCGGCCCTGGGCCGGTGCCCGCGACCGCGGCGGCTTGAGCAGGAACGGCACGCGGACCAGGGCGTCCTCGAACGTGTTCTGGGTCTTCTCGACCAGGTCGTAAGGTCGTAGTCGCCGGTGAAGTCGCCGTGGTCGGAGAAGAACAGCAGCGCGGTGTCGTCCCACATGCCGGCGGCTCGCAGCGTCTCGATCAGCAGCCCGAGTTGGTGGTCGACGCGGGCGCACATCCCGTAGTAGGTGGCGCGCAACTCGTCCCAGCGTGGCTCCTGCCACTCGCCCAGCCCGAACCGCCGGTGCAGCTCCCCCAGGATCGACGGTTTGCCGGCCCAGTCGGTGGGGGCCGGTGCACGCGGCGGCAGCAGGGAGCGGTCGATCAGGCCGCGCCAGTCGGGCAGCGACGGATCGACCTGGTTGCCGGTCTGCGCGAACGGACGCGGCGCGTGGCCCCAGCGCGCGTAGTCGCTCGCCTCCGGCCGGAACTTGACGTCGCAGTAGGCGTCGAAGCCGTGCTCGGCCGGCACCAGGTGGTTCTTGCCGCACGGTGGCCTCAGGCCCGACGGGCGGCGCGTTCCAGGCCGAACAGGCGGGCTGCGTTGCCGCCCAGGATCGACGCCTTCTCGTCCGCGGACAGGAAGTCGCAGTGCACGCGGATGAAGTCCAGCGACTGCCGGTAGGTGCACCACTGCGACATCCCGTACGGACTGTCCGAGCCCCACAGCAGCGACTCGGCGCCGGCGCGGTCGCGCAGCTCGCGCAGCAGCTTCTGCCCCTCCGGGTACGGGTAGTCCGGCCACTTGGCCGGCATCAGCAGCTCCGCGTGCACCTGCGGCCGGTCGAGCACGCGCAGCAACTCTTCCGGCACGCGGATCCGGTGGATGATCGCGGCCGGCACCAGGCCGTGGGTGATCACGCACGGCACCTCCGGATGGCGCCGCGTCCACTCGTCCAGCTCGGCGACCCGGCGCATGAACAGGCCCACGCGGTCGAGCGCGCGGTCGTCCAGGAACCAGAACACCGGCAGCCCGCGCTCCTCGACCAGGTGCCAGAGGGCGTCGAAGGCGGGATCGTTGAGCGAGCGGTCGACCTGCATGACCGACAGCGGCTCGACGCTGAAGTACAGGCCGCGCATGCCCAGTTCGTCGAAGCCGGATCGCAACCGCGCCAGCCGGCCGGGGTCGTCGGCCGCAGGCTCCCAGATCTGCGCCAGTGCGACGAAACGGCCCGGGTACCGCGCGGACGCCTCGGCGTAGTACTCGTTGAGGTCGCCGTAGACGTGGTCGGACTGCAGCACGCCGACGTCGACGCCGGCCAGGTCCATCTCGCCGACCATCCGCTCCGGGGTCGCCTCGTTGTTGGTGAGGCTCGGCGGATAGATCTGCAGCCGGTAGCTGACCCCACCGACCGTGATCTCCGCCTGTCCGTGGTCGGTGAGGTGAAAGCCGACGTCCGGCATGTCGGCGATGGAGTGTGAGCCGAACTCCAGCAGCGGGTCGGTGACGTGCTCGCCGTTGTCCGTGCGCCAGAAGTCGACCCACTCGCGCGAGTGGTACTGCCAGAACTTGAGCCGCAGCGCCGTCGGAATTCCTCGCGGCTGCGATCCGAGGCGGGGAAAGATGTGGTAGTGCGCGTCGATGACCGGCGTGTCGCCGGCCGCGGCGGGCAGCACCCAGCCGCCGCCGGTCCAGCGCGGCGCCGTCTCTTCGCTCATGAGCTCGGTTCCTCGGGTTGCGCCTGCAGCCAGGCGTCGAAGTCGCTGGCGCGCCATCCCGAGCGCGGCCGGTAGCCAAGCAACTCGGCCGCCTTGGCGGAGCTGAACGGGGAGTCGAACCCGGACAGCGGCGCGCGCCGCTCGACATTCGGGAAGTGCCGGTCCAGCAGCTCCGGCGTCGGGATCAGGCTGCAGGTGTCGGCGCCGGCGATCAGGAACACCTCGTGCCGGAGACCGGTGGCGGCCAGCGCCAAGCCGAAGGCGCCCGCGGCGTCGCGCAGGTCGGTCACCGCCCACAGCAGGTTGCGCGGCGGCGGCGGTCCGGGCGTCGGCCACGCGCCGTCCGGCTCCCGGATCGCGCGCCGGTAGCGCTCGCCCCAGAGGCGTTCGCGGATCATGCCGGCGCGGCCGGCCCATCCGCAGCGCACCGCGACGTCGGCCCCGGCGGTGTCCACGCACCAGTTGTGGTTGATCCGCAGGCAGATCGTGGGCAGGCCGTGGCGGTCCGTGTAGCGCTTGCAGGCGGCCTCGGCCAGCAGCTTGCTGAGCCCGTACTCGTCCTGCGGCGCGTCCGGATGCGCCTCGTCGATCGGCAGGTAGCGCGGCACGATGTCGTGCGTCTGGAAGGAGAAGCCGGTCGCGGCGGCGGAGGAGGCGAGGACCACCCGTCCGACCCCGCCGGCGACGGCCGCCTCCAGCACGTTGACCGTGCCGATGACGTTGAGCGTCAGCAGGGCCGCCGGTTCCGCTCTACCGGGTCCGGGCACCGCGGCAAGATGGATGACCGCGTCATGGCCGGCAGTGGCGCGGCGCAGGGCGTCGGCGTCCATCAGGTCGCCGCGGATCCAGCCGTCCCAGGGTTCGGCGGGAGGCGTGCGGCTGAAGCAGGTCAGCCGATGCGCCGGCGCGAGGGCGCGGCGCAGGTAGCTGCCGACGATGCCGCTGCCGCCGGTGACAAGCACGCGCATGCGGTACCGTAGCCCCGTAGCGCCCCAGGCGCGACCGGCCGACTCGATCCGGGTCCGGCGTCAGCGGCTGAACTGGCTGTAGGCGTCGGCGGCCACCTGCAGGCAGGCGATGGCGTGGCGCCGGCTCTGCTCCAGGGGGAACTTGTCGTGCTGCTTGACCATGCAGGAGATGGCGTTCAGCCGGATTACCGCCTGGAAGCCCAGGCTGGCCTGGTACAGCCCCTCCTCGTGACCGGTCCAGTTGCCGTGATGCGTATCGGGCAGCGCCAGCAGCCGCTCGTCGATGTCGCGCCACAGCTCCCGCCGCGCGGCGTCCGGCAGGCACTCCGGGCGGTAGCGCAGCAGCATGTGGCCGGGGCGCCGCTTCCAGTGGTTGGAGTGCCACTCCCAGAACAGCCACGGGCGCTTCTCCTCCAGGTAGCGCCACACGTTGTTGACCTCCGGGGTGGACTCCGGGAGGTGCTCGGCGCCCTGTATGCCCTCCAGATACGGGAACCGCCCCTGCGAGTCGCTGACGCCATAGCCGAGCACCGTGCCGTCCGGGTTGGTCATGGGGATGAAGCAGACGTGGAAACGCTCCACGATGGTGTCCCCCTCGGCGCTGCCCGAGCCCAGGAAGTCGATCAGCGCCCGGCACGCCAGGCTCCCCATCTCGGAAGGCTGCGGCGTCTGCGTGTGCACCATGGTGGGATTGCCGGGATCGCCGAACTCGACGGCGTACACCGCGCGGCCCTGGAAGCTGCTGCCGATCCGCCGCACCGTGCCGGACTCGACCGTCTGCAGCCAGTCCAGCATCTCGGTGTAGGGCCACCAGTGGTAGTTGCTGAGGAAGATCGTGCCATCCCGTTCCCCGCCGCCGGGCGGCAGCGTCAGGTCCAGGTCCAGGGAGTCGGGCAGGTCCGGCACGCGGTGGATGTCGCCGCTCGCGATCTCGCCCCACTCACCGGCGTGCCGCACCTGGAAGCTGGCCGACTGCTCGCCCCAGGTGCCCTCGAAGGGGGCGTTCAGGCGCAGCCGCACGCGGCGCCGGCGCGGCAGCTCGTTGCGCACGCCCACGCACACGTAGTAGCCCAGGCCGCCGAAGCGGTGCGTGCCCGGCTCCTTTTCCAGGTCCACCGCGTAGTGGCCGGGCGCCAGCGCCCGGAAGTTGCAGCCGTTGGCGCCCTCGAAGTCGGAGGCCAGCAGCACTTCCGTGTCGGCGAATATGTCGCCCCTGTTGCCGCGCGTCCCGCGCTCCCACCGCGGATCGTAGTCCGCCAGCCCTCGCTCAGTCTCAGCCATGCCGTCTCTTCTCCTTTCTCAGCCGACCGCGCTCGCGACCGCGCTGTCCAGCCACCCCTCCAGGGTGAATCTCGCCGTGCCCACCTCGCCCGGGTCCAGGCAGCGCCGGTGCTCTGCCGGTAACGGCCGCACCTGCAGATCCGGCAGCCGCAGCCCGCGGAAATGAAGCGGGGTGCCGTACAGCGCCTCCAGCGCCACCCCGCAGCGGTCCGCCCAGTCGCCATACAGCATTTCCGGCAGCTCCAGGAGCTGGGCCGCGGAGATGCCGGCCGGCTGCAGGTGCGCGTGCGCCCACAGCAGCGCCGACCTGGCCAAGTAGTAGTGGCGGTGCCCCCCGCCGGGCTCCAGCAGCGCGCCGATGCGGCCCTCGGCTCCTGCGTACAGTCGGTAGATCTCCTGCGCCTGTGCCAGGCTCGCGCCCAGACCGCGCACCGCGATCATCCCGCTGCCCTGCTTGTCGATGACGGTGTCCGCGTCGCCGTTGGCCACCAGCACGGCGCAGTGCGGAGCCGCCAGTCCGAGCAGCTCCCCGTTGCTCATCACCTGCTGCATCTCCTCGGCAGGGATGCGCGAGCAGTCCTTGCCGATCTCCCGATCTTCCGGCCGGAAGAACCAGCCGGCGGGAATCGCCACCTTCAGCCGCTCGTCCAGCGCCAATAGATAGCCGGCCACGGTGCCGCCGAGCGAGACCCCGGCGCAACCGAGCCGCCGCGCATCGACGTCGCGGCGCGTGGCCAGGTAGCCCAGCCCCATCATCAGGTCCCACACCATCTTGCCGATCACCGTGCGGCCGGCGCCGCGGGAGCGGGCGGACACGTCGGCCGCGTCGTGCGCGCGGGTGCCGCGGTGGCCCGTACGGTTGCGCTCCTCCTCGCCGATCGGATCCGCGCACAGGCAGGCGATGCCGAGGCGGGCGAACAGCGGACCCGCGTGCAGCGGGCCGGGCGTGGTCTTGCTCTCGCCGTGCCCCATGCTGATCACCAGCGCCGGAAACGGCGGCGGGCACGCGGTCGGCAGGTACAGCAGCGCGGGCACCGCCTGACCGGGCTCGGTCTCGTATACCAGCTTCTCGACCGCCACGCCGTCCCACTCGATACGGTCGCGCACCTCGCCGGCCGGCTCCACGGCCGCTTGCGGCCGGCCGAGGATGCGCCACAGCTCCTCCTGAAGGCGCTCCCGGCGCCGGTTCCAGTCCGACAGCGTCATCCGTTCGTCCTCATGCGTGACGCTTCCTAAGCGTACGGATCGGCCGCATCGCGCAGGCCGTCGCCGACGAAGTTGAACGCCAGCACCGCGATGATCACGAAGAACGCCGGGATCAGCAGCCACGGATTGAGGCCCACGGCGTTGATGTTCTGGGCCTCGTGCAGCAGTACGCCCCAACTGGTTACCGGCGGCCGCAGCCCGATGCCCAGGAAGCTCAGCGCGGTCTCCGCCAGCACCATGTGCGGGATGCTCAACGTGATGGTGACGATGATGTGACTCATGAACGACGGCAACAGGTGGCGGCCGATGATCGCCGCTTCCGAGGAGCCGGCGACTACCGCGGCGGTCACGAAGTCCTCCTCGCGCAGCGACAGGAGCTTGCCGCGCACCACGCGCGCCAAGCCTGTCCAGCCGAGCACCGACAGGATGATGGTGACCGCGAAGTACACCTGCAACGGTGGCCACTCGGCCGGCACCGCGGCGCTCAGCGCCATCCACAGCGGTATGGACGGGAACGAGCGCAGGAGCTCGATGACACGCTGGATGATCGTGTCGGTCACGCCCCCGAGGTACCCGGAGATTCCGCCCAGGATCAGCCCGATGATCAGGCTCAGAGCGACGCCGACCAGGCCGATAGAGAGCGAGATCCGCGCGCCGTAGACGATGCGGGAGAACAGATCGCGGCCCAGCCGGTCGGTCCCGAACACGAAGAAGGTCGCCTCGTCGGCGACGCCGAACAGGTGCAGGTCGGTGTCGAACAGCCCCCAGAAGCGATAGCGCTCGCCACGGGTGAACAGTTCGACCGGGTAGGGCGTCGTACGGTCCTCGCTATAGATCTTGCGCCGCGACTTGGGATCCACCTCCCGCGTCATCCGATACACGAACGGCGCCTGCAGACGCCCCTCGTGGACGACGTGAAGGCGCTGCGGCGGGGCGTAGACGAACTCCACGCGCCGGGTGTTCAGGCCGTACGGAGCGACGAACTCGCACAGCGCGCCGAGGCAATAGAGGAAGGCCACCATGGCGGTGGCAGCCACCGCCACCCGATGGCGCCGGAAGCGCAGCCACATCAGCCGCCATTGCGAGGCAAGGTAGAGCCGCTCCTCGGCGGCGGTGCGCGCGGTCGCCGCCGCACCGATGCGCGCCTCAGTCGCCACGGCGGCCGAACCTGATGCGCGGGTCGATGACGGCGAGCAGGACATCCGAGACCAGCGTGCCGATCACCGTCAGAGCGGCGAGGAACATGACGAAGGTGCCGGCCAGGTACATGTCCTGGCTGAGCAGGGCGCGCAGGAGCAGCGGCCCGGTGGTCGGCAGGCTCAATACCACGGCGGTGATCTCCGCGCCCGAAATCAGCTCCGGCAACAGCCAGCCGACGCTGCTCACGATCGGGTTCAGGGCCAGGCGCACCGGATACTTGAACAGGAGCCGTGTTTCCCCCACGCCGCGCGACCGTGCGGTGATCACGTACTGCTTGCGCAACTCGTCCAGCAGGTTGGCGCGCATCACGCGGATCAGTCCCGCCGTCCCCGCGGTTCCGACCACGATGATCGGGATCCACAGGTGGCTCACCAGGTCGAGCACGCGCGCGAAGCTCCATGGCGCATCGATGAACTCCATGGAGAACAGCCCGCCAACGCTGATGTCGAAGTAGCGGTAGCCGACGTACATCAGGATCAGCGCGAGCAGGAAGTTGGGGATTGCCAGGCCGACGAACCCCAGGAACGTCACCGTGTAGTCGCTCAGCGAATACTGGGCGGTAGCCGAGTAGATGCCCACGGGGATGGCCACCACCCACGTGAGCAGAAGCGTCGAGAGCGAGATCACGACGGTCAGCAGCAGGCGGCTGCCGATCAGCTCCCCCACCGGACGGCGCTGCTCGAAGGAGTGGCCGAAATCGCCATGCACGAACCCCGAAACCCATTTCAGATACTGGACGTGGAACGGATCGTCCAGTCCGTACTGCGCCTTCAGCGCCTCCAGCGTGGCTGCGTCGACCAGGTCGCCGCTGGCTTCCAGGTTGGCGGCGTAGGTGTTCAGGTAGTCACCGGGCGGGAGCTGGATGATGACGAACGACACCACCGAGATGAGCAGCAGCGTCGGTACCATGAGCAGCAGTCTGTGGCCGATGAATCGTCCCATGGGTGTGCCGCCGCGCGGCGTCCCGTACCGCCAGCGCGGCTGAAATTCTGCAACGATCCGATCACGCCGTCCACCGGACGCCGGCAGGGTCCTTGCTGCTGCCTCTGCCTCCGCTGACCTTGACCTCATCCCGCGCGCGTGCAACGTTTTGCGGATTCAACTGGAGGGATCCCATGACGAACCGGAAATTCATGTCGTGCGTGTCGGTACTGCTCGGTCTGGTCCTGGCCGCACCGGGCATCTGGGCACAGATGCAGTACCAGGAAGCACCGGCGCTGGCCGCGATGGTGCAGGAGGGGGCGCTTCCCCCGGTCCAGGAACGGCTACCGGCGGAGCCGATGGTGATCCAGACCGTCGAGGAGGTGGGTCAGTACGGCGGCCGCTGGACCTTCGGTATCCCGACGCAGAGCCAGTTGGGCGTGTACAGTTACGCCACCTACGACTTCGCGGCTCGCTGGAACCGACCCGCCGATCAGATCATCCCGAACGTGATCCGCGACTGGGAGTTCTCCGAAGACGGCCGCACCATCACCATGCATCTGCGCGCCGGCATGAAGTGGTCCGACGGCCAGCCGTTCACGGCCGACGACATCGTCTTCTGGCTCGACGACTTCGTGCGCAACGACGACCTCTCGCCGGGCAAGCCGGGCTGGCTGCTGGTGGCCGGGGAGCTGCCCGTCGGCGAAAAGATCGACGACACGGCGGTGAGCTGGACTTTCGCCGCGCCGCCGGGGCTGCTGCTGAACGACTTCGCCACCACCCGTGGCAACATCTTCGCGCCGAAGCACTACATGGAGCAGTTCCATGCCGAGTTCACCGACGCCGACAAGGTGCAGGCGATGGCCAAGGAGGCCGGGTTCGAGGACTGGACCCAGCTCTTCCGCAACAAGCGCGACTGGTACCGGGCACAGAACCACGACTACCCGGTGTTGAACGCGTGGGCGGTCAAGACCTCCTTCGAGGACTCCCCGACGCTGACGGTGTACGAACGCAATCCCTACTACTGGAAGGTGGATCAGGCCGGCAACCAGCTTCCTTATATCGACGAGGTGGCCGTCGCCATCACCACGACGGCCGAGACGCTCAACCTGAAGACCATGGCGGGCGAGTTCGACTTCCAGATGCGCTACCTGAACCCCGCCAACTTCACGCTGTTCTACGACAACCAGGAGCGGGGCGACTATCGCATCCTGGAATGGCCTACCGGGATCGGCTCGGACGCTGCGCTGTTCTTCAACCAGTCGACTCCCGACCTGGTGCTGCGCGAACTGTTCCAGGATCTGCGCTTCCGCCAGGCGCTGTCGCTGGCGATCGATCGCGAGGAGATCAATCAGCTCGTCTTCGACGGCCAAGGCCAGGCGCGGCAGGCGACCGTGGTGGAGCTGTCGCCGCTGTTCAAGCCGGAGTATGCGGCGGCCTACGCCGACCACGATCCGGAGCGCGCGGATCAGTTGCTCGACGCGATCGGGCTGACGCAACGTGACGGCGACGGCTTCCGGCTGCGTCCGGACGGCGAGACCCTGTCCCTGCTGCTCGACTCGCCGGGTGAGAAGACGGCCACCATCGACTCCATCGAGCTGGTGATCGAGTACTGGGGCGATATCGGCATCAAGGCCGCCGCAAACCACACGGAGCGCAGCGCCTATCGGGCACGGCGCAACGCCAACGAGACGCAGATCAACGTGTGGGAGATGGGCTTCATGATGTATCCGAGCAACCCGCTCTTCCTGATCGCGTCATCGTCAGGCAGTGACTTCGGACCCGACCTGGGAGTCTGGTACAACACCGGAGGCGCCGAGGGTCAGGAACCGCCGGAGGCGATGAAGGAGGCGTTGAGCGCCTACGACCAGATCAAGCAGACGCCGGACACCGCGAAGAAGAACGAGCTGTTCCATCGCATCCTGGAGTTGCAGGCGGAGAACATCTGGGTCCTGGGTCTGGTCGGCGGAGTGAAGGAAACGCTGATCGTGAAGAACCACCTCCGCAACGTGCCGGACGAGTCGATCTTCGATTCTCTGGTAGGACGCTATATCGGACTGACCGCGGCGGAGCAGTACTTCATCCGCCAATAGGCGCCACGGTGGCCGGCCGAACGCGACCGCCCGCGCCGGTTCTGGTGACCGGGGCAAGCGGCTACGTCGGCGGCAGGCTGGTAGCGGCCCTGGAAAGCGCCGGCCGGCGCGTACGCTGCGTGACGCGTCGGCCGGAGCTCGCCGCTGGCCGCTTCGGATCCGGCACCGAAGTGGTCGCCGGCGACGTGCTGGACGCGGACAGCATGCGGCGCGCGATGGCGGGGGTCGGCCTCGCCTACTACCTCGTGCACTCGCTCGGGTCGCGCGGGCACTTCGAGCAGGAGGAGGAGCGCGCGGCGCGGTCGTTCGTGGCCGCCGCGCAGGATGCCGGCGTGCGCCGGATCGTCTACCTGGGCGGTCTGGCGCGCCCCGATGAGCTCGCGCGGGAGGCGGGCGCCGGCGCGTCCGCGCACATGAGCAGCCGCCTGCGGGTCGGAGAGCTGTTGCGCGGCTCGGCCATCCCCACCGTCGAGTTTCGGGCCTCCGTCGTCATCGGCGCCGGCAGCCTGTCGTTCGAGCTGATCCGGGCGCTGGTGCAGCGGCTGCCGGTGATGATCACGCCGCGGTGGGTATCGGTGGTGGCGCAGCCGATCGCCATCGCCGACGTGATCGCCTACCTGGTGGCGGCGCTCGACCTGCCCCTGGACGGGTCGCGGGTGTTCGAGATCGGCGGTGCGGAAGTCACGTCGTACCGGGGCCTCATGGAGGAGTACGCACGCCAGCGGGGGCTGCGGCGTCTGTTCGTGCCGGTGCCGTTCCTGACGCCGCAGCTCTCCAGCCTGTGGCTGGGCCTGGTAACGCCGATCTTCGCACGCGTCGGGCGCAAGCTGATCGAGAGCATCACCATGCCCAGCGTCGTCCGCGATCGGAGCGCGCTCGACGGCTTCGCGGTCCGGCCCCGCGGGTATCGCGATGCGATCCGCCAGGCGCTGGCGGACGAGGATGCACGCCTGGTTGCGACGAGCTGGTCAGACGCCCTGTCCACGTCCGCGGGCAGGCGGGGCCCCGGAGCCGGCACGCGGTTCGGGAACCGCCTGATCGATTCGCGGGCCGTCACGGTGGCCGCCTCCCCGGAGCGGGCGTTCGCGCCGATCCGGCAGATCGGCGGCGCGCGTGGCTGGTACCACGCAAACGCGCTCTGGCGGCTGCGCGGCGTGGTGGATCGCATGCTCGGCGGCGTGGGGATGAAGCGAGGCCGCCGCGACCCCGAGAAGCTGCGCGCCGGCGACGTGGTGGACTGCTGGCGGGTGGTCGCGTGCGATGCGCCGCGGGTGCTGTCGCTGGAGGCGGAGATGCGGCTGCCCGGCCGAGCCTGGTTGCAGTTCGAGGTCACGCCCTGCGCGGAAGGGGCGAGCATCCGGCAGACCGCGGTCTTCGATCCGATGGGACTCGGCGGACTGCTGTACTGGTACGTGCTCTACCTCCCGCATCTCCTGATCTTCCGCGGGATGCTGGCGGCCGTGGCCGAGCGGACGGACTCGGCGGACCGATAGCGCCCGAAACCGTCGCCTACGGCTCCGCTTTCGGCCCATCCCCACCTTCCGCATAGGAGGCTGTCGGCCTTCCCGCTGGCGCGGCAAATCCGACAGCCTCCTATGCTTCGCTCTTCAAGCGACAAACTTTACTTAATCTGATTAATGAATATTAATGTACGCTCGCTCTCAGAGGCGAGAAGAGACGAATATGGAGACAAGCATCCATCCACGGCCGGACCGCGCGGCCCGGAGAGCGGGCTGGTTGCTGCTGCTCACCGCGGCCGCGACCGTGGTGGCGGTTGCCGGCCGCGTGTCTGCGGGCGCCGACCTGCCGACGTTGGAGGAGTCGCTGGCCGCCATCGGCGCCGCGCGGGGCAGCTACGGGCTCGGCGCGGCGGCGCGGCTGCTGTCAGGCATCACGCTGGCGGTGGGGGCGCGTTTCCTGCTGCGGATCTGGATCATGCGCGAACGGCTCGGCACGCGAGCGGTGCCGCTCCTGCTGACCGGCTCCGGAGCCCTGACCGCGCTGTCCGGGACGTGCGCGGTGGTGCTGGCGCTGGTGGCGAATCCGTCGGAGGCCGCGGCGTTCGGTGCGACCGCTCCGGCGATGGCGATACTGGACAGCCTGCACGGCGTCGCCGGCAAGGCCGGGTTCAGCCTCGCCGGACTGGCGTTGATCGCCGCCGCCTATCGGATGTGGCGGGTCGGCGGCGTGCTGCGCTTCATCGCTCCCGGCTCGGCGGTCGTCGGCGTCGCCATGCAACTGGTGTGGGTCCACGCCGTGATCGTCGTGCACCGGGTCTCCGGAGCCGCGTTCGTGGTATGGCTGACGCTCATCGGCATCATGCTGGTGACCGGCCGGGTGGAGCGGATCTTCGCGTCACTTCTTCGTCGCAAGCGTGCCGAGGAGATAGCACGCCGCTATCGGAAGGGATTTGCACGAAGCGTCGCCGCCGCGACCGGGCTGCGCGGCTGGGCGGACCGTGGGTCATGGCCGGAGGACGGTTGATGGCCAGCCGACTGACGGAGCGACTACATCGGGCCGATGCGTTCCTCGCCCACGTCGACGGCGGCGCGCATCGAGGCGTCGAAGCTGCGCACGAGCAGATCGGACTTGATGCCGGCCGCGGCCGGCTCGTCCCAGAGGTTGTCGAACTCGCCCGGATCGGCCTCCAGGTCGTAGAGCTCGCCGAGCGCGTGGCCATGGTAGACGACCAGCTTGTGCGTCCGTGTGCGGAACATGGTGGCGTAGCTGCCGTCCGGGGCTTCGACGGCATCGAAGTACTCACTGCGCACCGCCTCGCGGCTCGTGCCGCCGTCCAGCAGGGAGTGGCCCTGCATCCAGGGCGGCACCGGCTGCCCGGCGGCCGCCAACAGCGTGGGCGCCAGGTCGGTCAGCTCGACCAGCTCGTCGGTGGCCCTGCCTGACTCGACGCGGCCCGGCCAGCGCAGGATCAGCGGCACCCGCACCAGCCCCTCGTAGAATCGGCAGCCCTTGCAGATCAAGCCGTGGTCGCCGAGCGTCTCGCCGTGGTCGCTGGTGAAGATCACCAGCGTGTCCTCCGCCTGGCCGGACTCCTCCAGCGTGTCCAGCATGCGCCCGACCTGATCGTCGATGAGCTCGATCATCGCGTAGTAGGCGGCCTGCAACGTCTTCGCGTCGCGGGCGAACGTCGCGTCGTCGGCCTCCTGCGCGGAGTCGCGGCCGGGGTAGTACGGCAGCACCGGATGGGCGATGTCGAGCGGGCCGGACGGGTCGCGCGCCTCGCTCTGGAAGTCGACAGCGCGCAGCCGCCGCTGCTGCTCCAGGTCGCTCGGGCGAAAGAGCGGGCCGGGCATCCGTTCCGGGTCGAAGCGGGCGCGGTACTCCGCGGGAGGATTGAACGGCTCGTGCGGGTCGTAGATGTTGACCGTCGCCAGCCACGGCGTGTCGGCGCCGCGGCGCTCGCGCATGAAGTCGATCGTGGCTTCCGCGCACCAGGTGGTCTGGTGCAGCTCCGCCGGTACGCCCGCCGGGTCCTTGATCAGCTCGCCCAGGTCGTGGCCCTGCGCCCTCACCCAGTCGGCATAGGCGTGGCCCGACGGCCAGCCGTCGCGGGGCGCGTGGCTCCAGCGCCAGTAGCGGTAGCCGTCGTCGCCGCGGGGCTCGGGCCGCTCGTAGGCGCCGGCCAGGTGCAGCTTGCCGACTAGGCCGCAGTCGTAGCCGGCGCCGGCCAGCAACCGGGTGACCAGCGGGTAGCGGCCGCGGTAGCGCGCGTTGCCGTTGCGGGTGTTCTGGCAGGTGCTGGGGTAGGTGCCGGTCAGGAAGCTGGCGCGGCTCGGCGTGCAGATCGGGCTCTGGCAGAACGCGTGCGTCCAGGCGGTGCCCTCGCCCCAAAGGCGGTCCAGCCGCGGCGTGCGGACGTGCGGGTTGCCGCCGGCGCCGATCGTGTCGTAGCGCTGCTGGTCGGTGCAGATCCAGAGGATGTTGGGTGGCATGATGCGGCGGACTTCTCACGCGCTCGACCCCGGCAGGGAGCGCAGCGCGTTCGTCCGCTATGGTGGCGCCATGCAGAACGCCGACGCAAGGGCCGGGAGGGCTCCGGACGTGTCACATGCCAACGGCGGCCGCCGGCCCGATCGCGACCAGCCGGTGCGCGTCACCGTCCGCCGGCGCGAGCTGGCGCTCGACGAGCGCGGCTACCGCGACTGGCGCGTCATCGAGCGGCCGACCGATCTGCACCCGGAGCGCACGGCGCTGCTGCTGTGCGACGTGTGGGACCACCACTGGTGCCGCGGCGCCCAGGAGCGGCTGGAGCCCCTCGTGCCGCGTATCGACCGCACCGCCCGCGTTGCCCGCGAGCGTGGCATGCTGGTCGTGCACACTCCCTCCAGCACGATGCCGTTCTACGCCGGCCATCCGGCGCGGGTGCGGGTGCTGCAGGCGCCGCCGGTAGCCGCACCGGCCGAACGCGCGCACCCCGATCCGACGCTGCCGATCGACGGCAGCGATTCCTCGGACACTGCCGGCGATCCGGCTGCCGAGGGCACCCGCTGCTGGAGCCGCCAGCACGCCGGGGTATGGATCGACGGCGAACGCGACGCCATCGGCGATGACGGCCTGGAGTTGCTGGCGCTGTACCAGCAGCGCGGCATCGACACGGTGCTGATCGCCGGCGTGCACACCAACATGTGCGTGCTGAACCGCAGCTTCGCCATCAAGCAACTGGTGCGCTGGGGGGTTTCGGTCTTCCTGGTCCGCGACCTGACCGACTGCATGTACAACCCGGCGCGCCCGCCGTACGTCAGCCACGACGCCGCCACCGAGCTGACGGTCCGCTACATCGAGCAGTTCTGGTGCCCGAGCGTGACCAGCGACGAGCTCTTCTCGGAGATCGCGAGGTAGGTTCGGGCCGGCGCTACTCATCCGGAGACAGGGCGCGTAGACTCGGCTCCCGTGGCAGCTTCCGAGCATCCCAACGTCATCGTTCTGATCACCGACACCTTCCGGCGCGACAACCTCGGCAGCCGCGCCGCGCGGCCGGTGCGCACGCCGGAGCTCGACCGCTTCGCCGCTGACCGCGCGACCGAGCTGACCGGGCTCACCATGGGCAGCTTCCCCACCATCCCGCACCGCACCGACTTCGCCAGCGGGCGCGCCGGCTGGCCGCACTACGGCTGGCAGCCGATCAGCCACAGCACCGGCAACCACATCGCCACGCTGCTCGCCGAACAGGGCTACTTCACGCAGCTCATCTGCGACACGCCGCACCTGTTCAAGGCAGGCTTGCAGGTGGGCTTCCACGGCAGCTACCAGCACCGCGGCCAGGAGGGGGACCTCACCCTGCTGCACATGAACGACCCGGTCGGGCAGGCGATGCCGCGCGCCAAGACGCGCCGTCTCCCAGAGACCTTCGGCGGCTCGCTGGTCGATCTGCACGAGTGGACGAACGCCATCCGCACCGAGTCCGACACCTTCTGCGCCCGTACCGCCGCGACCACCGCCACCTGGCTGGAGCGCAACTACCGCGCCGGGCCGTTTTTCCTGTGGGTCGATTTCTTCGATCCGCACGAGCCGTGGGACCCGCCCGAGTACCTGGTGCGGCGCTACGACCCAGACTACGACGGGCCGCCGATGCTGCATCCCAACTACGGGCCTGCCGACCGCTACACCCCCGCCGAGCTACGCAACCTGTGGGCCCACTATGCCGCCGAGGCGGAGCTGGTCGACCGCCACATCGGGCGGATCCTGGAGAAGATCGACGACCTCGACCTGTGGCGCAACTCGCTGGTCGTGGTGATGGCCGACCACGGCATGGCGATCGGTGAGCACGACTGCTGCGGCAAGAGCAGCCACGTCGACGAGGACGGGCGGTTCTGGCCGCTCTATCCGGTGCTGAGCGACGAGCTGTGCCTGATCGCCGGCCGCGCCCAGGCCGGCCCGGTGCCGGCGGGTGCGCGGCTCGACCTGCTGGCGCAGCCGTTCGATCTGCTGCCCACCGTGTGCGAGCTGGCCGGCGTGAAGATCGCCCCGCCCGAGCCGCTGCACGGCAGATCGTTCGCCGCCGAGTTGCTCGCCGGTTCGGGTTCGCTGCGCGACCACGTCATCACCGCGGCGCACATCCGGCCGGCAGCCGAGACCCCGGACCGGGTTCCGGCCCGCGCCAGCACGCCATTCCTGCGCGCCCGCACGCCGTTGCCCGGCGCCGGCGCCTGGGGCTACGCGCCGATCGGCCCGGACGGCGCGCCGCAGCTCTTCGACCTGGCGGCCGATCCGCGTGCCGAGCGGGACGTCGCCGAGGCGAACCGCGGCACGGTAGCCGATATGCATGAGCTCCTGCTCGCGTCCCTCAATGAGTATGGCGCCGGTGACGCCGTGCAGGCGCTGTGGCGGTCCCCCGGCAGCGGCGCCGCCGGCGGGAGCTGGGCGCGCGACTACCTGGAACGGTAGCGGCCGGAAGCCGCGTCGCTCGGAGTGAGCTCGCCCACCAGTTGGTCGTGGGAGATCAACTCCACGGCCGGCGCGTCGAATCGGCCGTAGCCGTTCCAGACCTTGAAGCCGACCAGCTCCTTGAGGCGCAGCGGAGCCTCGGCGGCCACCTCCGGCATCAGGCCCAGGGTGTAGTTCTCCTGCGGCCGGAACTGCGGGCCGCAGTAGGTGTTGAGCAGACCCATGCGCGGCTCGTCGGTGCGGTTGGTGCCGGAGCCGTGCCACAGCCGGCCCTCGAAGAACATCGCCGTGCCTGCCGGCGCCTCGATCGGCACCACGTCCTCCTCCCGATACAGCCCCGGCTTCGGCTGCCGGCCGCTCAGGTGGCTGCCGGGCACCACGCGCGTGGCGCCGTTGTCGTCGTGGAAGTCCACCAGCAGCCACATGCTGTTCAGGGCCGCGGGCGGCGCGATCATGGCGGCGCCGTCGCGCACCTCGCCCGCTTCGGCACGGGTGATCGATCCCACCGGCAGACCGAACCGGCCCCTGGGCACCGGCGGCGGCATCCACCACGCGTCGGTATGCAGCTCCATGGGCGCGGCCCCCTTGCCGATGATGTTGGCGGTGCTGCAGGAGAGCTGGTAGTGACTGCCCAGCACGTGCCCGGCCAGCTCCAGGGCGTGCTCCATGAGCACGATGTCGCGGAAGATCCGGCCCTTGTTGAGCAGCATGAACAGGCGCTGGCTCACGCCGCCGGCCGCCACCGTGAAGCGATCCTGCTGCACGGTGCCGTCGGCGTCGGCGAAAGTGCCCCAGTTCTTGTCGGGCGTGCCGTCCATGTACGCCACGCCCCGCTCCCGCTCGGCCGCCGCCTGGGCGGTCAGCCGCTCCTGCGCCTCGCGCAGCTCGGCGGGTGACAGGGCGTCCACCAGCAGGCAGTAGCCGCTCCGCTCCAGGTCCGCCTTGCAGCGCTCCAAATCGGTGGTGAGGCGAGGCCGCTCCGTCACGTCAAAGATGGACACGCGGTTGATTCTACCGGACGCGCGGGACTCGATCTGTACCACATGGCGAGAAGATGGACAGGAGATGCATTGGGTGTCCTGTCGGCGCCACACGTGATCGTCCCGGTCACACCGACGCTTGACAACAGATTCGCTTGCAACGATGTTGTTGCCAACAGATCTGTTGGAGATGACGATGTTGAAGAAGGCTGGAGGCAACTGGGTCGACGGAGACCGGTTCTTCGATCGGGAGGCCGAGTTGGAGGCGCTCATGGAACGCATCGCCGACGGCCGGCACACGCTGCTGACGGCGCAGCGCAGGATGGGAAAGACTAGCCTGGTGCGCGAGACGCTGCGCCGATTGCAGGGGGGAGGCGAGTTCGAGCCGCTGTTCGTCGATCTGGAGGACGCTGATGGCCCGGAGGACGCCATGGCCGAGATCGCGGCTCAGACCCTTGCAGCGCAGGGTTCCTGGCTTCCCATCAAGCGGGCATTCGCCAATCTACTGGCGCAGGCCGGCGATCGAATCGAGGAGCTGGAAGCCGGGGAAGTCAGGTTCAAGCTGCGAGCCGGCATCGACCGTGGAAACTGGAAGGAGCGGGGCGACGCTGTCTTCAGCGCTCTGGAGAACCATGGGAAGCCCGTGGTGCTCGCGATCGACGAACTGCCGATCCTGGTCAACCGCCTGCTCAAGGGCCACGACTACCGGATCACTCCGGACCGCACGCAAGCAGCCGACGCATTCCTGAGTTGGCTTCGGAAGGTCGGACAGGAGCACCGCAACGTCTGCCTGATCGTCTCGGGCAGCGTGAGTCTGGAACCGATCCTGCGGCAGGCCGGACTCAGCGCTCACACGAACATTTTCTCGCCTTTCGAGCTGGAGCCATGGAACGAGAAGACCGCCGTCGACTGCTTGGACGCGCTGGCGTTGAACTACGACCTCGACCTCCCTTGTGCGGTGCGGGAGCGGATGTGCCGCAAACTGCGATGTTGCATCCCGCAGCACGTCCAGCAGTTTTTCGACTACCTGCACGAGGACTTGCGCAAGGCCGGCCGCAACGTCGCTTGGCTGGAAGACGTGGACCGTGTGTACGGCAGGTCCATGCTCGGCATTCGCGGCGCGATCGACCTTGATCATTACAGGAGTCGCCTGGAGATGGTCCTCGGAAGGGACGGATCTCGGGTCGCCTTCGAGCTTCTGACAGAAGCCGCAATCAACGACGGCGTGCTCACCGACCAGGCGATCGGCCGCTATGACCAGTACTACCCCGGGTTATTCGCGCTCCAGCCCGAAAGTTGGCTGAATTGAGGATTCGAGAC
>JAPPNY010000145.1 GCA_028818385.1 Spirochaetaceae bacterium
AAGCAGGACTTCCGCGTCTTCGACTTCTGCTTCAATTTCGACTTCTTCCGCGAGAATCCGGAGGGCATCGAGGGAAGCGGCGTCGTGCCGCTCGGCACCCGCCTCTTCCGTTCGCGGGTCCAACTGCTGTCCCATGTCCAGGCGACGCCCGACCTGGACCCGGACAAGACGGTCGCAGGCGCCCTGATCACGGAGCTCCATGGGGAAGTGGCGGCCATGCACCGCGAGAACTTCATCGTGCGGATGCACCTGGAGGCCGTGGATCGCTTCCGGGAGCGCACGACATGGGAACAGCTCAGCGACGCGGACCGTGAGGTGCTACAGCGTGAGGTCGCCGGGCTGCCAAGCGAGGTCGAGACAGATGAGTTCGAGTCACGGATGTTCGATCTCTCCGCCCTTCGCATGCAGTTGGCCTTGGCCGAGGGCAACATGAGCGCCGTCGAGGGTCACCGGCAGCGGATGGTCGAGATAGCCATGCTGTTGGAGGAGAAGACGACGATCCCCGCCGTCAAGGCCCAACTCGAATACCTGGCCTCCATGCAGGAGAGCAGCTTCTGGGAAGGGATCGACCTGCGCGGTCTCGAAGAGTTGCGGCTGCGCCTACGCAGGCTGGTGCCCTTCCTCGACAGGAAGAAGCAGAAGATCGTCTACACGGACTTCCAGGATCAGGTCAAAGGCGTGCGAGAGCAAGAGCCCGTCTACATGCCGAAGATGACCGGTGTCCAGTATGAGAAGAAGGTCAAGACCTACCTGAAGAACCACCTCGACCACATCGCCATCCACCGTCTACGAACCAACCAGCCGCTCACCGCAACCGATCTGCTGGGATTGGAGAGGACCCTGGCGGAGATCGGCGAGGACGACGGCCAGGCGTTATTGACGGGCCTCCTGGCCCGTAGCGAGGCGCCATCGCTCGCCCACTTCGTGCGGAACATGGTGGGGATGGATCGCGCCGCCGCCCAGCGCGCGTTCTCCGGCTTCCTCTCCGATCAGAGCCTCACGCCACCGCAGATCCGCTTCGTCGAGATGGTGATCGACCAGCTCACGGCCCGCGGCGTGATGGAGGCATCGGCTCTCTACGAATCGCCCTTCACCAACCTGCACGCCGACGGGCCGGAGGCACTGTTTGATGGAAAGGAAAACGTGATCGAAGGGATCTTCGACACACTGAAGGCGGTCCAGTCCGAGTTGACGGTGAATACCGGGTAGCTTCAGAGGACATTCTATGAAGACGATCAGTGTGCGTGACCTGCAGAAGTGGATTCGGTCCGTAATGGAGACGGCTCAGAACGACCAGGTGGTGATTGCGCGAAACGGGCAACCGATCGCGGTAATGGTCGGCGTGGAAGGCGCGGACTGGGAGACGCTTGCAGTCGAGACCAGCCGGGCCTTCTGGAAGGAGATCGCCCTACGACGAGACCAAGAGACCATCTCCCTCGCCGATTTCCGCAAGCGGCTTCAGGCATGATTATGTCTGAACTGATCCCATGAGCGAATCTAAGGCGCTGCGCGATCGCCTGAATGCGGAGCTTGATGCCGCGATAGCTGCCGCCTTAGAAGCCGCAGCCCGCGACCGCCACCGCCCGATAACGGAGGTAGGCCCGACCGATGCCACGGCACTGTTGGCATCCGTAGCGCGTGTCGCGCATTTCAACCGAGAATATGACGCTGGCGCGCGTACAGTAGCAAAGCTATCGCTACCGAAGCGTTGGCCGTTGCCCACCGCCGAGCGCATGGCCCGGTGGCTGCTGAAGAACCCGGAGAATCTAACGCTCGCCTCCGCCGTCGCCGAGGCCGCGATGCTCACCCCTGCCGATGAGCATACCGAGCACGAACGCAACGCACACCACGCCGCCGAACAGTGGTTGCTCGACTTTCGCGAGCCCTACGAGCTATTGGCCGATGGTGCACCCGGATGGTGGACCCCCGACCGGTGGCTGTCGTTCGCGGTGCTGTGCCTGTCTGACCTAGTAGTGACCTATCTCGGTACCAAGCGCCAGCGCCAGCCGCTCTACGACCTGGTGGCAGCCTGGCAGCGGTGCCCGGCGAAATCATTGTTCGAGACCGGAAACTTCAGGCCCGACGTATTGGCAACTGCAACCGACGTGCGTCAGGCAACCGAAACCGGTGTGGGTCAGGTATCGTCTCTCTATCTGATGTCCGAGGAATTCATGCTCTTGGCTAAGAGCGAATTGAAGAACTCTGATTTCTTACAGCGCGGGAGGATCAGATACAGCGCAGGCATCTTCTGTCTTGGCCATGCACTGGAATTGACGTACAAGCTTCTCTTATTGAAAGACCGAGGAACTTACCCCACGGGGCATAATTTTGAGCGGCTATTCGGCTGCATGACCAAAGAAGACAAGCATGCCATTTGTCAGATAGTTAGAGATGCAGGTTGGGATTCGTGTGATCACTTCCACGATTTCATGGCCAACGACATACGCTTTACGGATAGGAAGTACTACGACGTTCTTAGTTCTCTTGATCACTGGACGCATGACCTAAGTGACCAGAACTTGGACCACAAACTGTGGCCTCAGGTAGTTCGTTCGTGCGAGCATTTACATCGATATGCTGCGTCTACGATATGGAAAGATCCAACCCTGCCATCGGAGCCGTGAAGAAGCCGCTCACGGCCCGAGGCTTGACGGCGGCCTCTGCTCTCGACGAACCGCCGTTTTGTCGGTGCGTTCGGTGCACCGACGCGTCGGTGATGCACAGCGCGCCGGTATCGCGAGCCCAGGTTCATCGCCACACCGCGAACAGGACACCGGCGATCGTCAGCACCACGAGCTGGTAGGAACTGAACAGTAGCCACAGGCCGACCGGTCGATCCTCGTACAGGATGGTATTGGCTGAGGTCAGAGCGCCGATGGCGATCCACACCACCGCACCGGCTACCGCCCCTTCCCACCAAGTGGTTACCCCGGCGCTGCCGATGATCACGGCCAGCACGTAGGTGGTGACCAGGCCCATCACGAATCCGAGCGGGTACACGAGCGGTGATGCTTCGATGTCCTCCTCGCGCTTCCCGATCAGGCGCAGGAACAGGCCCGAGAACAGCGGTCCGTACCAGAGGAAACCGACCACCATGTTGACGATTGCCGCCACCAACACCGCCAACCAGTTCACTGCGAGAAACTGCAACCCCACCCCTCCAGCCGCGTGCGCGGTCGCCGCAGCACAACGAAACTAACAGACTCCTGCGAAACGAGTCGAGGTCCGCCGACGCAGCAGGACCGAGCGCGGCGGCGTCGCCGAACAGCCGGACGACGATTCCGCGAAGGAGCGGTGGCCGGGCCGGTTCCGGCGTGCGCTCCTGGACGGCGACTTCAACAGGGGGTCCGGTGGAGTTCGGCCGCTGACAGGAACGAAGCAAGACTGCCATGGTGCGTCCCGACTCCCGACTGCTATGATCGCCGAACACGAAACGGAGTCGAGCAAACACGAACGATGGAACTCTTGGCCTATCTCCTCCTTGCCGTCGCGGCGTGGGTGGTTCTTCGGGAATTGTTCAGGAAGCGCGCGCCCAAGCGACGCAGCCTCCGCCGACGACGGCGCACGGGCACGCTCGCCGGGAAAGCCTATGTCACCGACGGCGACGGGATTCGCGTATCCGGGCAGGAAGTACGGTTCGCCGGTGTCGACGCGCCCGAGTGGGATCAGCGGGCCAAGCACCAGGATGGCTACTGGTTCGGACATGGAAGGCGTGTGAAGAGCGCCTTGATCCGCGAGATCGGTGGCAAGCGAGTTCACGTCACGGTCGAGGACTATGACAGATTCGGACGTGCGGTCGGCGTCGTAGCCTGCAACGGCAAGGATGTCGGGGAGTGGCTCGTCCGGGAAGGACACGCGATCGCTGCCTATAGCGATCGGTACAAACACATAGAGCGGGAAGCGCGACAGGCCAAGCGGGGGATGTGGGGCCACGCTGTGAACATCGACCCCCGGCGGTGGCGGCATCGGAGTTAGCCCCTGGCGCGCCGCGCTCCCCGGTCCGGTACGTGATCCAGCACCGGCACCGTACCCAGGCATAGTGCGTCGCCGTATGTCGGTACGTTCAGTGCACCGACGCGTCGACGATGCACAGCGCGACGGTATTGCGAGCGCAGGTTCATCGCCACAGCGCGAACAGGACGCCGGCTATGGTCAGCACCACGAGCTGGTACGAACTGAACAGCAGCCGCAGCCCGACCGGTCGATCCTCGCACAGGATGGTATCCGCAGAGGTCAGAGCGCCGATGGCGACCCACACCACGGCGCCAGTTACCGCCCCTCCCCACCAAGTGGTCACCCCGCGCTGCCGACGACCACGGCGAGCACGTAGGTGGTGACCGAGCCCATCACGAATCCGAGCGGGTACACGAGCGGCGACGCTTCGACCTCCTGATTGACAGCGCGGACACGGAAGCGTACCGTAGAAGAGCATCCCGTTGGGATGGTTTGCGTGCGGCCCCGTTGGGGTCATGTTTGTCCGGGCCCCGTTTCGGGGCCCTTTTCGCAAACTCGTGGACGGCCATTTTCCGATTCGAGCTACAGGTACAAGCGGCGAATCTCCTTGTCCACGAACGGAATAGATGCTCCACGATGTGCAGCCTTCCGTGCTCGCGGTATTGCTCGACATGCCTCCGGCGAGTTCACACCGGTGTATTCGCTCTTCTTCCGGTTTATCCGCAAGCAGGCGAGCCGATAGCTGCACCACTCGTAGACCAGTCGCCAATCCCTCGATTTGGGGATCATGTGATCCACGGTGAAGTCTGCGGTAGGGTGAGCCCACGAACACGGCTCCCGAACCTCCCGGTTGAACCGGTCCGGTTCCGGTTGTGGCGTAACTCTTATCACGTCTATCCGGTGGCTCGTTTCTTCTTCAATGACTCCCGGAAGTGCCCCCAGCCCGCGAGAAACGGATCAGAGTCGGCAAGAACCTTGATCAGTTCCCGGCCCACAGCCTCAACCTCATCGAGCGATGGTTCGCCGCCGCTGAGCAGCTCCCGAGCTTGCAGGACAACCTGCTCAGCCTCGATGCTTCCACGGTCGGTGATCAGATCGAACGCGTCGCTCGTGAGCCAGGGGCCGACCGCACCCCGCCGTTCATACATCCCGCGCCGGAGCACGACCCCCGACTCGGTCTCCAGGTCAAGGTCGAACCAGGCGTCTCGCTCTTCATCGAACCAGGCCTCGGCGGAGGAAAGCACCAGCGGGGAGTGTGTAGTGACCACCAATTGCACGGCTTCCGGAGTGCCCAGTTCACGCATCGCGCCGTCCAGGGAACTCAGAGTGGATCGTTGCCATCGCGGATGAAGATGGCTCTCCACTTCGTCTATCAGCAACACGACGCTGTCGCACGGTTCTTCGCCGAGTTGCTCGGCGGCCAACCGGTGCTCACGCCACGCCAACGTGAGCATGTAGGCCAGCGCCACGACGCGGCGAACGCCGGCGGACGCGTGCAGAATGGGAATCGCTTCGGCGTAGCCCGTTCGTATGGTCGGGATGTCCCTGGGGTCGTCAATGGAGATGCGCGACAGACTTCCCGGTTCGACACGGACACCGGTCCCATCGGAGGCGAGCGTTTCGATCACCGCCTTCATGGTGGCGTGACTGTCATTCTGCGCGCTGATCCAGGCAGCCCAGTCCATGATCAGCCCGTTGCAGATCGGCACGCGCCTGCCATTTTCCTGCATGTACGCGCCGTTCCAAACCTCGTCCTGAGTAAAGACCTGCGCCGGACGCCGCGGGGAGACGTCGGCGTCGCCGCGTCGCCTCCAGTGGTTCCGAGCCGGGTCCCAGAACGAGAACGAACCGTCCGTGTGCGCGTAGATCACCAAGCCCGGCAGCAACGGCCGTCCGGAGCGCCCCACCCACGCTTGATTCCTCGGTACGTACCGAGCCTCGTACTCGGCTGTGGTGTTCCTTGCCCGTGCACGAACCCCGATGGTCGCGTCCTCGCCCGCCGTCGCGGGTCGCGCCGCATACCCGGCGTTCATGTGCGGATTCACTTCCTGCGGCCACTTTCGCGTCAGCGCCCACCAGATCACATCCAGCAGGAAGCTCTTTCCCAGTCCGTTGTCGCCGGTAATGAGGTTGAACCGCGGAGCGAGCTCCATCTCCATCCACGGCGCCGGACCGACATTGCGGAGGCGCAGGCACTCAATCATGGCACCAGTCCAGATTAACAGATTATGGGGATCGGGCGGCCAACCTCATCTGCGGTTCAACGGAACCACCTCACGGCGAGGGGGTTCGAAAGGTCGTGCGCGCCGATGCCGCTGCGCCGGCGGCGTTGCGGCAGGTGACGCGTACCTGGTAGACCTCGCTTGGGGCCAGGTCGCTCAGCACCACCCGGTGGTCGATGCGGGCCTCCGGGTTGACCGTACGCAGCCAGTTCGGGGCGCCGCGCCTGCGGTACTCCACCGAGGAGTCGGCCGATGCCGAGGTCTGCCAGCGAAGTAGGACCGAGCGCGGCGGCGTCGCCGAGCGGCCGGCCCACACCGACTCCTTGCCGTCCGGCAGGTGCGCCGGAGCGAAGGGCACGCCCAGCGCCAGGCACAGCTCCAGCGCGTCCTCCGACACCGCGATCGGGTGCATCGCGAGGGTTCCGGCCCCAGCGGTCGCAAGGAACAGACGGCCGCCGATTTCCTCGATCGGCACCGGGGTGCCGTTCACGGACGCGCTGGTGGCCGAGCCCGGCGCCAGCGAGATGCGGCCCGAGCCGCGGCAGGAGACTTCCGCATGGTCCCCGGCGAAGTGCACGCCGACGGCGGCGATGCCCTTCTCCGCCTCGAGGATCTTCCGTCCCCGGTACGTCAGCCGCGTGCCGCCCGTCAGGCCGGCCTCCGCCACCCGCCCGCGCTGGACGGAGACGTGCGCGGCTTCCCCGTCGGTGCGCACGCTCCCGCAGGCGCGGGATCCCGAGGACCGCGCCAGCAGCACGGTGTCCTCGCGCGCCCCGTCGGCCACGCGGCAGCCGACGGCCTCGTTTGTCGGCACCGGTGTGCCCCGTGCGGTGACCGGCAACGCGGTCACCTCCGGCGGGTCCGAGCCCGATCTTGCGGGATACAGGACGACCGTGAACGAGACCGGACGTGCCGACCGCTGCACGAGCGCCACGTAGGGCCCTTCTTGGGTGCCGGCGGGCGTCGCGATCGGGCCGGTGTCCTGCTCCAGGGTCTGCCCGTCCTCCGGCAGGCAGGCCGTGAACAGGCGCGCCCCTACCTGCTCGTCGGTGGCGATCACGCCGGCGTCGGCGTCGACCGCCAACTCGGTCGGTTGAAAGTGGCCGTGCCAGCGGTACTCGTGCGTCCCGCCGTCGCCTTCGAGGACGTCGTGGATGACCCAGTAGCGCGGCTTGACCAGCAGCACCGCCCGCCGGTGCTCGACCCCGAACCGCTCGTAGGCGCGGCTGACCGCGGCGGCGTGGTCGAAGCCGGGCAGGCTCGCCCACGTCTGCAGCCGGCCGCCGTTGGAGAGGTACGCCTGGCTCTCCCCGTCGACCATGACCGTGTTGGAGGAGCGGGTCTGCATGTCCCAGCTCCGGAACTCGGACGCCTCGTAGCCATGGGTAGAGCCGCTGTTGGACAGGTACGCCCGGCCGTGCGCCCAGACCGCCACCGACAGCAGGTCGGGGTGCGTGTCGATCACGTCGGGGGACGCGTTGTAGCTCATGATCAGGTAGAGGTCGTCGGGCTCCCAGCCGCTGCGCATCACCAGCAGGCCGGTGTGCGGCAGGACGCGCGACGTGCGCTCCGGCGGTTTGCCGCGACCGGTCTCGAACCACCCGAAGTCGCTCCGCTCGGGAAACAGGTCCGCCGCCTCGCCCAGCACCGGCACCATGGAGTCTTCCGGCAGGCTGCCCCAGCGCTCCTCGTCGAAGCGCGACACGTAGTTGCGGCCGCCGCCGAACGAGGCGTGCCCCACCGGCGGGTACTGGCGTAGCGGCGTGAGCACCCACATCGCCCACTCGTACATGCGCTGCAGGGCGTCCGGCCACTCCGGCGGGACCGGCTCGCCGGCCTCCCGCAGCGCCCGCCAAGCGACCGTGTACTCGAGGATCCCGCTGAAGTGATATTCGCTGCGCTCCCAGTACCCGCCGTCGTCGAGCACGCAGTCGCGCATGTTCTGCGTGAACCGCTCGACGGCCCGCTCCTTCCAGCGCGGCGAATCCCTGAAGCCCGGCAGCGCGTGCGCGAGCTCCAGCAGCGCCACCATCATCGCCACTTCCCAGTTGTGGGCGACGTGCGTGTCGGACACCGTGTACAGGAACTCCGCGTGCTCGAGCAGCAGCTTGAGAAACGTCACGCGGTCCGCGTCGTCCAGGGCGTCCGACCGGCCGATGGTCCGGTACAGGTCGAGGGCGATCGGCACCCTGCCCGCGGCCATGAGAGCCTGCCAGGGTCCGTTGTAGCCGTACCAGGTCACCGGGCGCTGCGCCGGTGGCCGGGCGTCGGAGTGGAACGCGCGCACGATGTCCATCGCGCCGCGTGCGTAGCGCCCGTGGCCGGTGGTGCGGTAGGCGGAGACGAGCGGGCGCATCCAGAACAAGCGCACGAAGCGCGACTCCGCGCACGGGTAGTCCCAGGCGTGCCAGTCGATGCGCGGTCCGACGTCCAGCAGCTTGCCGACGAACGCGATCCGGCCGCGCATGATGGCCTCGGCGTCCTGCACGTCGCCGGAGCACGCGTCGTACCAGTCCGCCGGGAACCGCACGTCCCGTGCATCGCTCATGACGCAGGCATCCAGGTGCTCGGCCAGCGCGCGCTGCAGGGCTGCCGTGCCGCCGCCCGACGCGGACTCCCGGACGGCCCGCAGGTGGGGCTGACCGGTATCGAGACGCGCCGCCAGCTCCCCATCCGACAGCTCGGGTCGGGTGGGCAGGAACCGCAGCCGCAGCAGGCGTTCGTGGATCTCGGGGTCCATCGGCGTCACAGCCAGTGCGCGACCGGCCAGAGAGTCGCCGAACGCGAGAACGGCGCGTCCAGCAACTCCTCGGTCTCCTCGATCGGGTCGTGGCCGTACCGGCGCACGAACTCCGCCTCGATGCGCTGCTCCAACTCCGTCGGGCCGGCCAGGGGCAGGCTCACCCACCGGTTGCCCAGCCGGGCGCTCTCCCTCACGGCCAGGCAGATCTCCCAGTCCCGGAGGCCGTTCCGGGCGCCGTACGGAGACGCGCCCCCCTCGGTGATCGCCCGGTGCAGGCCGACCAGGATGCTCGCCTTGGCCACGTCGTCGGGGTCGCCGATGCCGTAGCGAATGAAGGGGTTCTCCCACATCAGCGGCGGATCGAGCTCGACCCGCATGGAGTCCAGCACCCGCTCGCCGCCGGCCTCCCGGTAGTGCTCGGTGATCTCCGTCGTGCGGCCGTCGCGATACAGCGTGACCCGATTGCCGCTGATGTGGCCGCGGGTTCCCTCCACGTCCCAGCCAACGGGGAACGCGTGGCGGGTCGACGGGAAGATGCGCGGCGGCTTCTCGAACAGGCAGACGACCCCGCTTGCGAACTTCACCAGCCCGTGGTCCCACTGCACGGTCGATTCGGGCTCTCCGCCGTAGGCGACGTACGGCTCGGTCTTCACCTCGCCGCAGTAGCCCAGCACCTCGGTGGCATCGGCTCCCAGCAGGGCGCGGACCCCGCTGAAGCCGTGGTACTGCCCGGTCAGGTAGCGCAGGCGAGCGTGCGTGAGCTCGCCCAGGAGGCCGGCGTCGATGACCATTCGCTTCATCCGCTCCACCGGCCACAGCCACACCTGTTCGGCGGTCTCCCACAGCACACCCGACTGCCGGCACGCGTCCTCGATGGCCGCGGCGTACCGCCGGGTCAGGGCGATGGGCACCTCGGTGATGACGTGGGCGCCGTGGCGGGCCGCGGTCAGTGCCATCACGACGTGGGAGTCCTTGGGCGCCAGGCTCAGCACCACGTCGGGTCTCTCGGCGGCGAACAGGTCCGCCTGACTCCGGTAGCGGGCCGGCAACGGGTAAAGGGCAGCGATCTCCGCGAGCACCTCGGCGCTGCGGTCACAGACGGCGGTCAGCTCGTAGTGGTCGGTCAGGCGGGCGATTGTCGCCAGGAAGTGACGGGCGCGGGAGCCGGGACCGGCGCCCAGACCGATGACCGCAATCCGCAGCCGCTTCATCGGGCTAGGCTCTGCCCTGTCGGCGATCCGGCAGGCATCGCCGGCATCGCGGTTACGCTACGTCCAGGGTCTTCCGGTCCAGCCGGTACCACGACACGTCACCGTCATCGAGGACGCCGCGAATGCGATCATCGACCTGGACGCTGGCAATCACGGCATACGCCCTCCTGCCGGTGAACCTGGTCAGAAAACCGGCGTTGCGAAGTGCCCGCTTCGTGTCCCTGCCGTTGGCGGTGAAGGAGATCTCTGCCGCGACGTAACAGGACTCGCCTGCATCCGTCGCCTCCACGATCAGGTCCGCCAATCGGAAGCTGCGCAGGTCGTTCACCGGGATGTCGGCCGTGTCGTGGGACCGAACCAGGTCCCTGATGTCTACGATGGTCAGCGTGCGCACGTACTCGAATCCAAGGTCCTCGGCGATGAGAACGGCTTGCCGCTCGGCGGCGTTCCTGGCATGCCCGCCCTTCAGCACAGACAGGTCGTCCTGCATCCGGGCCTGGCCGCTCTTCAGCACGGACAGGTCCTCCTGCATCCGAGCCTGACCGGCCTTCAGCGTGGACAGATCGTCATCCACCCGGTCGAGCCGTGCTTCGATCGCCTCGAAGCGCTGGTTCGCCGCGGCGACGAAGTCGGCGAGTCTCTGCGGCAGTTCCAGCACCTCGCGGGTCAGCAGGCGAACGCGCAGCGCCTCTACCCACTCCGGGTGCTCGTCCAACACGCGAACCAGATCCTGGATGGAGTTGATCGTCATCGCGGCAGCCATCAGAGAGGCAGGTAACATAGCGTATCCGCCGTATGCACGAAAACGAGCGACGAGCCTGCCCCGATCGTGAGGAGACCGGTCTTCGTGGAGCCACGCCGGCGCGCGGCATGGCATCCGGGGGGCCGGCTTCGTGACTCGCGTCGCGATTTACGGTGCCGGATCGTTCGCCAATTCGTGCCGGATCCCGAACCTGCGCGGCATCGACGGGGTCCGCATCGTGGCGGTGTGCGACGTCGACCGGCAGGCTCGCGAGGCGACTGCGCAGCGATTCGCCATTCCCCGCGCGTATGCCGACGCCGGCCGGATGCTGGAAGCCGAGACGATCGACGTGCTCTATTCACTCGTGCGCGCGGCCGACCGCACCGACGTCGAAGCGCGCGCCGCGGCGCAGGGCATCCACCTGTTCAGCGAGAAGCCGCAGGCGCTGTCGATGAAGGTCGCCCGCGCCATTGACGCCGCCGTTCGCCGAGCGGGGGTGCTGAGCACGGTCGGCTTTCGCGAGCGCTACCGCCCGCTGTTCCGCGAGGCACGCCGGCTGCTCGCCGGACGCAGGATCATCCATATCAACTTCCTCTCCGAGGGGACCACCGGGGCACGGGATCCGGAGCGTCTCAGGGTCGGCGTCGATGGATCCGAGGAGGGTCGCGACAGCTTCACGCGAACCGGCGGGAGCGGGCTGGGCTGGGGAGTGCACGCGCTCGACTGCGCCCGCTACATCAGCGGCTTGAACGTCGAGACGGCGCAGGCCTTCTACTACCATCCCGCCGGCTACCGGCAGCCGCTGTCCTACTGCTACCACTTCCGCATGACCGGCGGCGCGACCATGACGATGACCCTGGTGGACGGCGTCGGCACCGCGCCCCCTGGCAACTGGTTCACGGTCCTGTACGAGGGCGGCCACCTTGCCCTGGACGGCTATGACCGCATCGAGCGCGACGGCGTCACGGTCTTCCGCGGCGGGCCGTTCGACCCATGGGCGGCACAGGACCGGGCGTTCGTCGAGGCGGTGCGGACCGGGGAACGGTCACTCGTCCTGAGCGACTACCATGACGGTCTGGCGACGCTGGCGCCGGTGCTGGCCGGCTGGGAGTCGGCGCGCCGGGGCGGGAAGTGCATGGACGTGGCAACATTCAGCCGGGAGGAGGACTGATGGACGGCGCAACACCGTGGCAGCGACCGGCATCCGGTTGGCACGGAGGCACTCCGGACGGGGACACCCACGTGGTGCGCTGGGACCCCGCGGACGGCGCGCTCTCCCTGGCGTTTCCGGAGGCGGACTGGACGGCGTTTCGGTCGCTGCACCTCGACCTGTCTTCACCCCGGCGGACCGCCGAGCGCATCCTGCTGGAAGCCCTGGACCCCGGCGGGGCCTGCCTGGGGTCGACCACCTTCTGCGTGGACTGGACGGGCGACAATCCGATGCGGCTGTGGTTGGACAACATGGAGCCGCGCGGTCCGCGCGACCGCTGGGCGGCGGTCGGCGGCATGCGTCTGTCGCGCCGGAAGGCGGGCATGTGGCCGACGGAGCTCATGGCAGGCGCCATCGCCTGTTCCGCGGACCCACCGCGGTGGGACGTCAACGAGAGCGACACCGTGGTCGAGCTCGGCTGGCACGAACAGGGCGTCCGGCCGTCCGAATGGCGCGTCGTGCCCGACGCCACCACGGTGCCGACCGGCACGGTCTTCTACCGGGCGCCGCAGCCGGGCATGGACCACCGGCCCGCCCGCGAGCTCCCGCGGGGACGGCCGGCCGAGCTCGCGAACGGCGGTCCCACGCCGTGGCTGGGCTTCGGGTTCCTGCAGGCAGACGAGCCCGGCCGCCTGACGCTGGAGCGCCGGTTCGACCTGCCGGTCGGCGAGTACCGGGAGATCATGGCGAAGCTGCTGTGGGACCGCGACGCGGAGCTCGAAGTCACCGCACTGGTGGATGACGGCCGTCCGGTCACGATCACCGGCGGCGAGCGCGGACGGGAGGGATTCGGCCAGTGGATTACCTTCGGCGCCGACCTGGGGGGCGCGCGCATCCTGCGGTCGGTCCGTGTCGCGGTTGCCGAAGGCCCGGACCGGCGCGTCGAGGGGCGCGAGATCGGCGCGAACCTGTTCTGGATCCTGCTGCGCCGGCCGAGCGCACTGGACGACATGCCGCTGCGGACAGTGACGGTGCGGCTGCAGCACACCGAAATCTGGCCGCTCGATCCGAGCGCGACGGCGCGGCGGGAGGTGCCCTCGGTTCCGTTCGCGGAGCCCCCGGAGTCCACCACGCCCGTCGGAGACCCGCTGTGCGACGGGATGCCCTTCGGCTTTCTCATCCGCCGCGACGAGCTGCCCGCGCTCAGGCAGCGGGCGCTCGGCCCGCAGAAGGCGATCTTCGACCAGATACGGGCCGAGGCGGACCGCGGCATCGCCACGGAGCTGACGGACCGTAACTACTACGGCACGCTGTTCGGCGGCGGGATCGGCCATCCCAAGGGCCTGCGCGGCGCCGGCATGCGCGTGTACGCGCCGGTGGTCGCGGCAACCCATCTGATCACCGGAGAGGAGCAGTACGCCGTCGCGGCGCGCCGCTGGATCCTGCGTGCGGCGCACAGCGACGACTGGCGCGCCGAGCACGGCGGCTGCCTGGACCGGCCGCAGGCCGGCGAGAGACTGCCCTACTGGGACAGCTTCATCGGCTGGCATCCGCGCGGCTTCGCGGGCTCGCTGAACCATCCCTTCTGGATCGCGGACGCCGCCCACGGCATCGCCGTCGCCTACGACATGCTGTACCACTGCTTCAGCCCGGAGGAGCGCCGGACGGTCGAGGACTCCTTCGCCCGGCTCGGCATCTACCTGCTGGCCGACAAGCTGCGAGAGCAGCACTCGTTCTACAGCAGGATGAACCAGGGCGTCCTGTTCGCGCTGCCGCTGCTGATGCAGACCGCCTTCCTGATGCGGCGTGACGGCCGCTACGGCGAGCTGTACCGGTTCGCCCTGGAGTTCACGGAGGAGTTCGGCCGCACGCCGTGGAACGCCGAGGGCGTGTGCGGCGAGGGGCCCGGCTACGGCGTCGGCACCGTCGGGCTGTACGTGGAGGCCCTGTCGGTGCTGGCCGCCTGTCGCGGCAGGGAGATCGCGGAGGTGATTCCCGAGCCGCTTCCCCGCGTCCTGAAGTATCTCGCGCACATGCGCTCCACCTGGGACGTGCCGGGACTGGACGGGCGGCCCCACTTCCTGGGGATCAGCGACGGCAGCGAGGCCGAGTGGATCGGCCCGGACGTGCTGGCATTCTTCGCCGGCCGGCTGCGCGATCCGGTGGCGCGCTACTTCTGGGAGGAGCGCTTCGGCGCCGGCACGGCACCAGCCAGCCTGCCGGCGCTGCTGCACCTGGAGGCAGGTCACTCTTCGAGTGGGGCTCGCTCCGCTCGCCCGGCCGCGCCCGACCTGCCGCCGGCGGCCGTCTACCGCGACCAGCCGATGGCCTTCCTGCGTACCGGGTGGCGCACCGGCGACAGCCTGGTCATGCTCAACAACATCCGCGAGATCACCGGGCACGGCCACCGGGACCGGCTCAGCGTGATCTTCGAGTACGGAGGCGAGCAACTCCTCCTGGATCCGGGCATGATCGGCTACGCCGACCCCTCGGGCACCCTCTACAAGGGCAGCGCCTGCCACAACACGATCACCTTCGGCGGCCGCGACCAGCGCGGCGGCCTGATCGCCTACGACACCGCCATCACCGACTTCCTGACCACCTCCGGCGACCGCTGTCCGGGAGATCCCGCTGGCATCGACTGGGTCACCGCCGACGCGACGGCCGTGTACGAAGGAGCGCGGCGCGTGCGCCGCCACGTCGTGTTCCTCAGGCCCTGCGTGGTGCTGCTGCTCGACGACGTGGCGACGGAGCAGCCCGAGGAGGCGTGGCTGAACTTCACCGTGCTCGGCCCGCTGCGGATGGAGGGGAGCCGGGCGGTGTCCGAGACGGGGCGCAACCGGTTGGACCTGGCCACGGTGGCGGACCAGGAAGTCTCCACCGAGACGTCCCTGTGGGGCACCCACTGGTCCACGGTGCCGTCATACCGGATCGGGCGGCGGCTCCCCGCGGCCCGACGCGCCGTGCTGGTGACCGCACTCGCGGCAGCGCCGGCGGCAGGGCCGGCGCCCGCCGTGGAGACGGCTGCGGGGCCCGGCTGGATCGGCGCGCGGGTCCGGTGGGTGGATGGCGAGGGCGTTCACCGCGAAGAGTTGTGCGTGCGGCGGACTACGGAAGAGGACGGCGAGACTGGCGACGGCGCATTCGGCATCGTCACCGACGCGGACGCCGCCGTCGTGCGCAGGACGGCGGATCGCGTGCGCGGCGCCATGCTGCTGGGCGGCTCCCGCCTGTCCGTCGGCGGGCGGGACATCGCCCTGCCCGCGGAGCGTCCCGACACCGCCCTGCGGGGCGTCACAGGAGTGTCTTGATGCGCTATCGAAAGCTGGGCAGGACCGGCCTTGAGTGCTCGGAGATCGGGCTCGGTGCCGCGCAGATCGGCATTCGCTCGGTGCCGGCGTCAACCGCCGAGCACGTGCTCCGCACGGCGCTGGAGGTCGGCGTCAACTTCATCGACACCGCCGCCATGTACGGTGAGAGCGAGACCAGGATCGGCCGCTACCTGCCGCGGGACGCCGACGTGATCATCGCCACCAAGTGCGGCGACTACGAGGTGCTGGAGGACGGGACGCCGCGGATCGTCGTCGACTACTCGCCGGCATCGATCCTGAGGATCGTCGACGAGAGCCGGCGGCGGCTCGACCGGGACGTACTCGACATCGTGCTGTTCCACGGGCTGCCCCGCGGCGACTACGACGCCGACGCGGCCTTCGACGCGCTGCTGGAGGCGAAGTCGCGCGGCTGGGCGCGCTTCGTCGGAGTCTCCGGCGACGGTCCCGCTGCCGCCATGGAGGCACGCCGGCGCCCGCTGGATGCCCAGGAGCTCACCTACAACATCCTCTATCAGGAGGCCGACCGGGATCTGCTGCCGGCCCTGCGCGAGCGCGGGATGGGGGTGATCGTCAAGCGGCCCATCGCCAACGCCGCCTACCTGAGCGCGGAGCGCCCGGCCGCCGGGTTCGGCGAAAGCTGGGACCTCGCGCAACGGCTGGGACTACGAGAGCTGGCCGGTGAGATGCCGCTGGTCGAGTTCGCGCTGCGTTTCACCCTGTCGCGGGCCGACGTCAGCACCGCCATCGTCGGCACCACCGACCCCGGCCACCTGCGGACTAACGCGTTGATCTCCGACGGCACCCCGCTGCCAGCCGACACGCTGGCCAGGATCAGGGACGCCTACGACGCTCGGGTTCGGGGTTGAGCTGGTCGGGTGTCCGGGACGTGTCCGGCCAGCCGCGGCGGGTCTGCTCGCGGGCGCGGATGAAGCGGATCGCCTTGTCGAAGCTGGCCAGGAATCCGCCCATGTCCTCTTCGAAGATCATGATCGAGTGGCGCTCGAAGTTGGCATCGTCCCCGCGCTTCTTGCTCTCCACCACGTTGAGATAGATATCGCCCGCCCGGTTTTCCTTCACGTTGAAGAAATAGGTGCGATTGCCGACCGTCGTTCGGCTCGAAAACAGCTCGCCTCGTTGACCCACGGCGCAACCGTAGCACGCCGGGCACGATGTTGACAGGAGCACGGGGCGGGCCTACCGTGGACGGGCGTCGCGCCTGTCGTATAACGGTCAATACCCAAGCCTTCCAAGCTTGAGATGGCGGTTCGATTCCGCTCGGGCGCTTCGGCCGATGAGCCGCAGAACGGAGAACGCTCCTTTCCAATGCCTGCGCTGCGGCGCCGACGTGCAGCCGTCGACCGACGGCAGCTACCGCAACCACTGCCCGTTCTGCCTGTACTCCCTGCACGTCGACCTGGAGCCCGGTGACCGCCGCAGCCGCTGTGGCGGGCTGATGCAGCCGGTCGGGTTGCGCCGCAGCGGCCGCCGGCCTCAGATCGTGCACCGCTGCAGCCGCTGCGGCCGGATCAAGGTCAACCGCGTGGTCGAGGTCGGCCGCCAGCCGGATTGCGTCGACGTGCTCGTCACCCTGCCCCCGGACGACGGTCCGGACGACGGCCGCGGGCGGCGCTGACATGAACCAGCGTCTCCATGTGACGCAGAACCGGGTGTGCTCCTGGGAGTACGCCTCCGAGCATTCAGGCGCGGATGCGTCCGATGTCGAGCTGGACGTCCTGGTCACCGGTCCCGACGGCCGGGAGCTGACCATACCGGCGTTCGAAGCCGGCGAGGGGCGGTGGGGCGTACGCTACGCCTCGCCGGCGGTCGGCCGGCACCGGTTCGTCACCCGCTGCTCGGACCCGGGCGACCCGGCACTGCACGGCCGCACCGGCGTCATCGAGGTCGAGCCGGCTCGCGATGAGGCCAACCCGCTCTACCGGCACGGGCCGCTGCGGCGCGCGGAGCCCGGTGCCCGGCACCTGCAGCACGCCGACGGGACGCCGTTCCTGTGGCTGGCCGACACTTGGTGGATGGGGCTGGTGCACCGCCTGCGCTGGCCGGAGGACTTCCAGCGGCTGGCCGCGGATCGAGCGGGCAAGGGCTTCTCCGTCGCGCTGCTGGTCGCCGGCCTCTACCCGGACATGCCGCCGTTCGACCCGCGCGGCGCCAACGAGGCCGGCTTTCCCTGGAGCGAAGACTTCGCGGCGCTCAGCCCCGCCTGGTTCGACGCCGCCGACCGGCGCATCGAGCACGTGGTCGAGCTGGGCATGGTGCCGGCCATCGTCGGCTCCTGGGGCTACTTCATGCAATTCGCAGGCCCCGGGGTGCTGCGCCGCCACTGGCGCAACCTGATCGCCCGCTACGGCGCCTGGCCGGTGGTGTGGTGCACCGCCGGTGAGGCGCTCATGCCGTTCTACACCTCGGAGCTCTGGGACGACCTGCACCGCGCCCGGATGGCCCCCTCCGAGCCGCCTTCGAAGCGGCTGCTCGCGCACCGGCGCACCGCACGCGCCGAATGGACGGCCATCACCCGTTACGTTCGATCCGCGGATCCGTTCCGCCGCCCCGTCTCCATCCATCCCAGCTCCGGAAGCTGGTCGATCGACCTGGTGGAGGACGCCTCGCTGCTCGACCTCGACATGGCGCAGTGCGGCCTGCATGACGTGATCACGGCGGCGCGGGTCATGCAGGATCTCGACACCCGCATCGACGCCTCCCCCCGCCTGCCGCGGCTGCTGGGCGAAGGCTGCTACGAAGGCGAAGGCGGCTGGAACTGGGAGAACGTGCAGCGGCTGCTGTTCTGGGGATCGATGCTCCGCGGCGCGGCCGGCCACACCTACGGCGCCAGCGGCATCTGGCAGGTGAACACCCGCGAGGAGCCGTTCGGCCACGACCCGCGGGTGTTCGGCGACGCGTTCGACGACGATCCCTGGGACGTGGCGATGGGGTTCCCCGGTTCCGCCCAGGTGGGGCTGGGCAAGCGGCTGCTGGAACGCTATCGCTGGTGGCAGTTCGTTCCGCATGCCGAGTGGATCACCTGGGCCGGCGGGCACTACTACGACCCGCTCGCGGCAACGCTCAAGCCTCTGGCGGCGGGGATCCCGGGCGAGGTGCGCGTGATCTTCGTCCCCACCCGCTGTATCGTCACGGTCTGCGGGATCGAGCCGGGCACCCGCTACCGGGCGTCGTGGTTCGACCCGCGCCGCGGCAGCGATCACGACGCCGGGACGGCCGCGCCGGACGGCGGGGGCTGCTGGCAGCCGCCGCGGCCGCCGATCATCCAGGACTGGGTGCTGGTGCTCGAGACAAAGAACGCGAGGATAGGGTGATGACCGAAGCGGATCGCGGCGGCGGCGGGTTCCTGCGCGAGCCCCTGCCTACGCCGGCGGCGTGGGACGGAACCGAGCTGACCGGGAGCGACGACTGGGTGATCGAGTTGTCGCCCGCGCAGGCGGCGGAGCTGGCCGCCGCCGGAGCCGCCGCGCGCCGGGCGACGGACGGAGACGTGCCGTTCGCGGTGACGCGCCGCGACTTCCCGCTGCCGACCGTGGCCGGGCTCTGCGACGACATCGCCGGACGCCTGGAAGGGGGGCGCGGCGTAGTGCTGCTGCGCGGCTTCCCGGTCGCGGAACACGCCGATACGGAGCTGGAGCTGCTGCTCTGGGGGCTGGGCACCCACCTCGGCGCCGCCGAGCCGCAGGACCGCGACGGTCTGCTCCTGCACCGCGTGCAGGACACCGGCCGCGACATCGGCGACGGCGACGTCCGCTACTTCCAGACCAGCCGCGACCTGACCTTCCACAACGACGGCGCCGACGTCTTCATGCTGCTGTGCGTGCGCACCGCCGCGCGCGGCGGACGCAGCCGCATCGTCTCCAGCGTCGCCGCCTTCAACCGCATCGTGCGCGAAGCTCCCGATCTGGCCGTGGTCCTGCAGCAGCCGTTCCACTTCGACCTGCGCGGCCAGCAACCCGCCGGCGCCCCGCGGGTTCAGACGGTGCCCATCTTCAACTTCCACCGGGGACGGCTCTGCACGCTCTACAAGCGGCAGTACATCGACTCCGCGCAGCGCTTCGCGGAGGTGCCGACGCTCTCCTCCGAGCAGCGGGCGGCGCTCGACCTGCTGGACGCGGTCTGCGACGAGCTGGCCCTCGAGTTCGCGATGCATCCGGGCGACGTGCTCGTCGCCAACAACTACGACGTCCTGCACGCCCGATCCGCCTTCGCGGACGCAGGCGGCGGCGCCGGCCGGCTGATGCTGCGCCTGTGGCTCAGCCTGCCGGGCGGCCGCCCGCTGCCGCCCGCGTTCGCCGGCACCCGCGAGTTCCGGCACAGCTACGCCCGCCACCGGGCATGGGACAAGGCTGCTCGGAAGCAGGGGGCTGCTCGGAAGCAGGGGGCCGCTCAGCAGCGGATCTGAGCCGCCATCATCGCCGCGACCGCCCGCGAGGTGATGAAGGAGCGGTGGCGCGCCAGCGGCCAGCGCGGCAGGTCGCCGGCTCCGCTGACGTCCCGGCAGGTGATGTGGTCCGGAACCTGCAGCCCGGCGCAGCCGAGCCGCCCCAGGCGCGGGTAGCGGTTCATCATCAGCGCACGTGCGGCGGGAAGGATCCGGTCGCGCGGGTCGTAGTAGACGACCGTCCGCTCCGCGAGACGGTGCATCTGATCGAACCGGTAGCTCCGGCCGGCATCGCCGCGGCTGGTCAGGATGACACCGCCGGAGCCGATCGACGCCTGCGGGACATCGGCGCCGGCCAGCAGGCAGCTCCGGAACGGAGGCCGATCGTGCCCCTCCGCGACCGCCCGGGCGACCATGCCGGCCAGCAGGTGATGGCCGAACGACTGCACCAGCAGGTGCATCCGGCCGCCGGCGGCGTCGCGCAGCGCCGCCAGCAGGCCGGACCCCCGCGCGAAGAAGTCGTCCCCGGACGCATACGCCTCGTCATCCTCCAACCACGGCCAGCCGCGGTCCGGCCAGGAGAAGAAGACGATCACCCCCACCGGTCCCCGCGGTCCGGCGACGTAGCGGTCGTGGAGCTCACGCAGCAGTCCCAGCCGCAGGCCCGGCAGCCACAGGCGGTGGCCGTGGATGAAGAACAGCACGTCGCGGTGCTCGTCGCCCTGCCGCCGCAGGTCCGCGCGGACGGCCGCGCACAGGGCGTCGGCCTGCAGCGGCACCGGCCGGTGGTCACGGCGGCCCAGCGCCGCGAACGGGACCGCCTCGTGACGGATCGCGCCCGTGGGGTCCGGCCGCGGATGCCAGGCATCCACTCTGCCGTCCGGCCGAACGCGCCGGTTGGTGACGATGTGGTGCGAGAGATCCGGCCGCCCGGGCGCGGGGCTCCTCAGACGGCGTTCACGCGGCGCCGGCGCCCAGGGCGTCCTGCCGCGGGTCCCAGCGGGCGGTCTCCAGGTGGTGCAGCAACGCGGCCGTGGCGCGCGGCGTTGCGATGCGGCGCAGCGCCTGCACGGCGTAGCCGCGCACGTAGTGGTCCTCCTCGTCCAGGGCGCGCTCCAGTGCCGGCACCGCGCCGGCCGCCGCGGGTCCCAGGCGGGCCACCGACAGCGCGGCGTTGCGCCGCACGACCGCGTCCGCGTCCTCCATGGCCGTGGTGAGCTCACCCGCGGCACGGCCGGCGGCCGCCTCTCCGGCCGCGGTGCTGCCCTGTCCGGCGATCCCCAGCGCATCGGCGGCCAGCGCACGCACGTCGGACGACTCGTCGCGGAGGCGCGCGCCGAGCGCCGGCACCGCGCCACCGGCGGCCCGCCCCGCGTCACCCAGCACGTCCACGGCACGGGCGCGCACCTCGGCTTCGTCATGCCCGGCGGCCTCGGTCAGCCCACCGACGCCGGCCCGGCCGAGCGGCCCGAACCCGTAAGCGGCGCGCCGCCGCGCGACCGGATCGCTCCCGGTCAGCGCGGCCATCAGGGCGGGAGCACCCGCGGCACCGGCGGCGCCCAGCCCGTAGGCGGCGGCCAGGCCACGCCACTCGTCCGCGTGGTCCAGGTCTCGCTCCAAGGCACGCACGTCCGCCGCCGTCGCCGCCCCGTCACCGTTGGCGGCGGACTCGCCGCGGAACCACCGCCAGTGATGGCGCCACACCCGCTGCCGGTCGCGGGCATCTGAGCCCGGGTCCTCCGGCCACGCCGTCTGCGCCGCGTTCCAGCTCGGCCGCACCGGCTCCTCCATGCGCGCGAACAGGAACTTGATCATCAGCCGCGTGTCCGCGCTCCGGTTGGCCAGGCCGCGGTGGAACAGGTCGTAGTGGACGATGGTGACCGTCCCGGCCGGCCCCTCGAGCGCCTGCTCGGCGTCCAGCCCCGCTCCCTCGGTCAGGTACTGCGAGCCGGGCGCCACCGCGCTCGGACCCATGTCGAGCGTCGTGTCCTGCGGGTAGTAGAAGGCCATCGCCCAGCGGCAGTGGTGGTGGCGGCGGTTGCCGTCCACGGCGTACCGGCTGTTGCCCAGACTGTCCTGGTGGATGGTCTGCGCATCGCTGCCGGGCCGGTTGTCGTGCATGTGGCGGTGCAGGTGCAGGTAGTAGCTGGCGCCCAGGATGCTGGTGAGCGCCCCGGCGACGCGGGGATGGTCGAACACCCGCCGCAGCTCGGGTATGCGCGGCAGCGCGTTGTTGAGCGGCGAACGGATGCCGGCCGCCTCGCAGCGGCCGATGTCCTCCAGGGCGCGCTCCCGGACCCGGCGGTGGAAGGCCTCCGGCATGTCGAGACGAAACGTCAGGTAGCCGCGCGTGACGAATTCCCGCATCTGGCGGTCGTCCAGCAAAACCGGCTCGGCCGTCAGGGCCGCATCTGCCCCCACACTCTGATCGACAGGCATCGCTCCTCCCACGCGCGGACCGCCGTACCGGTCCGGACACGGTGAAAGATTACCGTATCACCGCCGTTCCCGGTCCGAGGGGACTCCTCGTGATACGATTGCCACTGAGCACATGGATACGGTTGTCGTTCAGCCCGACGCACTGCACCGGCTGGTGGCGCACGTCGCGTCCGCGGTCGGCACCCCCGCGCAGGCCGCCGACACGCTGGCGACGCACCTGGTCGGCGCCGAGCTTGCCGGCGTGCACACGCATGGCATCTTCCACATCCCCAAGTACCTGGGCGAGATCGAGCGGGGAGAGCTGATGCCCGGAGCCGAGCCGCGCGTGCTGGAGCGTGAGGCCGGCCGCCTGCTGGTGTCCGGGGAGCTCTGCTTCGGCCAGGTCGCCGCCGAGCATGTGACCCGCGAAGCGATCCCGCTGGCGCGCGAGGCCGGCGTGGCCGTCGGCGCTCTGGTGCGCGCCAACCATATCGGCCGGCTGGGCCACTACGCGGAGCTGGCCGTCGCGGAGGGACTGATCTCGCTGATCTGCGCAGGAGGATTCGCGGTCACCGGCGCGCGCGCCGCCCCGTTCGGCGGCCGCGACCGGCTGCTGGACACCAATCCGTTCTGCATGGGCTTCCCCGCCGGCCGCGAGGCGCCGGTGGTCATCGACTTCGCCACCACCGCCCTGTCCGGGGTCAAGGTGGCCAACGCGCAGGCGCGCGGCGAGGAGCTGCCGCCGGCCAGCATCGTCGACTCTGCCGGGCGCCCCACCACCGATCCCGACGACTTCTTCGCCGGCGGGGCCTACCTGCCCTTCGGCGGCGAGGCAGGCGGCCACAAGGGGTTCGCGATCATGCTGGCGGTGGAGTTGCTCGGCCGGTCGTTCACCGGCGCCGACGCGTACGCGGTGCCGGATGAAGGCGTGCCGCTCATGAGCCACCAGGGGGTGACCTTTCTGCTGCTGCGCGCCGACCTGTTCCAGCCGCTGTCGGGGGTGCTGGCCGGCAACGACGCGCTGCTCGCCGCGATCCGCGAAAGCGCCCCCGCCGCCGGCAACGATCAGGTGCTCTACCCGGGGCTGGCCGAGGCACGCGCCCGAGCCCACCGGCAGCGCCACGGCATCCCGATCGCACGCGACATCTGGGACCGCTTCGCCGACGCGGCGGCCGGGCTCGGCATCGATGCAGGCGACGCCGGAGTGGCATCCGACTCACGATAGCGGCTCGGCGACCGCGTTCCGGCGGGCGGAGGGATCGATGGACCACGATCTGGAGATGCAGCGCTACCTGTTCGACCTGGCGGGGTTCCTGGTGATTCCCGACGTCCTGGGCCGGGGCGAGCTGGACGAATTGAACCGACTCATCGACGCCCGGCACCTGCCGCCGCCACGGGAGGAGATCCGCTTCGGGATAGCTCCCGGCAAAGTGCCGCCGCTGGCGGGATTCCTGGAGTGGGGCACACCGTTCTGTGATCTGCTCGACCACTCCGGGATCATGCCGCTGTTGCAGACCACGCTCGGCGACTGGTTCCGCCTCGACCGCCTGTTCGGCATCAACATGGACGCCGGCATGGACTTCGGCCAGCTCCACGGCGGCAACGCGCCGTACTCGCCTGGCGAGTCCTATCACGTGCGCGACGGCATGATTCAGAACGGCTTTACCGTCGTGTCGTGGAACCTGGTGGACACCGGGCCGGCGTACGGCGGGTTCTGCTGCGTTCCGGGAAGCCACAAGAGCAACTTCGTCCGCCCCAACCCGGTTTCCGCGTTGACGCACGGACACTGGGAGATGATGGACGGTGACGACTTGGCTCCCGGCGTGGTGATACCGGAGGCGCCGGCGGGTTCGGTGGTGCTGTTCTCCGAAGCGCTGACACACGGCACCGCGCCCTGGAAGGGCACCCACCGGCGCCGCACCCTCATCTACAAGTACTGCCAGTCGCACATCGCCTGGTCGACGCGCCGCGTACCGCCGCCTGCTTCGGTGCCGCTCACCCCGCGCCAGCAGATCCTGTTCCAGAAGCCGGCCAACCGCGGCGCGGCCACGTCCATGGTATGCTGAAGTGGCCTCGTCTTCCGAAGACGGAGGTGCCTTCGACCGTGACGATCTCAACCGCGCTCAGGCTCGCGCCCATGGCTCTCTTCTTCTGCGTGGCGGCCGGCGCGCATGCCGACGCACCGTCGTGGCTGCATGAGGCCATCCGCAAGGACAACCCCGACGAGCTCGGGTACCGGGTGTTCGTGGACCTGGACTGCCCGATCGGGCGGGAGGACGTCGAGCGGGTTCTGGACGCGACGCTGGCGCGCGGCGCACTGACGAAGTCCCAGTACGGGCTCGTGGAGCTGCACCTGCGGATCGTCGTGTCCTGCTTCGCGCCGGACGAGGGTGAGCTTGTCTTCAGTCAGGAGATACACTTCAGTCCGCCCTGGGATACCGACCGGCCGGAGATGGTGTACGACTGGAACTTCGGCCGCTACGGAGTCGGCGGCCGCACGTTCATCCTGCAGAGCGTCACCCGCAGCGTCGAGGACGCGATCGCGGAGTACCTGCTGGCGAACTTCGGTTAGCGCCCCAAGACCGTCGCCGTCGGGTCGGCGAGGATGAGTCCGCGGATCTCCGAGTCGGGGCCGCCGGCGGTCGGGCGCGGGCTGGTGTAGAACGCGCAATAGACGGTGCCGTCGGGGAGCGTCACCATCGACGGGTAGGCGCAATCGCCACTGTCGTCGGCGTACAGGCTGTCCAGGACCTGCCAAGTCGCGCCGCCGTCCCGGCTCACCGCGCAGCCCAGGCCGAACGCCTCCTCGGTTCGTACACGGTAGGCGCACAGGATGGCGCCGGACTCCAGCGCGAGCAGCGCCGGCGACTGGCCCGGCATCGGCGTGGGCTCGAGCTCGCTCCAGGAGAGCCCGTCGTCCTCGGACCAGGCGCAATACAGCCGTTTCCTGGCGTTGGCGCGCACCACCGCAAGCAGCCGGCCGTCGGCCAGCCGCAGCAGATCGGTCTCGCTCGGCCGCAGGGGCGAGGCCGGGTCCGCGGAGACGAACGAGTGCTCCCGCCACGAGCGGCCGCCGTCGTCGGAGCGGACGATCGCCAGGACCCGCTGCAGCTCGTCGGTACGGTCGGCCGGTGTGCCGTAGAACGGGACGATCAGCGCGCCGCCGGCCAGCTCCTGGATCTTCCCGTAGCAGAACCCCCGGCCGGTGGCGCTGATGAACGGCATTTCGAGCGGCGGCCCGTGCGGACGCCACGTCCGGCCGCCGTCCTCCGAACGGATGAAGGCGCCGCGCGCGAAGAAGGCGCCCTCGCCGGCGTCTCCGGCTTCCTCGGCGCCGAGGTGGCGGGCGCGCACGCAGTGCAGCAGCAGGCTGCCGTCGGCCAGGCGGGTCAGGCCGTGATGGGTGAACACGTCCCACCCCGGCTCGGCGACCACCGGCCGGCGGAACGGCCACGTCAGCCCGCCGTCCTCCGAGCGAGCCACCCAGACGACGCCGTCGTCGGTCTTGTGGTGGTCGGGGCCGACCTTGTAAGCGACCACCAGGCCGCCGTCTTCCGTGCGCTCGAGCGACGGCCACGCCCGGTGGCCAGTGCCGGGAACGGCGGCGCCGGGGCCGGCGGCTACCGCAACCTCGCGGATGACCTCGATCGGCCCCATCACGCGCTTCCCGCGACCTCCGCCCGGTGGTAGATGCCGTTCACCCAGTCGTGGTGAAAGAAGTACAGCCCGCCCGACTCGCCGCCCACGATCAGGTCGGGGGTGCCGTCGCCGTCCCAGTCACAGGCGGTCACGTGGCTCTCGTGCTGGGAGACCTTGACCGGCGTTCCCCGCTCGTCCCGGATCGGCCGCGGTCGGTCGAACCGGGGTTCCGCGTTGCTGCCCACGTTCTCCATCACGAAGGTGTACCAGCACGAGGAAACGATCAGGTCCAGGGTGCCGGTGCCCGTCCAGTCGCAGGCGGCCAAGGTGGCCGCCGGCTCCCTCCAGACGCCCGGCAGCCCCTGCGGAAACGGCACGCCCTCGGCGTCGGCGAGCGCCTGCCCGATGTCGGCGTTCATGATTTCGGCGCCGTCGGCGTAGCACAGCGGCACCGGCGGCTCCAGCACCCGTGCCCCGTCGGCGCCCTGCCCCTGCGCGAAGATGCTGACCCTGCCCTTGCTGTCGACCGCCACCAGCTCCAGGCGGCCGTCCCCGTCGAAGTCGGCGGCTGCCGGACCCTTGCGGAAGCCGAACGGGTCGTGCAGCCCGCGGACCCCGAGCTGCAGCCATGTTTCGTAGCGGTTCTCCGCCGGATCGTAGCCGCGCAGCCAGACCAGACGGTTGCTGTTGTTGCCGACGATGATGTCCAGCCTGCCGTCCCCGTCCCAGTCGCAGACCAGCGGCTTGAGCTGTCCGCACGGGCCCTCGGAGTTCTGATCTTTCATCAGGCCCTCGCGATACACGCGTACCGGGACGCCGGCGGCATCCGTGACCCGCTCGGGCTGCGCGTACGCCGGCGCGTCCCGCGTGCCGTGATTCCGTACCAGGGTGATGTAGCCGGCCAGGTTGCCGCACACCAGGTCGAACGCCCCGTCCCCGCGCACGTCGATCGGATCGCCCTTGACCATCCCGCAGTGCTTGACCTTGCAGCCCTCGCCGAGCAGCGGGCCCGAGTCGCGAAAGCTGTCCGGCTGCCACGGGTCGTCGCCGACCTGCCGGAAGTAGCGGAATCCATGATCGCTGTACCAGCTCGCGCGCAGGCAGCCGCGAAACGCGGCGTCGTCGACGAAGCGAAAGCCGAACGCCATGTCGTCCCGGCTCCACGGCAGGGTGCCGTCCAGCATGAGCTCCGGCTCCGAGGGCGAGCCGACGTTGCGCCACACCTCGATCCACGGTCCGTGGAACCGCTCCACGTGACAGCACAGCAGCTCCAGGACGCCGTCGCCGTCGATGTCGGCCACGTCGAAGCTGAGCGCGCGCCCGTTGGTGAAGTTGCAGGTGCGCCAGTCGGCGAGCTTGTTGTCCGACCCGAAGATGCGTCCTCCCGAGATCGGAAACGGGCCGGATCGAAAGCGCCAGTCGCCGCCTTCCGGGTCCCGGCCGTCGTTCAGCATCAGGAAGATCTGCTCGCTCTCGGAGCGGTGCCGCTTGTTCTTTGCGCGCGACCCGATCACCAGCGACGGACGCCCGCTCGAGTCCCAGTCGACCGCCCGCACGTGCAGGTACCGGCCGACGCCGAATCCTTCCGGAAACGGCACGCGGCAGGCCAGCTCCAGCTCCGGCAGTCCCGCGGCGTCGCGCGTCCCGAGGTTTCGGTACACCTTGATGCCGCCGTGGCGGCTGATGGTGACCAGGTCCGGCCGGCCGCTCCCGAACCAGTCGAAGGTGTCGCAGCTTATGTAGTCCTCGCTGATGTAGCCGTGGCGAGGCCCCGAGAATCGCTCGATGTTGCCGTTGAGCTGCTGCTGATCGACGCCGCCGGCCGACAGCCGCAGCGGCGGCGCGAAGCGAGGCTCGGCGTTGCTGCCGATGTTGCGCCAGAAGAACACCGCCCCCCACGGCATGCCGATCACGTTGCTGTGGTGGCAGGCGCACAGGACATCGACCAGGCCGTCGCCGTCCCAGTCCACGGCCATCGGAAACGGGTGGCGGCCGGGAGCGTCGAGCGGCTGCCAGCGCGATCCGTTGTAGGCGAGCTCCTCGCCCACTCCCACGATCGGCAGATGCGGCGCCGCCGCCATGCTGCCGTCCTCGGCACGGAGCGAGCACTCGATCGACCACGCGCTGCCGGCCGGCGCGGCGTCGACCATCCACGCCACCCAGCCCCGGTTGGAGTGATACAGCGTCTCCGCGAACTGCACCGGATACTCGCGCGTGCCGTCGGCCGTGCTCCGCTTGACGACGATGGTGTGCGGATCGACCAGACGGTCGCCTGAGCGCGCGGCGAGGATGGGAGCGAAGTCGATCTCCATGCGCACCGGCGTCGGGAATCCTGCGCGGGGGTCGATCTCCACGCTGAGATCGGCCGAAAACGAGATGTCGTCCATGACTCCTCCTGTGGCGATGAGAAGAATCGAAACGAGGGGGATGGACCGCCGGTCATCCCCCTCGCCTGAAGCCGCCTGCGGGGCGGCAGCCGGCTACGGGCCGATCACCTTGTTGCCCATCTCCAGCTCGGGAACGATCGGCGCCTTCTTGAGCTCGGCGAGCAGCGCGCTGCCGCCCGCATTCATTCATGAAGCGCTCGACGTGGCCTTCCCACTCGGCGTCCAGGTCGCCCTGGCCGGTGATGATCCGCCACATGAACTCCGAATGAAGGGTACCCATCGCGGTGCCGTATTGCTGGCGCACCTCCTGGAAATCGGTCTCCACGAAAACGTCGTAGCGGTACGGCCTGTTCGACACCCAGGACCACTTGCCGGCGGTCAGCTCGGCGTTTACCGCGGTCTGCTGCGGGTCGCCGGCGATCTCTGGAAACCAGTCGGGCACGTTGTAGCGGAACGCGTAGATGCCGTCGGGGTGCGGCGGCCGTTGCGATCCGATGCGCCCCGCGAACGAGTAATACGGCTCGCCGGCCCACTCGAAGTGCTGGCCCTCGACTCCGTAGTGGATGAGGATGAAGCCCTCGCGGGTCCAGTTGGTCCAGTCGGCGATTTCCAGGATCTTGGCGAGCTTCTCGTCGCTGACATCCGCGCGCACGCCATACCCGCCGGAGACGACCCACAGCGGGTAGTCCCACGGCGCGCCGGCGAAGCCGTCCGGACCGGTGAATCCCGGCACGACGGCCACGTTCGCCTCCGGATCACGCATCAGGATGTTCATCGGCGGACGCGTCTCGTTGCCGAAGCCGATGCCGTCGGTCCAGATGCCCGAGCGCCCTTCGCCGATGAGGGCCCAGGCGTCGTTGTAGCCGAAGTCCGGGAGCTGCTGCGGGATCAGCTTGTCCGCGTACCACTTGGACAGGGTGCGCAGTCCCTCCTTCCAGCGGTCGGAGGTGACCCCGAGCCTGGTCTCACCGTCATCGAAATACGTCCACCAATACACCCAGCCGTCCACGCCGAACGCGCCCGAGATCGGCCGTATGCCGCGGTGGGCGGCGGTGACGGCGTGCGCGACGGTGTCGTTCTTGCCGTTGCCGTCCGGGTCGCCGTCGCGGAACGCGTACATGATCGTTTCCAGGTCATCGATGGTGATCTGCGCGTCGTAGAACTGGTAGCGTCCGTCGAACTGCGGGTCCTTGCCGCTCGGCGTATAGTCGATCAGCAGCGACTCGTCGAACGGAATGCCCACGTTCTCGATCCAGTCGATGCGGATCTTCGGCAGGTCGCTGACCCCCTGACCGTTGCCCTTGTAGGCGGCCAGCACGTACACGGACTCCGCGTCTTCCGGCGCGTTGGCCATCAGCCAGATCGCCGGGTACTTGTCGTAGTGCTCGGTCATGTTCGGCGCGTGGTCGCGGATCATCTGCTTCGGGATCGACCGCATGAGGCCGTCCTGATACATCTTGAGCGGGTCCTGCCCGCGGATGAACTCGCCGACGTCCGGCAGCTCGCCGGTGGAGACCAGCAGATTCCGTTCGTCGGCATCGTTGAGGTCGACCTGCTTGAGCTTGAGGTCGACGCCGAAGCGCTCCTCGATCATGGTCACCACCAACGCGTCCTCGGGCACGCTGTAGGTCCACGATCCGATCCATTCGATCTCCATCGGCCCGGAGGCTCCCTCCTCCGCCGTCGGCGCCGCGCCGGCGATCGTCGCCGCGAGCAGCAGCCCCGCGAACAGAAGGCCCGTCCCTCGTCGTGCGTATCTCATGTGTTCCTCCCCATGAGCTCGTTTCGTGGGTATGGCACCCACACCGTGCGACAGCGCACCGCTGCCGCGATGGCCCTTTCCCGATTCATCTCAGTCCCGATTCATCTCATAGGCCCGGCCTCCCTACTTGAGCGCCCCGATCATGATGCCCTTGACGAAATACCGTTGAAAGAACGGGTACACCAGGATGATGGGACCGATGGTCACCAGCACGGTGACCGCCTGCACCGATGCGGGCGGAAGCGTGATCTCCATCGGGATGTTCAGCTCCTCGAACTCCTCGAAATTGCGCAACAGGTTCATCATCTTGTGCAACAGGAGCTGCAGCACCCGCTTGTTGCCGTCGCGGATGTAGATGAGCGCGTCGAACCATGCGTTCCAGTGCATGACCGATGCCCAGAGGGCGATGGTGGCGACGATCGGCTTGGCCAGCGGCATGATGATGCGGGTCAGGATCGTCACGTAGCCGGCGCCGTCGACCAGCGCCGCCTCCTCCATCTCGTCGTCGATCGCCATCAGGAAGTTGCGGGCGATGATGACGTACCAGACGCTCAGTGCCTCGGGAAGGATGTACACCAGGCGGGTGTCGATCAGGCCGAGGCGGCGTATCAGCAGGTAGGTCGGGATCAGGCCGCCGGAGAAGAACAGGGTGGTCACGAAATACAGCATGATCGGCGTGCGACCGGGCAGGCGGACCTTCGCCAGCGGATACGCGGTGAGGAACGTGACGACCAGGATCGCCCCCGTGCCCAGCACGGTCCGAAAGACGGAGTTGTAATAGGCTCTCCCTATGGACACCGATTGCGCTTCGAACACCCACCGGTACGGCTCTATCGTCCAGGTCGCATTCCAGAACTTGAGCCCGACGTGCTGGATCTCCATCGAATTGGAGAACGACGTCAGCACCAGGCTCCAGAACGGATAGAAGAACAGGAACCCGGCCACGAGCAGCAGGACGTAGTTGCAGGCGTCGAAGACGCGGCTGCCGGCGCCGCGCGCGTAGGTCTGCATCGGCTACCAGATCCCGTACTCGCTGAATCTGCGTATGACCAGGTTGGAGCCGATAAGCAGCACGATGCCGGCGACGTTCTTGAACAGACCGACCGCTGCCGTGTAGCCGAACTGCGCGCCCAGGATTCCCCTGCGGTACACGTAGGTATCGATCACGTCGGCCTTTTCGTACACGACCTCGTTGTAGAGATTGAATATCTGGTCGAATCCGACCTCCAGCAGCCTGCCGAGGCTGAGGATGAAGAGGATCACCATGACCGGCACCAGCCCCGGAATGGTGACGTGCACGGCCTGCTGCAGACGGTTGGCGCCGTCCATGGCGGCGTTCTCGTAGAGCCCGGCATCGATCGATGACAGCGCGGCAAGGTAGATGATCGACCCCCAGCCCACGCCCTGCCAAATGCCGGTGACGATCAACAACAGCCGGAACGTGGGCGCGTGGGTCAACAGATACACAGGCTCGGCCCCGAACAGACCGAACAGCCACGGCATCACGCCGTACGTGGGATTGAAGAGCTGCCGGACCAGCAGCCCCAGTACCACCCAGGAGACGAAGTGGGGCAGGTACGACACGGTCTGGATGGTCTTCTTGAACGCGGTGCTGCGGATCTCGTTCAGCAGCAGCGCGAACACGACCGGCGCCCCGAATGCGAAGACGAGCTGGTAGACGCGGATGATTACCGTGTTGCGCAGCACGCGGCCGAAGAACGGATCCTGGAAGAAGAGCTTGAAGTACGCGAAGTCGTTCCAGGGGCTGCCCAGGATCCCCTTCACGTAATGGTAATCCGTGAACGCCATCAGCACGCCGTAGATCGGCAGGTACTTGAAGACGAACGCCAGCGCGATGCCCGGCAGCAGCATGAGGTAGAGCACCCGCATGCGGTGCGCCCGGCTGCGGCGTTGGGCGCGCAGGGAGTCCCGCAGTTCGTCACTCCCGGATCGCGAGCGAAACCGGCCGGGGACCGCGGGTTTGGTTGCCGACTGCGGGGGCGTCAGAGGTACCTCCCTGGTACGCGGACGGCCCCACTCTACGGCGATTTCGAGCCGCCGGTCCAGACGCGGCCCACCGCGCTACGGATGCAGGCTGAGCTCCGCCAGATGGATCGCCGACGGGCGGCGCAGCGCAGCCCGATCGCCCGTGCCGGATGCGCCGGCGCCGGTGTCGACGGGGCTGGAGTAGTAGGACAACAGACCGCGGGTCGGAGACAGCTCGACGAAACCGGGGTAGGAGTTGTCCCCGGCGCTGGGGAGCTCGGCCGCTTCCTGCAGCCGATCGTCCGTCAGCCAGTAGAGCGCCGTCACCGGGTGGTCCGGGGCGATGTGCTTCCTGCCGCCGACCAGGAGGTTGCCGCCCCAGCGAACGAGCAGCGGGCCGCCGATGTTGCGGTCCAGGTCGCGGCCGGTCCATGCGGGGTACGGCGCTCCGGCACGGCACACGCGGGCGGGCAACTCGGCGGCGCGATTGCGGACGATCGCGAGCAGCGAGCCGTCCGGCTCGAACAGGAACGCCGTCTCGCCGCCGTACTCCGCCTGCACGACGCCTGCTTCCGTCCACGAGAATCCGTCGCGGCTTGCCAGCAGCGTGGCCTGCAGCAGGCGGAGCTCGTCCGCTTCGTTCGCGGGCGGCGTGCGCCGCTTGCGGCGCCCGCACAGGTAGGCCACGCCGTCTCGGCTCACCGCCCGCCAGACGTAGTAGCCGACGGTCCCCTCCATGGCGCGCGGCCCGTGCCACGTCTGGCCGTCCTCGGTCCAGGCGCAGAAGCCCTGATGCTGGTCGATGTCGTACGAGGCAGGCGCACCGGGGCCGACACGCACCGCCCCGGAGATCACGAACAAGCGTTCGCCCAGCGCCAGGAAGTGCGGGTCGCGCATGTCCCGGCCGGGCACGGCGAACGAGTGCACGCGCTCCCAGCTCACGGCGTCGCTGCTGGCCAGCACCACGATGCGCGACGTCGGGTAGATCATGTGCCCGTCCGGACAGCTCCGGAACGTCAGGTAGTAGCGGCCTCCGAAAGTGCAGAGGTCGGTGAATGCGTTGTGCAGGCCGTCTTCATGGACTACCCGCACGGCATCGACGCGGATCCGGGGCTCCATCAGGTTCGCTACACTTTCGTGTCAACGCCAGCGTCTTTGAGAATCCCGTTAGCGGTATGGCGTTTGACTATCTTACGGGGTACGGATACTTTCCTTCCGAAAGAGTTCTTCCATATTTCATGACTTCCAGAGGGTTGCTGGCTCGTCGGAAGACGTTCAAATCCAGTTTCCTTAATCAATTTAACCACTGTGTTGTAGTAGTTGCGCCATACGCCGCTTTCTTTTCGTACTCCCATGCGCGCTCTGTCTCGTGGCACATCAGTTCCTCCTCACCGTGATTGGCAGCAATCAACTCGGGTACGAGTGCGATCATGACTTCCTGAAACTCGTCCAACGACGCGGCTTCGATGTGAAGTCCAATGATATTGCTCTCTGACCAGAATATCTGGTTCTCCTGGTCCCACTTGGCCTTCACCCAGAAGGACGGATCTCTCTTTATGTCTTCACTCCTTTCTATTTGGGTATGCGCGCCGGTTCATCAACGCCGCCACCAAGATCGAAACAGCGCGTGTGCAGCGCCGCGCGCCTGGCCCCACGGGACTCGCCTAGACGTCGTCACTCAGTCCCAACACGCGGCGGCTGAATGACGGATCGTTGAATTCCTCCGGCCACCTCTCTCCGTCCCCTTTGATGCCGAGGCTTCGGCGGTCGGACTCCAGTTTCTCGAAGTCTATGCCGCCGCGCTTGTGATGGCAGCGGACGAGCTCGACGGCGGGCTCGCCGTGCTTGGTAATGACGACTCTCTCGCCGTTCTCGGCAGCGGTCACGAGTTCGGAAAGACGACGCGTTTCAGCTTCATGCAGGGCGAGTTCCATGCTGATGCTCCTCGTTGCTCCCGGCGGCTCATTATACGCCGTACTGCGCGTCACCTGCCCCATGGCGTTCGTTCAGCCCTCTCCATCGCCGTCATCCTCCGGGCGGCGAGACCCCAGGTCCGGGATGTCGAGCAGCTCGCCGCCGCGGAGCGCCGACTCGTGGGCGACGATGCCCGGCACCGTGTAGGCGGCGGCGTTCCACACGTGGTTGGGCGGCTGCGTCCCGTCGTGGCAGGCGCGGACGAAGTCGTCGACCAGGAACTGGTGGGCGCCGGAATGGCCGTTGGGCAACGGGGCGAACTCGCGCGGCAGCCGCTCCACCGGGTGGATGGGCGCGGAGCCCAGATGGGTGCCGTCGCGCGAAGTGACGGCGCCCATCTCGCCGCGGTCCGCATCGGCCGGCTTCGTGCTGCAGCTCAGCAGATCGGACACGTCCAGCGCGTCGTCCATGCTCTTGCCCAGGAACCGTTGCGAGCCCACGGCCTCCTCGAACGAGCCCTCCGTCCCGAACAGGCTCAACCGTACCGCTCCGGGGTGGCCGATGCGCCGGAACTCGTTCACCCGGCAGGCGCTGCCGTCGGACATCGCGAACAGCGCGACCTCATTGCTGAAGGTGTTGCCGTACTCGTTGTTGGCCGCTTGGTACACGGCGTCCTCGTGGTGGTCGACGAACCCCTGGCAGGACACGCGCGTCATGCGCTCACCGGTCACCGACATGATCTGGCTGGTGGAGTGGGTCGGGTAGTACATGGGCGGCGCGCCGGCGCTCCAGCGCCAGCGTTCCCCGCCCCGCCAGCGGGCCACCTCGTACAGCCCGTGGTCCCAGTCGTGGTAGTACTCGCATTCGGAATAGACGATGCTGCCGAACGCCCCCTCGGCATGGCGGCGGCGGCAGTAGATGACCGCCGGGTAGTAGTAGCTGGTCTCCGCCATCATGTAGATGCGGCCGGTCTCCTCCACCGCCTGCACCAGCTCCCGGCACTCGTCGAGCGTCCGTCCCGCCGGCACTGCCGACCAGGCGTGCTTGCCCGCCCGCAGCGCCTGCACCGCCTGCGGGCCGTGCAGCCACGGCTGCGTGATAATGACGGCGGCATCGAAGTCCGAGGCGCACACCTCGTCCAGCGACGGGAACGACTCGGCGATCCCGTGGCGGGCCTTGTTGTCCTCGAGCTTCTCGGCGTCCAGATCGCAGAGGGCGATCCGCTCGACCAGCGGGTGCGCCTTGAACAGGGGGATGAACCCCTGCGCGAACGCCCCGGTCCCGACCATCGCGACGCTGATTCCCATCAGTTTGCTCCCATTGCGCGGCTCAAGCAGCTACCAGCGCATGTTTATGTTCTTGACGCGCGTGTGGCTCAGCAACTCCTCGAACGACTCCTCCTTGCCGATCCCGCTCTGCTTCCAGCCGCCGTAGGGCGCGCCGAGGTAGCGGCCCGAGGAGTTGATCCACACGTAGCCCGCCTGCAACCGCTCGGCGGCGCGCATGGCGGCGGCGAAGTCGTTCGTCACCAGCGACGCCGTCAGCCCGTACATCACGCCGTTGGCGACCTCGATCATCTCGTCGAAGTCGGACCAGCTCATGATCGCCATCACCGG
>JAPPNY010000191.1:0-1722 GCA_028818385.1 Spirochaetaceae bacterium
CCGAGTCGGCCGCGCTCGCCTCCAGCCGCGTCACCGTCACCTGCATGGGCATGGGCCAGGCCGCCGGCACCGCCGCCGCGCTCTCAGCCAGTTCCGGCCTCGGCAGCCGAGAACTCGACATAACGCAGATTCAGCAGCAGCTCCTGGCCGATGGCGCCATCATCGGCCACCGGGCCGACGACGTCCGCGCCGTCGGCGACGCCATGCGCCCCGAGGAGATGCCCTCAGCCGCCGCCAGCCACTAAGCGCGTACGAGTCTCAGTTCACGTTCGTTGCCGGTCGCGGATTGCCCGTCGCGTCCAACATTGCCAGCACCACGTCCCGTGCCTCTCGGAACAGGTCCAGGCCGTCGCGTCCCTTGCCGTACGCCGAGTTATGCAGGTGCGGCTCCAGCGCCAGGTCTTCCACTTTTTCGGGATCCACGGCCTTCATGATCTGCGGCCACTGCCCGTCGCCCTGCCCGATCGGCACGATCGTGCCCGTCGCCGCCACATAGTCCTTCAGGTGCAGCACCCGTACCCAAGGTTCGACCTTGGACCAGGCCTCGTCGAAGGGCTGCGTTTCGCTCGCCACGTAGGCGTGCGCGTCGAACGCCAGCGCCACTTCACCGGGGTCGTAGTCCGACAGGATGTCCAGCGTTGAATCGCCGTCCAGCGTGTACATGCGGTAGTTGTTCTCCAGCAGCGCCACCGCCCCGTCCCCGTCGGTTTCGATCCGCCGTACCAGCCGCTCGAATGCGCCCTTCACGGCGTCGCGGTCTTCGGCCGCCGTCGAGCCGTCGCGCGGCGCGAAGGAAAAGACCCGGATCCACCGTGAGCCCAGCACGTTTGCCGCCTCGATCGACCGCGTGAGCTGCTGCTCGACCTTGGCTTCGTCCGTGTCCACCGCGTACTTGGCGACCGGTGAGGTCACGCAGTAACAGCCGATCCCGCTCCCATCCAGCCGCCGGCGTAGCTCGGCCAGCTGCTCGTCGCTCAGCTCATCGATCGAAAGCGCCGGCCCGTCCGCCGTCAGGCGCAGCTTCGTCAGGTTTGCCCGGGGAACCCCCAGTACCCGCAGACCGGCGATCTGCTCATCCAGCGGCTCCGCGATCTCCCCGCACATTCCGGACATGCCCCAACTCATGAACGCTCTCCTGACCTTCCGGCGATGTCGCCGGCGCGCATTCTAGGCGTCCCCGGTCGCCTCTACGGGAATCCCTGCCGCGGCTTCCAGCGCCGGTCGCAGGTCCACCGTGTACACCTGCCGCGTCCCCTCGTGCGCGGAATCGATGCAAAGCGCCGTTCCGTCCCGGTTCCAGCGCGGGTGCAGGTCCACCCGCAGCGGGCCATCGAACTCAGGCGGTGCTTGAAACGCCGCCAGGTCCACCCGCAGCCCGTCCGCCGTCCGCACGATCATCAGCCGCCGCAGGTTCTCGCTGTCCGGATACGTGTCGTTCGCGATCCACAACCGGTCCGGCGAATACGAACAGTGCCCGTCCTCGGTCAGCACGTCCCGCGCAAACGCCTGCGGTTCCGCCCCGACGTCGCTCACCGCCCAGAACGCATTCGGTGCCGTCGGCGCTCCGCCCCAGGCGAGAATCTCGTCCGCGCTCCGCCAGTCGTAATGCGATACCAGCCGCGCGCCCCAGATCACCCGCGCGTCCGACCCGTCCGGCGCCAGCGTCACCAGCCGCGTTTGCCGAGGCCCGTCGGACGGCTGCCACCGGTGCAGCACCGCCAC
>JAPPNY010000191.1:1822-3344 GCA_028818385.1 Spirochaetaceae bacterium
ATCGCGTACCGCCCCACCGGGTCCACCGCATACACGGCCCGCTCCAGCTCTCGCTGCTCCCCGGTCGCCACCTCATGCACGACACCGACAAATTGCCCCGCCCGCCGCCGGTTGTAGACCACGCTATCGGTGGTGCCGGGCACCCACTGCAACATCGTCCCCTGCTGCCAGCACCACGCCGTCGTGGCCGCGAACGGCTCGAACGGCTCAATGCCCTGCGGATCAACCAGGCCCAGCTCAAGCTCATCGTCGGGTGTCGGCTGCCGGTCCCTGAATCCCGCTCGCATCCCAAGGACCTTCGACCCCGTTGGCGACCACGGCGTCTTCTCGTAGTACCCGAAGAAATGGTCACCCGGCGGATGCGTCACCCGCCGCACGGACACATCGGGCGCGGTCAGAATCTTCGACATTCGGTGAGTCTAGAGTCCCAACGCGGCCCTGGTCTCCGGTATCCTCGCCCGCCTACCTCTACGTGGCCGCAATCGGCCAGGGCGCCCCGTGCATCGCATAGCTGTTATCGCCGGCGACGGAACCGGACCCGAAGTCACCGCTGAAGCTCTCAAGGTCCTGCAGGCCGCCGCGGCTGCCGAAGGCTTCGCCTACGACCTCACCGAACTGGACTTCGGAGGCGAACGCTACCTCCGCACCGGCGAGACCCTGCCCGACTCCGCCCTCGAAGACCTGCGCGGCTTCGACGGCATCTTCCTTGGCGCCATCGGCCACCCGGACGTCGCGCCCGGCATCCTCGAGAAGGGCATCCTCCTCAAGGCCCGCTTCGAGTTGGACCAGTACATCAACCTTCGTCCAGTCAAGCTCTATCCCAACGTCGAAACTCCTCTCAAGGACAAGGGCCCGGACGAAATCGACTTCGTGGTCGTCCGCGAAAATACCGAGGGCATGTACACCGGCATGGGCGGCGTGCAATACGAGGGAACCGACCACGAGGTATCCACCCAGATTCACTGCACCACCTGGCGCGGCGCCGCCCGCGCCGTCCGCTACGCCTTCGAGCTCACCCGCCGCCGCAACGAGCGCAAGCAGTTGCACCTCGTGGCCAAGACCAACGTGCTCACCAACGTCGGCGGCACCTGGTGGCGCGCCTTCAACGAGATTGGCGACCAGGACTACCCCGACGTCACCCGCGAGTACGCCCACGTCGATGCCGCCGCCATGTGGTTCGTCAAGAACCCCGAGTGGTTTGACGTGGTGGTGACCGAAAACCTCTTCGGTGACATCATCACTGACATCGGCGCCATCATCTCCGGCGGCCTCGGCATCGCCGCCGGCGGCAACATCAACCCCGAAGGCGTGTCGATGTTCGAGCCCATCGGCGGCTCCGCCCCCAAGTACACCGGCCAGGGCGTCATCAACCCGCTGGCCGCCATCAACGCCATGCACATGCTCCTGGACCACCTGGGTGAGTCTGCCGCCTCCGCACGCGTCGAGGGCGCCCTGGTCAGCGCCCTTCAGAGCGGCAAGATCAAGTCCATGAGCGCCGGCCGCATGGGCATGGGCACCGCCG
>JAPPNY010000156.1 GCA_028818385.1 Spirochaetaceae bacterium
CCATCCGGGCGCCCGCCGGCCGCGCGGACGAACCGCCGGCGCTCGCCGCCATCCTGCACGCGTCGGGCGTGCGCGCGCGGCGGGTGCGCCTGTCGCCGGCCGACCGCTGGTGGCGCGGCGACAGCGGCGCCATGCTGGCCTTCCGGCGCGAGGACGATGCGCCGGTCGCCCTCCTGCCGGGCGCGACCGGGCGCTATCGGCTGCACGATCCCGTGACCGGCCGCTCCTTGCCGCTGCGGCGATCGCACGCCGCCGAGCTGGCGGCCCACGGCTACGTCCTGTACCGGCCGCTGCCCGCTGGCGAACCCGCCGGCGAACCCGTGGGCCTGCGGAAGCTGCTGGCGAACGCATCCGGCAGGCTGACCGCCGACCTTGCACGCGTCGTTGCCGCCGGGTGTGCGGCCGGTCTCCTGGCGCTGGCGCCGGCCGCGGGCATCGGCGTGCTGGTCGATCGCGTGATCCCGTCCGGCGACGGCGCGGCGCTCCTGCAGCTTGCGGCACTGCTGGCGCTGCTCGCGCTCACCACGGCGCTGGCCCACGTGCTGCGCGGCACGTCGGTCATGCGCATCGAGGCGCGGCTTGCTGCCCGCGCCACCGCGGCGCTGTGGGATCGCCTGCTGCGGCTGCCGACCGGGTTCCACCGCGCATACAGCTCGGGCGAGGTTTCCATGCGGGCCGTGGCCTTCCAGACCGTGCGCGACCGGCTCTCCGGAGCCGCCGGGACCGCACTGCTGTCCGCGCTGTTTCTGGTCCCGTCGATCTCGCTCGTCCTCCTGTACGACGCCGTGCTGGGCTGGGTAACGCTGGCCATCGGCGCCGCTGCCCTGGCCGGGACGGTCGCACTCGGGGCGGCGCAGATCGCCCCGCAGCGCCGGCGGTTGCGCGCGGAGCGGCGGCTCGCCGGCCACCTGGCGCAGATCATCGACGGCGTCCGCACGCTGCAGGCCGCCGGCGCCGAGGGTTCGGCGCGCGCGTCCTGGGCGCGGCGCTACCGCGAGCAGAAGCTGGCGGAGATTCGGGTCGGCGTCCTGAACGAGCACCTGAAGGCGTTCGGCGCCGCGGTGCCGCTGGCGGCGGCGGCGGCCCTGTTCGCCGTTGCCGCGGCGCGGCCGGCCGGCACCCTGGGGGTGGCGGAGTTCGTCGTCGTCTACGTCGGCTCGATGATCTTCTACGCCGCCATCGTCGCGCTTGGCGCCGCGTTCGAGGCGGTCGCGTCGGTGGCCCCCTCCTGCGAGCAGGTTCGGCCGGTTCTGGCCGCGACGCCCGATGACGGACGCGGGCCGGCTTCCCCCATCGTGCTCGGCGGCGGACTTCGCCTGGAGTCGGTGAGCTTCCGCTATGAGAACGCCGGACCGCCGGCCCTGGACCGCGTCAGCCTGCATGCCGCGCCGGGCGAGTTCGTCGCCATCGTCGGCGAGTCGGGAGCCGGCAAGAGCACGCTGGTCCGCCTCGCGCTCGGCCTGGAGACGCCGTCCGGCGGCGCCGTCTATTACGACGACCGCGACCTCGCCCATCTCGACCGGACTGCCGTCCGCCGGCAGATCGGCGTGGTCCTGCAGGACGGCGGCGTGCACTCAGGCACGGTGCTCGACAACATCATCGGCCTGGACCGGACCCTGACCGCCGACGATGCCTGGCGCGCCGCACGCCAGGCGGCGGTGGAGCGCGACATCGCCGCGATGCCGATGCAGATGCACACCAGCATGGGCGAGCGTGCGGCGGTCGTGTCCGGCGGGCAGAGCCAGCGCATCCGCATCGCGGGCGCACTGGTGCGCAACCCGCGCATCCTGTTTCTGGACGAGGCCACCAACTGGCTGGATCGCAGGAACCAGGCGGCGCTGATGGAAAGCATACGCGCGTCCACCGCCACGCGCATCGTCGTCGCCCACCGGATGTCGACGATCCGCGAGGCACACCGCATCTACGTGCTCGAAGCCGGGAAGGTCGTCCAGGTCGGCCGCTTCGACGAGCTGGCCAACCGGGACGGCCCGTTCCGCGACCTGGTGCGCCGGCAGATGTCGTGACGCCCCCAGTCTGCGTGCCCTATATGCCCAGGTCGAGGTAGGTGTTGGCGATCTTGGTGATGGCGACCAGGTAGGCGGCGGTGCGGTAGTCGTCGATCGCGTCGTTGTGGTGGAAGGTCCGGCTGATCTCGTCGTAGGCCTGCCGCATGGTGTCGTCCAGGCCCGAGCGGACCAGCGCCAGCTCGTCGGCGCCGGAGATCAGCTCGGCGCGCAGCGACGCGTCGGCCGAGCGGCCGGTCATCGCTTCCAGGGCGCTGACGATGCGCTCGCCACGCCCCTCGTCCAGGCGGCGGTCCATGCGGCCGAAGCGGATGTGGGACAGGTTCTTGATCCACTCGAAGTAGGAGACGGTGACGCCGCCCGCGTTCACGAACAGGTCGGGCAGCACCGGGATGCCGCGCTGCCTGAGGATCTCGTCACCGCCGAAGGTGACCGGGCCGTTGGCCGCCTCCACCACCAGGCTGGCCTGCACGGCGGCGGCGTTGCCGCGGTGGATCTGGCCCTCGATCGCGGCCGGGACCAGCAGGTCGCAGGGGGTGGCCAGGAACGCGTCCACGCCGACATCCGCGCGCCCGCCGGGAAACCCCTCGATGCCGCCGTTCTCATCCAGGTGGGCGCGCAGCCCGTCCACGTCGATGCCGCCGTCGTCCAGGACCGTGCCTTCGCGCGTCATCACGCCGACGATCACAGCGCCGTCCTCCTCGGACAGGTACTTGGCCAGGTGGTAGCCGACGTTGCCCAACCCCTGCACGACGATCCGCTTGCCCTCCAGGCCGCCTTCCAAGCCGGCCAGCGCCAAGTCCTCGGGGCGGCGGAAGAGCTCGCGCACCGCGAACTGAACGCCACGCCCGGTCGCCTCGGTGCGGCCCGGAATGCCGCCGATGGTGAGCGGCTTGCCGGTCACGCACGCCAGCGCGTTGATCTCCTCCGGATGCATGATCCGGTAGATGTCGGCGATCCAGCCCATCTCGCGCGCGCCGGTGCCCATGTCCGGCGCCGGCACGTTGCCGCCGGGGCTGAGATAGCCGCGCGAGATGAGCTCCCGCGCGAAGCGTCGTGTGATGAGCTCCAGCTCGTGCTCCGAGTAGTCGCCCGGTTCGAGGTTCACGCCGCCCTTCGAGCCGCCGAACGGAACGTCCACCAGCGCGCACTTGTAGGTCATCAGCGCGGCCAGCGCCTCCACCTCGTCCTGGTCGACGCAGCAGGCATAGCGTATGCCGCCCTTGGCCGGCAGGAGATGCGAGCTGTGGGTCGCGCGCCAGCCGCGGAAGATGTGGAACACGCCGTCGTCGAGCCGCACCGGGAAGTG
>JAPPNY010000269.1 GCA_028818385.1 Spirochaetaceae bacterium
AATCGGCGGACGCGCCTACTTTTTCTCCACTCCTGCGCGAATATGCCGGGGTCATCCGGGGATCTTCCATCCAGTACGAACCGCGAACGTATGGGTGCCTATGTTGAGCAACGAATCTGTGTTTCTGTCCATGTACGTGGGAAGCAAAACATCAGGGATGTTTCTCCGGGGTCGACGTGCTGCGGACGGAAACGAAATCAGCGAATTGATGACGCAGAATGCCGAACGTCTGGAAGGGGAATTCGGTCCTTCACGGATGAAAACCGAAGGCTATTACTACGGCACCGAGACAGACATCTCGCTCCAGGAAGAGGATCGATGGGACGAGCTCATCAACTGGATGGAAGCTCAGCGGTGTCGCTACGCTGAAGTGCTCCAAGATATCCAATCAGACGAGAAGAAGAGGTGATTTCATGATTCCGGAGGGACGGAACGCAAGCGGCGTAGCCGTCCCAACGCATTTTCACTGTGAACCTCATCCAGCCCTGCAGCGAGCGCTTCCATCGACGGGTGCTTCAGTTCGGCCAATCTCTCTCCTCGACCTTCCAGCTACTTGAACACCGAGCCGCCGCGCATGGTGCACGGTGGAGGCGTGCGCATTCCGCGACGCGTACGAGGAGCTGACGACGGCCGGAGCCGAGGTGGTGGGCATCAGCAGCGATTCCGGTGGAGTCGCCGAAGGTTCGCCGCGAGGCGGGGCCTTCCGTTCCCGATCGTGAGCGACCGGGACGGCTCGGTGCGGCCCCTGTACGGGCGAACTCGGCACTGTTGTTCGGCTCGACGGGCCGGGTGACGTACCTCGGTGTCCGTCCCTTGGAGCACGTGCGGCGCGCCCGCGCCTGGGTCGAGAACGCTCAATGACCGGACACGGCCGGCCGCCGCACGTCTCCCACGACGTTACAGCTTTCTTACAGTGTCTCCAGCCTGGATCGTTCCGGAACGGATGACCTTGGCGTATAGCCCACGGAGCCGCAGCTCTTTGCCCAGAGGCGTGCTGATGAACTTCAAGGCATCCAGCCCGTAGCGGGAGGCGTATTTCCTGCAGCCGGTGTGAGGCGGCTCCGTAACCTCGATCATGGCATCACCGATCGACAGGCGGGTCCCGGCGGGCGCGTTGTCCTGGCTCAGATCGAAGTCGACGTAGAGTTGGTCCCCGGCCGGCGGCCAATGGCGCTTCTCCCGTGCCACCAAGGCCATCAGGCGAGCGTTGGCCAGCGTGAGCTGGCGTTCCAGCTCGGCAGATCCACGGGTCTTCCAACCGTCGCCAACCAGGCCTTCGGCCACGTCGAGCTCGGCGACTTCCGCGACTTCGCGAACGTCCGTCCGCGGGCGGCGGACGATCAGTTCCAGCACACCGGTCGTCGCGGGCGACCGGCGAACCTCGTCGAGCCCGGCGGTGAGCGCCTCCATCGGCAGATGCTTCGGTTCGGCCAATCTCTCTCCTCGATCTTCCGGCTACTTGAGGAACACCGAGCCGTCGCCGCGCATGCGGACTTGCGGCGGGTACTCCCAGGGCTGATAGGGGTAGCGGTCGACGATGGCGGGATCGAAGTCGACCCCCAGGCCGGGGCCGTCCGGGATCGGCAGGTAGCCGCCGTCGCGGCGGAGCGGGGATATCAGCATCTCGCTGCGCGGCGGTTCCTCCTCCCAGAGCAGGTACTCCAGGGTGCCGGCGTTGGGGATCGCGGCGTAGAGCTGCAGCGTGGCCGCGGTGACCAGCGGATTGAAGAAGTTGTGGGTGACCACCTGGGCGTGGTGCGCCTCGGCCAGGGTGGCGATCTTCTTGCAGTGGGTCAGCCCGCCGGACATGCCGACGTCGGGGCGCAGGAAGCGCGCGCCCCGCGCCAGCATCTCCCGGAACTCGTAGATCGTGGTCTGACGCTCGCCGACGGCGACCGGGATGCGGCTGTGACGCAGCACGTCGGCGTGCGCGTCGGCGCTGTGGGGAGGGATCGGATCCTCGATGAAATACAGCCGGAAGCGCTCCAGCTCGCCGGCAAGGGCGATGATCTCGCCCGGGTTGAAGTCGCGGTGGAGCTCCAGGATCAGGTCGATCTCCCAGCCCACCGCCTCGCGCGCCGCCGCCGCGCGCTCGACGATCGTCTGCATGGCCCCCGTGTAGGTCTCCGTGGCCTCTACCGCACCGTCGGGCAGGGCGTCGAACTTTACGGCCGTGAAACCGGCGGCGCCGGCGCCGGTGGCTTCCGCGACCAGCGTGTCGATGTCCGGGCTGTCGATGAGCAGGTGCAACCGGGCCGTCTCGCGCTGTTTGCCCCCCATCAACTGGTACGCTGGCACGCCGAAGTGGCGCCCGGCGATGTCCCAGAGCGCGATGTCGACGGCCGCAACGGCGCCGGTGATCGCGCCGTCGCGGAACGGCTTCCAGTGGAACAGGCGGTTCCAGTGCTGCTCGACACGAAGGGGATCGGTTCCCACCAACTGCTGCCGGAACGCGCTGACGATGCGCTCGGCGGCGTCCGGATACCCCCAGTAGGCGCTGGGTCCGTAGCCGGTGATGCCGGTGTCGGTGTCGATCCGGACCACCAGCCAATGGTGAAAGAGGAAGGGCTCGACGGATTCGATGCGCACGGAATCTCTCCTGCTTCAGCGCCACTCCTGGTGAGCCTCGGACCAGACGATCCTGCCGCTCAGCGCCATGCCCCGGCTGGTGGCGACGTAGAGCACGATGTTAGCCAGATCCGCGGGCTTCTGAAAGCGGCCGGTCGGCGTCTCGGCAAGGTGTGCTTCGGCCGCTTCTTCCAAGGACTGCCCGTCCGCGGCGGCCCTCCGGGAGACGATCTCCTTCCACATGCCCTCGTAGACCATGCCGGGAACCACCACCGTGGAGGAGATCTCCTGCCCTTCGAGGGCATCGGCCAGGGTGCGCGACAGGTAGTTGAGGGCGGCCTTGCTGGCGCCGTAGGCAGGCGAGAAGGGAATGGGGAACTCCGCGCCCTGCGAGCCGATGTTTACGATGGTGCCGCGCCGGCCGGTCTCCGGGCGCACGGCCTGCGAGGCCATGATCGCCGCCGCCTGCTGGGATGCGGTCAGCACCGCCTCGACGTTCACGGCGAAGACCTCCCGCCACGTCTCCACCGAGACATCCAGCACATCGTCAAAGTGGGTGATGCCGGCCACGTTGACCAGCACGTCCAGACGTTGCCACCGCTCGCGCGCCGCTGCCACCAGGCGCGCCACCTGCTCCGCCTGGGTGACGTCGCACTCGATCGCCGCCGCGGGCGTCCCCAGCCCGGCGGCCAGCGCGTGCAGCGCCTCGCCGCGCCGGTCGCCCAGCACCACGC
>JAPPNY010000096.1 GCA_028818385.1 Spirochaetaceae bacterium
ACGGCTTGCCGGCCAGGTAGACGGCGGCCGGATTGCGATCGCGCGGCAGCGGCTCCGTGCGGACCGGCACCAACTCGCGCTCAGCCACTGCCGGCGGCCCTGGCGGCTCGACCGGGAGCGGCGGCGACGGCGGCTGGTACACCACCAGGGCGCGCGCGCCGGCGTCCGGCGCCGTCGCGGCGGCTGGGGCGGTGGCCGGTGCTTTCGCGCGGTCACCTGCGGCATCGTTGGTACTCATGGGATCCTCCTTCCTTGTGTAGCTTTCACGGCGCACGCCTTGAAAAACCTGCCGGCACGTCGGGGACGTGCCTTCCTCCGTCCAGGACCGTTCACCGGGGAAACGAAAACCGCGCACCGCCGGCTCAACGCAGCGCGCGGTCCCAGCGCCGGCAGGCGACGCGGTGCCGCTGCAGTGAGCGCCAGCCGCAGCCATGGGTGCGGTGCCAGCGCCGGCGCGCGAAGCAGCCGGTGCCGATGATCGGCGGCGCCGGCGCGGCGACCCTGGCCAAGCGCTCGCGCAGCACCGCCTGCCAGCCGTTGAACTCGCGGGCGAAGCGCAGCCGCGTCACGTCGTAGGCCAGCAGCCACATCAACCCGGCCGCGTAGGCGGCCGTGGCGGTCACCAGCAGCGCCGGGTGCGCCGCCCAGATCGAATCAATCAGCACGGGGCGACCTCCTTTTCGCCGCGACCAGGACCCGGCGCGGGTCATGGCCCATCACCTTCCGGCCGGGTGACCAGCCGCACCACCAAGCGCACGGCCGCCCACACCACGAGAGCGGCCGCCACGCAGGCAGCCGCTCCCAAGAAAACCTCCGCCACCCGTGCTACTTGGCGTCCAGCGGCGGTGCTATGATGGCCGGGTCGACACGCTGCATCTCCGGCGCCCGCTCCCATACCACCGGCGCAGCAACGCCGGCGGCGGGGACGGCCGCGCTGAAGAAGGCGTCGAGGTCGACGTCGCCGTGGAACGGCGGCGCCACGGCCTCGGCCGGGGTCAGCGCAAGGGCCAGCTCTTCGAGCGGCGGGTGCGCCGGCACCAGCTCGGCCGCGTAGAAGCCGTAGCCGGTGGCGAACGGCAGCCCGTCCGGCCCCACGATGTCGGCTCTGATGTCGCCGACCGTGATGAAGGCGACGTCGGCCGGAGCCGCGTACAGCGCCGCCACTGGATCCTCAACAATCCCTGGCGCTGTCGCGGCCGAGTCGGCCGGTGCTATCCCGGCTCCGGTGCAGCCGATGAGAATCAGCCCGCAGAGGGCGATCACTGAACAGAAACCCACATCGTTCATGCGTGGTTCCTCCTGTGCCGCAAGTTGCGGCGACGGGCGCGCGGAGGGATCGAGCCTCCCCGCCGGCGGCGGCGGCCCCACCAGGGGCGCGCGCCCGAGCGCACGGCAGGCGCCCTCCGTGGTCGGAGAAGCGCCTGCCGGCGCGGAAATGGGATCTCGGATCGGGTTGTGACCGAATTTCGCGGCCGGGTCAGCCGCTGCCGGCGGCCTCCCGTTCCTCCTGCCGCGGCAGGAAGGTGAAGCGGCAGACCTCGTCGAACGTATGGGTCAGCTCGCACCTGCCTTGAAACGAATTGCCGGCGTCGTGGGCGCAGCCGTAGGCGTCAAGTACTTCGCCGATCAGGCGCCGCTCGCGGTTGGAGTACTCGATCCCCTGTTCGGTGGCTGCCTCCAGGCCCTCCAGCAGCGCGTAGCTGAGGTGCGCCGCGGCCGTGATGAGTCACCTTGTCGGCCACGTCCTGTTGGCCGCGGCGCGCCGCCTCGGCTTCCATGCCGTCGGCGTAGCGCCACGCGGCCTCGATCTCGCCCTCGATGTCGAGGTTGGTGCGAGCGGCAAGCAGCCCGGCCAGGGCGCTCGCCGCGTAGGATTCGTGTCTGGTCATTTTCAAAGGTTCTCCCTGTGGTTCGTTTCACTGACAGGCCGGACGTGAGAGGCGCTCAGACGCGCCGGCACTCCCGGATGTTGTATAGGCACCACTTTGCCCCTGCGGGCGCACCCTGGCGCAGCCGTGCTGCGGCAGGCGGATGATTTTGGTGGCATGGCACACCGCGGTGCGCTGGACGCGCTGCGCGGCGCGGCGGGCGCCCCAGCGGGTCCACCAGGTGCGGCCGATGCGCTGCCAGCGGCCGACCGCGTACCACGCGACCACGTAGCGCCGCATTACCAGCTCTCCACGACGCGAAACACGCCCGCGCCGCTCTGGCGGCCGGCGCAGATCGCGTGATGCAGCGCGCCATCGGAGGCCAGCGCCTGGATCGGATAGCCCGGCGCTTTTTTCAGATCCGCCAAGCTCGGGTGGCGCTGCACGTACTGCGATGGAAAGCTCGCGGTATCCAGGTCGCCGGCGTGGTAGACGAAGCGCCACAGCACTGCCGCGCCCTGCGCGGTGCGCCACACGTCCGCCGGCGCGGCGGCCGACTGGCACTCAGCAGGCATCGTCATGACTCATGGTCACCGCGCCGTGGCGTCCGGCTTCGTAGTCCTGCAGGTGTGTTTCCGCGGCCTCCGGGGCGGATGTGCGCGCGGCCGCGGCGTCCCAGGCCTCGACGACCTCAAACGCACAGTCACGCACGTGGCCGTTGCCGCCATCCGCGTCGACCAGCGCCGCGCGCAGGTCCTCGACTGCGGTCTGCAGGGCGCTACTCATCGGCCAGCCCCCACAGCTCGCGCTCCCACTGCTCGGTGGGCATGTTGGCCATGGGCGCGGCCTCGACCATGGCGCGCTCGCGGGCGGCGCGCAGCGCGCCCCTGTCGGTCAACAGCTCGCGCGCTACCTGCTTGTTCTCACGGCGCTCGGCGCGCCGCCGTTGCGAACCTCGAAGGTTCTGCATACGATTTCCCCTCAACCCGCGGCACTGCTTGAGATTGTGCGCCGCTGGGTTACACGGGGCGACCGAGTTGACAGGCTCCGGTCGCCCCGCCTCTCACCTATACGGGTGAGGGTTCCTCCTAGCTGGCTGCGGCTGCCGGCTCCGCTTCGCGGGGCCGGTGCCGTACCGGCTGGAACTCGACCTGCTCGGCGATGACGACGACCTTGGCCCGCGCGTTGCCGGCGTCGTCTTCCCATCGCTCTTGCTTCAGGCGCCCTACCACGCGGACACCGCGCCCCTTGTGCAGGTGCTCGGCGCACACGGTCGCCAGCTTCCCCCAGGTCGTGGTTTCGAAGAACGACACTTCCTCGATGCGCTCGCCCTGGCGTTCCGGGTCCTTGTTAGGTGCGGTTCGACGCCAGCACCAGCGTGCAGGTCGGCGTGCCCTGCGGCGTGT
>JAPPNY010000010.1 GCA_028818385.1 Spirochaetaceae bacterium
CGCTCCCCGCTGGCTCCTTCTCTCAAACCGGGGATTGCCGGACAGGAACTAGCTAGCGGGCTCTCCGTCGATCCACCTGAACAGTGAATGAACCGTCCGCGCGACCCCAAACAGGGCCGCCGAAACCATAACGCGGTTAAGGAAAGCAGCTAACGTCTGCGTTCCAGTGCCGGCGCCGATGACTGCGGGGAGGCTACTCGCAAACTCATCAGAAGGACCAACGTACGCGGACATAGCGCGCCGCAGAGAGATGGACAGCGTATTTAGATGGTCGGCGCGAGGCGAAACCGTGACAGCATTTTCGTAGTACGACCGCGTGGAGTGGTCAGCGGCGTGGCAGCGCTGCTTGTATTCGGCAGCCGAATGCCGGATTCGCCCCAGAACGGAGAATGTGGTATGGGGCAGCGCGGCTGCTATGAGCCGGACCATTTCGGAATTGTACACACGCATCGTTCCGCACGGAGTCCTGAAGACCCGGCTACAACCCGGGGACGCTTCCGTCAGCCGCCGGGCGCAGCCCGAGGCTCCGCACGTCCTCCCACCGGCCCGGCACGAGGCCGTCGGGGAACTCCGCGCCGCATGGGCCGCCGCCGCTGGCGTCGCCGAAGTCGTACTTGCTTCCGTCGAAGCGAAGCGTCGGGCGGTAGTACCGGGACAGCTCGCGGGCGCTCGCCGGCAGATAGTGGCAGATGAAGCTGCGCCGCCACTCGTGGCCGGAGGCGTTGGGCCGCGAGCCGTGCACGATGCTTCCGCCGAAGAACAGCACGTCGCCGCGGTCGAGCCGGACCGGCACCGGCGCCACCCCGGCGGGCGGGCGCACGAAGTGCGTGGTGAAGCTCTGCTCCGGGTCGGCCACCTCCGGACACGCCACCTCCATCGTGTGCGTGCCCGGACAGACGTACAGGCCGCCGTTCTCGGGGACGGAGCGGTCCACGGCCGTCCACGCCGCGATGCAGGTGTCGGGCCGTACGCGCAGGTAGTAGTTGTCCTGGTGCAGCGCTTGGCCCTTGGAGCCGGGCGGCTTGAAGTAGAACATCGACTGGGCGGCGATCGGCTCCTCGTCCATCAGCGCCGCCAGCACCGCCTCGATCCGGGGATCGAGCAGCATGCGCAGCGCCAGATCGTCGAAGCGGTGCGGGTGCATGATGCGCGGGCAGCGCAGGAGCGGATCGTCGCTGTCGGGGTCGGGGTCCCAGTGGTCGGGAATCGGCTGACCGTCCGCAGTGATGGCCGCGAACCGCTCGGCGCAGGCGTCGATCTCATCGCGACTCCATAGCCCGCGCAGCACCAGGAAGCCGTCTGTCCGCCACTGCGCCAGTTCCTGGGCGCTCACCGAGACTGCCGCGGTCATCGCTCGATTACTCTGGCACGGCCGCACGCGACCTCCAAGGGCATCGGGTGGTGACTGCGCATTCACCTCAAGGATTGAGGGTTGGCAGCAGGAAACGCGATCATGAGGTGATGTCATCGGATCTCGCGGGAACATGGAGCGAGACGGAAGCGGCCGAGTTCGAGCGGGCGACCGAGCCGTTCCGTCAGATCGACGAGAAGACGTGGGGATTCCCACTTGACACCATCCCGACCCTGGTCGTCGATCGGTATGAGCCCATGGAGTGAGTCGGCGGCTTAGCGGACAACCAGGATGCCCTCCGGGCCGACCGGCACGCCGTCGTTCTGGCCGGCGAGCAGCGTCCGCAGCTCGGGCGGTGCGCCGCGAATGACCTCCTCCGGCCACTCCTCGGCCGGCGAGAGCGGCGCGGCCCAGCCGGGACGATAGGACAGGAACGCGCTCGGCCGCGGACGCCCGGACCCCATGACACCGCCCGCGTGAATGGTCCGGCAGTGAAACAGCACGGCGTCGCCGGCCTTGGCCAGCACCATGTGCGCGTCGGAGGCGTGCTCCTCCAGGGAGTTCCGGTTCCGCAGGTCGGCGAATCGGTGGCTGCCGGGAACGACCCACAGCGGCCCCTCGCCGATCTCCAGGTCGATGAAGTAGAAGCCCACGTTGCACCACGACGCCTGCGTGTTGCGCGGATCCGCAGGCGGCGCGAAGCCGGTGTAGTCGCGGTGCAGGATCTGCCGCCCGCGCGCCAGGTTGTCGTCGCTCTGCTGGACCCAGGTGGCGAACACGCCCTTGAAGAAGCGGATGTCGTCGCCGTAGCAGGCGCGCAGGGCGGCCATCACCGGCGGGCAGGGGATGATCTCGGCGAGGGTGCCTCCCGGCCAGTGCTCGTCGAACTCCAGGCGGTTGGGCGCATCATCGCCGCCCATCTCCTCGACGATGAGCGCCACCTGCTCGGGCGTCACCGCGTCCGGGATCCACAGGAAGCCGTTGTCGGCGAAGAAGGCGTGCTGCTCGCGGACGGTCAGACCGACGAAGTCCTCGCGCCGCCCGGCCAGCAGGGAGTCGGTGTCGGCGGTCACGGTCCGATCAGCGTAGCGCGTCCGGCCGGCGGATCACGTGGGCACGTCCACCGTCTGCCCCTCGGCGGCCGAGCGGTAGGCGGCGTGGATGATGCGCAGCGCGGCCAGCCCGTCGCGCGCGGTGACCGGCGGCTCCGCCTCGCCCATGCAAGCCGCAAGCGCGGATCTCACCCAGGGCGTGTAGCCGCCGCCCCGGCCTCCGTAGCTCACCACGCGGGTGGGCTGGCCGGTGGCGGTCCATTCAAGCCGTCCCTGCTCGGCGACGTTGATGCGCAGCCAGCCGGCGTCGCCGTACACGGTGATGGTGGCGTGTCCCGCCTTCTGCTCCATCAGGTAGCCGGAGAACAGCGAGCCGTGCGCGCCGCCGGCGAAGCGGAAGTTGACCAGGGCCAGGTCCTCCACGTCGATCGGCTGGCCGCCGACCACGGGCGCCATCGCCTGCACCGCCTCGATCTCCCCGCCGGTCAGCCAGCGGATCAGGTCCAGGGCGTGGATGCCGAGCCAGGTGAGGTGACCGCCGCCGGCCAGCGCCTTGCGGAAGGTCCAGTCGTGGGTGGCCACCTTGCCCGGGATGCGCGACTGGTCGCTCACCTGCGACGCCTGCACCGCGTAGAGCGATCCGATGCCGCCCTCGGCGATGATCCGCTGCGCGTCGACCTTCACGGGGTCGCGGCGCTGTGCGAACGCCATCATCAGGTACACACCACGCCGCTCGGCGACCTCTACCAGGCGCTCGAACTGGTCGGGATGCACGCAGGAGGGCTTCTCCGCCATCACGTGCACGCCCGCCTCCAGCAGCGGCTCGATCACCGCCGGCGCGT
>JAPPNY010000219.1:0-1313 GCA_028818385.1 Spirochaetaceae bacterium
GCAAATCGGCGGACGCGCCTACTTTTTCTCCACTCCTGCGCGAATATGCCGGGATTAGTGCAGCAAACAAGTGAGCTTCATTCTGATGATGCCAAGCATTGAACCAAATACATGGACAACCGTCGTTAAGAAGATCTCGCTCGACCAGTTTCATAATAGATGACTTGCCACTGCCCCACTCTCCAACCAATGCGAACGTCATCGGAGCTGATGCAAGAGGATTGCGCACGAAGCTGGAAATCCTGGTAGCAATCTCTCTCATTGCCTCTGTGGATCGACTTGGATCATCGACTGGGTTGTCTGACTCGAGAGCAAGCACCGTTGGATCGGGCTCCACGCGCCGCCAAACTAGCGCGAAAATCGGCACGATGAATAGCAGAGCGCCGATCGTAACAACCATCAGCACCCAGCTCCAAAGCGCAGGAGTGATCCGAACGTTCGTATAAGCCTTCCCGTATCTATCGACAATCGTGATCGCCCCGTTCGGGTCGGCTCTAATGGCGGAGACCGCACGGCCCCTATCGCGCATAGACAGACGGGTTACCTCTTGCCACTTGCGATACGGAGCGATTGAGCGGAGCACTCTGCCGTCATAATCAAGCACTATGATGGAGTCGTCGGCGCCGACTGCGAAGGCGTGCAGCGGCGCCAAATCAGCCTGCTGCAGCTCCTCCCACTTCTCATACGGCGGTTTCGATCGGACGAGGCCAAACTCGGTGAGCCCTACAATCATCCCGGTCGGTCCAGACGCTATGCGAACATCGCGGATGCTCTCCCGGTCTGCCAACTCCAGAAGCTTCCACCCACCGTCTGGGTCCCAGCGGCGGAGGCCCAAGTAGTCAGCTATCAAGACATTATTGGCGGGCCCAACCGTTATAGCTGTGATCCGTGAGGAGTGCGCCCCAGAGACGATGCGCTGTCCATCCGGGCTGAACGCCACACTCAACACCTGGGCTCTGTGACCCTGCGCCGGGTCATTTACAGCCGCCCCGCTCTTCCGGTCCCACAACCTCACCGTGCCGTCGCTGCTGCCGTAGACGATACGCTGTCCATCCTGACTGATTGCCACACTGACGACCGAACCGTGGTAACCCTCCAGTGGCTCGTCTACAGCCGCGTGGTCAACCGCGTCCCATAGCCTGACGGTGCCGTCGCTGTCGACAGAGATGATGTACTTCCCATCCGGATCGAACGCTACGCTCTCCACCCAGTCCCCATGACCGATCAGTGGCTCGCCTATAGCCGTGCGGCTTTCCGCGTCCCACAACCTGACCGTGCCGTCGCGTCCGCCGGAGACGATACGCTTCCCATCC
>JAPPNY010000219.1:1413-27702 GCA_028818385.1 Spirochaetaceae bacterium
GTCCCACAACCTGACCGTGCCGTCGCGTCCGCCGGAGACGATACGCTTCCCATCCAGATCGAACGCCACACTTTCAACTCCATCCCCATGACCCTCCAGTGGGTCGCCTATAGCCTCGCCGCGCGCCGTGTTCCACAACCTGACCGTGCCGTCGCTGCTGCCGGAGACGATGCGCTGTCCATCCTGATTGAATGCCACACTCCGCACCGCACGCTCATGACCCGCCATTCGCCGGATCATACCCGTATGAACGGTACCAATGGCCCACAATATCATCGTGCCGTCGCTGCTGCCCGAGACGATATGCTCCCCATCCGAGCTGAACGCCAAACTCCATACCGAATTCCAGTGACCCTCCAGTGGCTCTCCATTATGGATGTCTCCATTCAGGGACCACAATTGCACTATGTTCGACGCCAGAAGAGTCTCCCATTGGCGGTTGGCGATCGATCGTCTGACCTTGCCGCTCGAGTCACTTATTACGATAGAGTCGTCCGATCCTATGGCCATATAAACGTGATCTGAGGAGCCATCACGAGGTAACGGGTTGCCCAGATCGTACCAACTCTCATCTATCCACTGGTAGACACGACCGTCAGAGTGGCGCACCGCGAGAGCGTCGTTCGCCCCGAGCTCTACGTCTTCGACACTGTCCCAGCTCCAATCTGTTCCGGACGGATATTGCCACGAAACAAAGCGTCTCTCCGTGTATTGTGCCGCGCTGACTATTGAACACGGATGGAGCCAACAATGCAGATCCGAGAACTTGAACTCTCGGGGGCGGTCCGGAGGTTCTTGATAGCGAATTCCGCCTATAACAGCGACGAGGCACACGAACAATCCCAGCAGCAACAGCAGGATGCGTCCACCGATTCCCCTTCGAGATCTTTTCGACTCTGCCATAGCTTAGCTTACGTTACATTGACGAGCCACGCACCAGACTCTCAGAATATACGGGATGTATGTTGGGCAGCCAGATGCTTCGTCGATCTGCTTCCTCGCGTCTCACCAGCAAGCGGCATCTGTCGATGGATGTCAGTGGCCTCGGCCAACTACAGTGTTCAGGTTGGGCCTTGGCCGTAGCGCTCCATTTGCTGGCTGGCTCAGGCGGATCGCACTCCTCGGTCTCGTACCGTATGAGCGGCATGAACTCGAGCACATCTCCAACTCCACGGCAACGGCTCGGTTGTGATCGTGATGTATCAACCCAATAGCCTGATCGCTACGCCATTCCTGCCGATTCTCAACAGATGATGCCGCATCCCGTGTACGTCTGTCCAGGGGTTTTCGGGATTAGGAAAATAGGCCGTCGGCGTTCTGGAATGCCCTGGGAGTCGGAATTGACCGGACGGGTGATCCAGAAGTGCCGATCGACGGACGCTCCGGGCGGCTCGGTCAAGGAGGGATCGGTGTTCGAGGCGTCCCGACGGCTCATCAGACGCTGGGAGGACCGCATGATGCGTCCGATAGGGACGTGATGCGGCGCGTTGCTACCGTGGCACAGTCTCGGTGCGGCTTCTGTGGTCGGTACGGGCTCTCTCAGGCACTCGCTGGTCATCCTGCGCAGATGTTCGCGTTGACCAGCTTCGATGCGACCGCCCGCCATCGCCAGCATGATGGACAACGCCCGCGTGCAACCCCATCTTGGCCAGCCCGCGGATGAGTGGTTCGTCGAGGCCGGCCTAACGGCGTTCACCGCTCCACGGCGCTGCGCTGGTCGTAGTGGTCCTTCCAGGCGTAGCTGGAACGCGCCACCTGGTGAACACGCTCCGGTTCTCGCTCAGCGGTATGCACACCGCCGCGCCCACCGGGCGCTGCTCCATCCCCTTGCCCTCGATACCCACCGCGCACGACGGGCAGCGGACTTCAGGGATTGCGATCGCGCTCGAAGCCGCCGTCGTTCATGCTGCGCTCGGTGCCGGTGCGCGGACAGGTCAATTAATCCGAACGACGCTCCGTTTCGGCCCGGCAGCGGATCTGGTAGGATCGCGCCCGCACAAGGGAGGAACAGTTGTCCGAATCGATCAAGATCGCCGTCATCGGCGGTGACGGCACGGGACCGGAGGTGACCGCCGAGGCCTGCAAGGTGCTGGAGGCGGTGGCCCCGTTGGAGGGGATCTCCTACGAGCGGGCCGACTTCGACTACGGAGGGGACCGCTACCTGGCCACGGGTGACGTGATCACCGAGCAGCAGATCGACGAGCTGCGCCAGTTCGACGCCATCTACCTGGGCGCCATCGGCCACCCGGAGGTGACGCCCGGCATCCTGGAGAAGGGGCTGCTGCTGGCCATCCGCTTCCAGCTCGACCAGTACATCAACCTGCGGCCCATCAAGCTCTATCCCGGCGTGGACACGCCGCTGAAGGACAAGGGGCCGGAGGACATCAGCTTCGAGGTCGTGCGCGAGAACACCGAGGACCTGTATTGCGGGGCCGGCGGCTTCCTGCGCAAGAACACCCCGCAGGAGGTGGCGACGCAGGAGATGATCGCCACCCGGTTCGGTGTCGACCGCTGCCTGCGCTACGCGTTCGAGCTGTGCCGCCGCCGCAAGGACAAGATGCAGCTCACGCTCGTGCACAAGACGAACGTGCTGACCTACGCGGCCAACCTGTGGGAGCGCGCCTTCCACGAGATGGGACCCGAATACCCGGACGTGACCCGCGACTACAACCACATCGACGCCGCCTGCATGTGGTTCGTGAAGAACCCGGAGTACTACGACACGGTCGTGGTGCCGAACATGTTCGGGGACATCATCACCGACATCGGCGCCATGATTCAGGGCGGCCTGGGCGTCAGCGCCGGGGGCAACATCAACCCGGATCCGGGCGGCTGCAGCATGTTCGAGTGCATGGGCGGTTCGGCGCCGAAGTACACCGGCAAGAACGTGATCAATCCGATCGCAGCCATCGCGGCCATGGGGATGCTGCTGTCGGTCACGGGCGAGCAGAAGGGGTTGGACAACCTGACCCGCGCGTCACAGCGGGTCGAGAACGCGATCCAAGCCACCACGCCGAAGATGCAAAGCATGTCGGCCGGCAGGATGGGCTACTCCACCACCGAGGTCGGCGACTTGGTAGCCGAGGCGCTCTGAGCCGAAACCTTCAGACCGGCGGCGACTGACCGCTACTTTGCCGGACCAAGGCGGAGATCTGTTCGGCCAGGCCGATCGCCTCTTTGGCCGCTTCTTTGTCGGGCTCGTCCGTTACCTCCATCGGGTAGCGTACTCTCACGCCGTACTCGCTCAGAATCTCGGCCGCCGACATCAGTTCCTCGAAGGCTGACTCTCGCGCGGCGCATAGCTGCGTGAGATAAACGAGATCGTGAACGAAACGAAAAGACACTGATCTGGCAGTCAGGTACCCCTTCAGATACTTCTCGGCGCACTGCTGGGCGTGATAGCAGGCAATCCCGGGCAGCGGTTTCCCCGGCTCCAAAGCGCGACGTGCGATTTCCAGATCTTGATCAGCCTTCTCAAACCACTTCCGTTCAGGCCGCACGTCGCTCATACAGCACTTCTCCCTCTTCCAGCACCTGGTGGATCATGGAATACGGGTCATTTCGCTGGACTGCAAGGACTTCCTGAGAGCGGATCATCACGTCGACGGGCAACACGAACTGCTCGGCAATCGCCCGACGAATCGGATTGCCGCGCTGTGGCTCTACGGCATCTGAGCGCAGCACGACCAGCAGGTCGACATCGCTGTGCTCGCAGCCCTCGCCGCGGGCATGGCTGCCGAAGAGAATGATCCGTTCCGGATCGAAGCGCTCGACGATCAGTTGCGCCATGGCCCGGATCGTCGCTCTGTCAATCTGGTCCTCAACGGCATTCACAAGCTTCCCTCCCATGGACAGCTCATTGTCCAGCGTACGACTGACCGCGTCCAGGCTACGTGTAGTGCGAGGGGTTCCAGCCGTCGACCAGGAGCAGCCGGTGCATGAGCGGGTCGCACGGCTCGGCGGCCATCCGCTGCAGGTCGTCGCGGTGGCCGAGGCGGCGGATTGTGTTCCACTGGCTGCGGGTGATGATGCGCCGGTCGCAGTCCCACAGCGACAGCCCGGCGGCTCCCCCGGCGTACGCCTCCGCGGCGCGCCGCAGGTAGTCGCCGGCAGCCATGTTGCGCGGGTACAGGTCCGGGTAGAACACGCATCCCGTCCCCTCCACGACGCCGCGCATGTAGGCGAACTCCAGACTGCCGTGCTGGGAGTCGCCGGCCGCCGGCGCCAGGATGTCCACCAGCCCCTCGCGCGCCCAGGTCCGCAGATCCAGCCCTGACGCGCGGTTGGTGTCGTCGTCCGGCCAGACGTTGGCCGCCACCCGCACCCTGCGGCCGGCGGCCGAGGCGTCCAGCGCCTCGCGCAGCTCCCGCATGAAGGTGGTCACGTAGCCGGCCCACAGGTCCATCAGGCGCCCGTCGTGCCCGTACTCGAGCTGCCACTGCGGGTCGCCGCCGCGATGGTCCACCCCGCCGCGCAGCTCGCGCGGGTCGATGCCGTGGGCGGCCCGGAACGCCTCGATCACCGGCGGCTCGTAGAGCACGAACGGCGCCCGCCGCGTGTAGATGAGCTGCACGCCCTCCACGCCGTACGCGGCCAGCTCCAGGAGCAGGTCGACGTAGAAGCGGCGCACCTCCGGGTAGGCCATGCTCAGCCGCGCCACGGTGCGGCCGTCGCTGTCGCGGCAGCGCAGCTCCGGGTGCTCGCGCCAGAACGGCACGGAGTGGGTGTAGTCCGGCGGCGGCCCCGCCATCGTCCCCATGCGGAAGCCCAGGAAGACGGCGATCCCCATCGCCTGCACGAAGTCCACCCGCACCCTGACCGGGTCGATCCCCCGCTCCAGGAAGCCGCGCAGGCTGCGCACGGTGCGCGCGGCCCGCTCCGAGACGAAGGCCTCCTCGCCTTCCCCGTACGGCGTCCCCACCGCGCTGGGATAGAAGGTCGAGCCGGCGCCGGTGCCGCCGGTGCCCAGGAACAACGTGCCCACGTCGCTGTCGGCGAGCGGCGCATAGATGGACAGCAGGTCGTCGACGGTGCGGGCGCCGTCGAAGAAGGACGAGCCGGAGTGCCCGTCCAGTTGCGCGATGATCAGCTTGGCGGCCGGATCGCTGCCCGCGCCGGTGTACTCGGCCACCTCCGTCCCGCTCATCGGCACCAGCCGCACGAAGGCGAGCTGCGCGGCGCTCGGCGCCTCCACCCCCGGACAGGCGATGACCAGTTCCTCGTCCGTCAGGTCGCCCGCCTTCCAGAATACCTCCTCGATCGAGCCGCCCGAGCCCGGGATCGACGCGTTCATGCGCGCGCCGTCCACGACGCTGGGGCGCACCAGCTCGGCGTGCGGCTCGCGTGCCAGCCGCACGTCCAGTCCGAACGGGTCGCTGAACGGCGGGCCGGGCTCGATGCCGCCGCGGTACAGGCCCAGGTAGATCGCGTGCCAGCCGGTGACCGGCAGCGGCAGCCGCAGGTCCGGCGGCCGGCTCTGCTCGGTCATGCCGACCATCACGCCGGAGATGCCGCCGGCGGTCTCGTACTCAAGCGTGTACCAGCAGCCGTCGCGCAGCCCGGAGCCGATCGCCGCGCGCGGCTCGCAGCGCGACAGGTCGCTGAGCAGCATCCCCTCGCCCTGCGGGCGGTGCCAGAAGCGGCCGTCCCGTGCAATGCCCCCCGATGCCTCATCCATGCGAGCTCACCTTCCTGACCGTGATCGGCACCCCCTCCGCGTGAATCCGCCGCGGCGGGAAGCCGTCCCGTGAAATCACGTCGATCACCAGGATCGTATCCGGTCCGATCAGCGCCATGTCCTGCATGCCGCAGTGGTACGGCTGGCCCGACGCGTACGCGCCGTCGAAGTGAACGACCTGGTCGCTCCAGACGCTCCCCTGCCCGTCCGGGCTGAAGACCACGCTGCCGCCCGGAATCCCGCGCGCGCGCAACACCGCCAGCACGCCGCCCTCCGTCAGCAGCAGGCGAGGATAGATGCCGGGGATCAGCTCGCCGTCCACGTACACGCGCTGCGGGTCGGTCCAGGTGCGGCCGCCGTCGGCGGACCATGCGGTCAACAGCGGCTGGTCCAGGTGCGCGCGCCCGTGCAGGTCGCGGTGGCCGTGGATGCCGGAGCGCATGGCGGCGAACAGCCGGCCGTCGGCCAGCGCGATCAGGTCGGACTCGTTGCTGCCCATGGGCGTGAGCTCCGGGTGGTAGCAGACCGTCGCCAGGAAGCGCCAACCGCGCCCGCGGTCGTCCGACTCGGCGACGATCACGCGGTTCTTGAACCAGTTGTAGCGATGAATCAGCTCGGCGGCCACGGGCGAGGCGGTCCAGACGCGGTCGCCCTCCAGGTTGCCGTACAGGGTGATCAGTATCTTGCCGTCGGGCAGCTCCAGGAAGCCGCGCACCGGTATGAAGGTGGTGGCGAGTGGGACGTGCAGAGGCGCGCTGAAGGTCTCCACGGTCCGCCACTCGTCGGTGGAGATGGAGACCTCCAGGGTGGCCGTGCCCTCGCGCGGATCGGCGAAGCGCGCCTGCCCGGCGACCTGCATGACGGTGCCGTCGCGGAGCTGGCCGTAGGCGCCGTCGGCGCTCAGCGGCCGGGCAGGTTCCCAGGTCGCGCCGCCGTCGGTGGAGCGGCGGTCGCAGAGGATCATGGTGCCGCGGCGGGTCACGATGAACTGCGCGCTGTTGCCCGGCAGCGTGCCCAGGTCGATGCGGTCGCCGACGGTGATGTCGAGCTGCGGGACGTCGGGGCCGGCCGGCCGTGCGGCGGTGATCGGGGGGCGACCGAGGACCGGGCGGGCGGTGTCGGCGGCTTCGTTGGGGCCGGGCCCCAGACCGCCGATGCCCGCGGCATCGCAGGCGACGCGGAAGCCCACACTCAACAGCCGCAGCTCCCCATACTTGAACGAGCCGAACACGTCGGCGCCGGTCATGTGCTGCGGCGAGTTGAAGGCGCCGCCACGGGTCAGCGAGCCGTCGCCGTCGGCGCAGATCTCCCAGACGTTGCCGAGCAGGTCGTGGAACCCCCAGGAGTTGGCGGGATACGAGCCAGCCGGCATCGGATGGCCGATCTGGGACACGCCGTAGTTCATGAGCCGGGCGTCAGGATGATCGCCCCAGTGGTAGAGGGTGTCGGTGCCGGCGCGGGTCGCGCATTCGTGCTCGTGGATGGTCGGCAGGCGGTAGGCACGTTCCTCCCGTTCGGAGAGCCACGCGCAGAACGCGCTGGCATCCTCGTCCAGCACCCCCGTGACCGGCAGATCGTCGCCGGAGAAGTCCGGGGCCTCCCACGGGGTGGTCTCCGCGACCAGCTCCCAGTGGAAGGTGATCAGCTCGCCGCACGGCTGCCTATGGCCGGTCTCCTCGACGAAGCGGCGGTACAGGGCGTTGGTGACCGGGAACTGACTCAGATGGAAGGGAGCGACCTCGACCGGGATTCCCACGTGCGGGCGGTTCTGGCCGAACGCGGCCTCGGGCCGCTCGCCGGCACTCACCTGCGCCGTGTAGCGCGCCATGCTCGGCGTCCAGGCATCGAACCGGCCGCCGGCCACCGGAATCATCCGCAGGCCGAGCGAGTTGACGAACCCGGTCATGCGCCCGCGGCCTCCGGCCGCCAGTGCACGGCCTCCAGGCGCGTGCGGCCGGCGACGGTGTTGGCGCAGACCGTGATCACCCCTTGCGTGCCGCCGGCGATGGTGCCGGGATAGGAGGAGCCCGTGTTGGGGTCTTCCCCCTCGCCCTGGCTGATCACGTAGGTCTCGTCCCGCCAGGTGGCGCCCTCATCATGGCTCACGCGGGCGCGGACGCCGGTATGGGCGAGGTCGTCGGGGTAGCGGTGCAGGTACTGCAGCACCAGCGAGCCGTCGTCCAGCCGGGCAAGGTCCGCCGAGCACTGCAGGAACGAGGTGACCGGCCGCTCGTCGACCCAGGTTCGGCCGCCGTCGGCGGACTCGGTGAGGTGGGTGTTCTTGATGCGGTTGGTGCTCTCGTCGCGCTCGCTCGGGCGCTCCTCGCTGTCGAACTGCGGCCGGTAGCCGGAGGCGATCTTCAGGTCGTACGGCGCGGGAGGATCCCCGGGCTGCCGGTGCCCCCGCTGCTTGCGCACGCAGGCCAGGAGCGTACCCGACGGGAGCTGGTACAGGTGCCCCTCGGCTGCATGCATGGCCACGCAGGAGCTCTCCGGCCACGTGCGCCCACCGTCGAACGAGCGCAGCACGTAGAGGAAGACCCCCTGCAGCTCGACCGGCAGCGCGCCGGGATCGGCCGCGGGATCGCCGCCCGGCGCGTGGAAGACGTCCACGGTCAGAAGGATCGATCCGTCGGCGAGCTGCAGCAGATCGGAGTTGGCCGCCTGCATGCGCGTGTGCGGAGGCACCATGGGGTTCAGGGGAGCGAGCGACCACGTCCTGCCGCGATCCTCCGAGCGGCCGATCACGCCCCGCCGGGTGGGCAGGTGGTCGTCGACCATGAAGAGGACCAGGAACGTGTCGTCGCGCAGGATCGCGAACGCGCCGAGCCACGGCTCGCTTCCCGGATCGGCCGGCTCGAACGGGTCCAGGTCGAGCGCGAACTCGCCGGAGCTCCAGGTGAGCCCTTCGTCGGCGGAGCGCAGCACGCGCCGGCCGATGCCTGGCCCCATCACGAACAGGTCGCCGTTCGCCGACCGCCGGATCGATCGACACAGCCCGCCGCTCGCCACCTCCGCTACCAACTCGACGCGCCGCGCCGGCAGATAGGTCACGCTCCCGCCGCGCACCAGCGCGACGCGGTCGGCTCCAGCGTCGGGTCTCAGGTCGAGCATGCGAGCCTCCCCACCGACCCTACACCCGATCGGGCGGCAGGCGATACGGACGCGCGGGACGCTTCGGGCATGCGGCGCTATGATCAGCAGGCGATGGGTGCCCTCCAGTACCTCTGGCGCTACCGGTGGCTGTATGTGCTGGCCCTGCCGGCGGTCGCGGCGGTCATCGTCTTCAACTACCTGCCCATCTACGGTATCTCGCTGGCGTTCCGGGACTTCAACGCCTCGCTCGGCCCGTTCCGGAGCCCCTGGTCGAAGCCGCTGTTCTACAACTTCTGGTTCCTGCAGGACTCCGAATTCTGGTACGTGCTGCGCAACACGGTGCGCATCTCCGTCGTCAAGTTCGTCTTCTCCTGGCCGGCCCCCATCGTCCTGGCGCTGCTGCTCAACGAGGTGCGGCGCCCCGGCTTCAAGCGCGTGGTGCAGACGATCAGCTATCTCCCCCACTTCGTATCCTGGGTGATCCTGGCCGGCATCACCTACCGCGTCCTGGGTTTCGAGGCCGACAGCCCGATCAACCTGGTGCGTGGCCTGTTCGGCCTGGACCCGGTCGCGCTGATGGGCGACCAGTCCTTCTTTCTGCCGCTGGTGGTGATCACGGCGATCTTCAAGGAGGTGGGCTGGGGCACGATCATCTACCTGGCCGCCATGAGCACCATCAATCCCGAGCTCTACGAGCAGGGCGAGATCGACGGCGCCGGGCGGCTGCGCCAGGCGTGGAACATCACGCTGCCGGGAATCCTGCCGATCATCGCCATCCTGCTGGTGCTGCAGATCCCGGCGATCCTTCAGGCCGGCCTCGACCAGATCTGGAATCTTGCCAACCCCGCGACCCGCCGGGTCGCCTACATCACCGACATCTACGTGATCCGCATCGGCCTCATGCAGGGGCAGTACTCGTTCGCCACCGCGGTCGGCCTGATCTATTCGGTCGTCGGGCTGACGCTGACGCTGATCGCCAACCGCGTCTCCAAGGGCTCGGTCGGCCACGGGATTTTCTGAGATTCGAGGGAGGAGACCGCACATGCCTGGAGCCGAACCGTTCGAGTGCATGCCGATCGCGGAGGACCTCACCCCGTGGGAGGCAAGCGTGGTGACGCTCGCAGACGACGCGGTCATGCTCACCTACAGCCTGCGGGAGGTGCGCTACCTGCAGGGCGTCGTCTCGCGCGACCGCTGCCGCACCTGGGAGGAGCCGTTCTTCCTCAGGTCGGTGTCGGGAGAGCGGATCGTCGGCTGGCGTTCCAGCCCGCTGCGGCTGGCCTCCGGCAAGCTCGGCATCTTCTATTCCACCCTGCCAAAGCAGCCGGGCCGCGACGGCCGCCTGGGGTTTCGGGTGTCCGCGGACGAGGGGCAGACCTGGTCGGAAGAGACCCTGGTGGACTCCCACTTCGCCGTGTTGCGCAACGGCTGCGCGCGGGTGCTCGGCGACGGGCGCATCCTCTGCCCCGCCTACCGCTGGGTCACCCACCACCTGGAGGACGCCGAGCAGGATGGCACGCAGCTCTCCTATTCGTTCGCCTACTTCTCCGACGACGAGGGCGGTACGTGGCAGCGCAGCGCCAACGAGCTGATGATCCGCCACAACGACGTCGAGTACGACCTCGTGGACGGCAAGGGGTTCCGCCTGGTGGAGGAGGAGCCGCCGGGCCTGCACGAGTACCTGCAGTTCGAGAAGTATGGCGAGCCGGTGGCGGAGGAGCTGCGCGAGGGCCGGCTGATCAACCTGGCCCGCTGCCGCCTGGGCACGCTGTTCATGAGCTACTCCGCGGACGGCGGCGTGAGCTGGTCGAAGCCGCAGCCGAGCGGCCTGGCCGCCGCCGACGCGCCGCCGACCACCGCGCGCCTGCCCGGCTCGGGCGACCTCCTGGTGATCTGGAACCAGGCGTCGCCCGACGAGATCGCCTGCGGCCTGGCCCGGCACCGTCTCTCCAGCGCGGTGTCGTCGGATGAAGGCCGCACCTGGAAGCACTTCAGGAACCTGGAGTCGCTGGACGACGAGTGCCGCCTGCCGGTGCCGCCCCTGCAGGTGTATCAGCAGCCGATCGACGGCTACAAGCAGCCGATCGACGGCAACCGGTACCACCGGGCGCCCGGCGCGGTGCGCTGCGCCTATTCGGCGATCACCTTCGTCGGCACCGACGCCGTGATCTGCTACGACTACGGGTGGCGGCCGGACCCGGTCACCGGCAAGCGCAAGCACTTCGGCACCAAGGTCAAGGTGGTGCCCTGCGCATGGTTCACGGAAGGGTAAGGCGATGGCGCAACTGACCGACGCGTTCCTGGTGGTGGACGCCCACTGCGACACCCTGATCCGGCGCCAGAACAAGAGCGACCCGGTTGACCTGACGCGCCCCGACCCGAGCTACCAGATCGACCTGCCGCGCCTGCGCGCGGGCGGCGTCGACTGCCTGTTCTGCATGGTCGGGGACAGCGATCTCGACGCCTCCGTATCGCTAATCGACTCGATCTACTGCATGTGCGGAGACCCCGACGGGGAATACGCATTCTGCCGATCCGCCGGCGACGTGCGGCGGGCGCGCGCCGCCGGCAAGATCGCCATCGTGATGACGATCGAGGGGCAGTCGATGTTCCGCGAACGGCTCGGCCACCTGCGCACGTGGCACCGGCTGGGCGTCCGGATCGCCAACCTCACGCATGGCGGCGGCCGGCCTCCGGAGCTGCAGTACTCGGACAGCTTCTTCGGCTACATCACGCCCGCCGAGCGGGAGACCCTGCGGCGGCAGTCCAAGGGGCTGACGCCGTTCGCGCGCGAGGCGCTTGCGGAGATGGCCCGCCTGGCGATGCCCGTGGACCTGGCGCACAGCAACGATGCGGCGTTCTGGGAGGTGCTGGAGACGGCCGACGTCCCGGTCTGCTACACGCACGGGGGGTGCTACGCGCTTTGCCCCCACTCCCGCTCGCTGAGCGACGACATGATGCGCGCGCTGGCCGAGCGCGGCGGGGTGATGGGCATCGCCTTCTACCCCGGCTTCATCGACCGGGAGGAACCGACCCTGGAGCGGCTGGCCGACCACGTGCTGCACGCGCTCGACGTGATGGGACCCGACCACGTGGGCATCGGCTCCGACTTCGACGGCCTGCCGATGTGGAGCGAGGCGATCCCCGCCGACGTGTCGCGCCTCGACGACGTGTTCCAGGCGCTGGACCGCCGCGGCGTGGACCGCAAAACCCTGGCGAAGATCGCGGGCGAGAACTTTCTCCGCCTGCTGCCTCCGTAGGGAGCGCGGGGTAGAGAGAACGGCGATGGTTGCCGGATATCGCCTGACGGCTTCGGAGCGGCTGTTCGGGGTCGCCAACCACCTGTTTCTGACGCTGTTCGCGCTGGCGACCCTGTACCCGTTCTGGTTCGTGCTGCAGGGGTCGTTCACGGACCCGGGCTTTCCGCTCCGCTTCCTGTGGCCGAGGGGCTTCTACTACGCCAACTACCAGCAGGTGTTCACGGTCACCGGGATCTGGAAGGCCTACGTGATCACGGTCGCGCGCGTGGGCGTGGCGGTGCCGCTCACGCTGATGGTCACCGGCGGCGCGGCGTTCGCGCTGACGCGTCCCGAGTTCGTGGGCCGCAACGCCGTGATCCTGCTGTTCTTCATCACCATGTTCATCAACGGCGGGCTGATCCCCCTGTACATGGTCCTGCGCACCGTCGGCCTGATCAACAACTTCCTGGTCTACGTCATACCGGTCGTGTTCAACGTGTGGATGATGATCGTCATGAAGACCTCGTTCCGGAGCCTGCCCGACGGGCTGGTGGAGGCGGCGGTGATCGACGGCGCCAACTACTTGACGATCTTCTTCCGGATCGTGATCCCGCTGTCGCTGCCCATGATCGCCACGATGGGATTGTTCAACGCCGTGTGGCACTGGAACGACTGGTTCTTCGGCGCTTTCTACGTGAGCGCGCCCGACCTGCGGCCGCTGCAGACCTTCCTCCAGGAAGCGATCCTCGAAGGCGGGCTGTCCGATCACCTGGCGGCGCTCTGGCACCACGGCGGCGGCGCCGGCCGCGACGACCTGCGCCTCGACCACAACGTGCTGAGCCAACTCCATCGCCTCACGCCGGAGTCGCTGAAATTCGCCTTCATCGTGGTGACGACGGTGCCGATCCTGTGCGTCTACCCCTTCATCCAGCGCTACTTCATCAAGGGCGTGATGATCGGCTCCATCAAGGAATAGTCAGATGGCCGTGACGTCCACCGCGCCGAGCTCGATGTCTTCCTTGTTCACGGAATAGCCGACCAGCAGCCGGCCGGGCTCCTCCAGGCAGCACGGATACATGTAGCCCGGCAGCTTGAGCAGCCCGAGGATCCGCTGGTCGGTCGGATCGTCGACCAGGATGTGAACGGAATCGAACCGATACCCGTCCTCGCCGATCAGCAGCGTCAGGTGCATGCGGTTGTGCAGCGTCGCGTTGGCGTTGTTGCACAGGTAGTAGCGGCCGTCGGTCAGCCGCCCCGCGTAGTTGCGCGACATCGCGTCCGGAATGTCGGAGATCATCGGATCGCTGAAGGTGCGTCCGCCGTCGGTGCTGTGGTTGACCCAGACGCGCCCCGACTGGCTCTCGTCCCGCCAGAAGATGACGATCGTGCCGTCGTCGGTCTGGTACCAGCTCGACTCGCCGCCGTCCAGCTTCGCCCCGAACGGCTGCGGCAGCGGCAGGGTCTCGGGCTCCTGCAGGATGTCCGCTCCCGGCCACAGGAGGATCGCCGGCCCGCTGCGCCGGTCGATCGACGCCACGCCGAGGAGCCGGCCTTCGGAGGTCAGGCGAGGCGACTCGTAGGTCGCCGACACCCGCTCGGGGAGCTCCGCTTCCCGCGACCAGGTGCTGCCGTCGCATGAGGCGTAGACGTAGGTGCGCGCGTTGTGCCAGTCGGCGTAGTACCCGCCGCCGACCGCGGTCGAGTCGGGGTCGCGCACGCGTTGCGCCCAGCGGATCAACATGTAGAGCGATCCACCCAGCGCCGTCAGGCCCACGCATTTGTACGAATCACGCGTGTCCTCTTCCCCGCCGATCACGGACGCGGGGGCGCTCCAGTCGCGGCCGTCGGCGGAGTGCGAGATGCGCACCTGCTGGCCCTCGGTGTCCTCGTCGAGGCGGCCGTTCGTGAACCCGTAGTAGTAGCGGCCGTCCAGCGCGGCGAGTTGTGAGTCGATGTTCCAGGAACCGGCCTCGCGGCTGGCGGTATAGACGCGCGAGCGTTCGAACGGCGCATAGGGGACGATCGGCGGCACGCGCGCCCGCAACCCCTGGTCGGTGTAGCGCAGGATGCAGCCGCGTTCCTGCAGGCACTCCAGGGTGTGGAACTTGCGGAGCTGGTCGGCCGCCTCCGGGCCGAGCATCGTGACGTACGGTCGAGACGCGATCTCCAGGCCTGCCGTGTGCTTCGTCATCGGCACCGCCCCTCCTTGGTAGCGTGTACGAAAAAATGGCCGAGCGGGAACACTCCCGCTCGGCCACGCCATCGGTGAATCCGCGGTCGGATCGTCGTGCGCCCCGCGATTACCAGCCCATCACCGCGGCCCACTCGGCGCGCGGCGTGACGGTGTGCAGCGACTCGCGGTCGTCGACGTTGTTGTCGCTCATCCACTGCTCCCACCGCTGCTGGCGCTCCTCGAAGATGGGCCGCCAGTCGGTGATGCCGATCATGCTGGCAACAAAGGCATCGTAGTCGGCCTCGAAGTCGCTGGAGGTGACCAGCCCCGCGAGAGCGGCGTCGAACCGCTCCAGGGCCGTGGCCACCGCCGACGCCTCGCGCGGCGGCAACGCCACCGTGAGCTGCGAATACGACGGGATCGCACTCACCACGGCCGACAGATCGCCGACGCGCTCGCGGATGATGCCGTTCTCGCGCGCCGACTGCTGGCTGTGGTAGGTGAGCCGCGGCTGCCACGAGCCGTAGTTCGGCGTGCCGAACCAGTGCGCGTGCGGCGTCACCAGCGGCGGCCGTCCCGCCTGAATGGTGATCTCCACCGAGTCCTGCGAGTTGGCGATCTGACGCGTGTCGTGGGGATTCTTGCCCTGCAGCTCCGGCTTCATGCGCCACACCTCGGGTCCCTCCACGAAGTCCCAGTGCACGCCCAGGTAACCGGCCGCGAACATGTTGGAGATCCGGCCCTCGTCGGTCATGTGCCATTGGATGAAGCTCATCACCCCGTCGGGGTTGGGGATGTCGGCCGAGACCAGCGACGGGTTGGGCTGCTTGTTGACGATCCGGCCCGGCGCGTCCTTGATCGGGTTGGCCATGATGAGGAGCTGCGAGTCGAGCGCGGCCTGCGTCTGCGGCGCGTCACGGCCGTGCTCCTCGATGAGAGCGGGGACGACGTCGGTGATGAGCGATGCGTACCACGGCTCGCCGGTGGCGACCGCGATGCTGGCCGTCTTCAGCAGGTCCTGGAATCCGGCCGTGTCCATGATGAACTGACCCTTGCCGAGCAGATCCTCGTTCCAGAGCAGGTTGAGGAACTTGAACGCCTCATAGGTTTCGACCGACGCCCACTCGGGCAGCAACCGGCTTTCGGCGTCCACTTCCCAGCCGGCTCCCTTGAGCTGATAGATGACGCGGCTGTTGACCGGCGACCAGGCGCTGCGCCACTGGAACGGGATGACCGGATCGCCCTTGAGGTCGGTCAGGCCGGACGCCTTGACCGCCCGCAGCAGGTCGAGCAGCTCATCGGTGGTCTGTGGATTGCCGTGCTCCTCGTAGAGGTCCTTGCGGATGTACCAGAGGACGTCCATGGACACGTCCTCGCACTTCACCGCCCATTCCCAGCCGGGCAGGCCGTAGATCTGGCCGTTGACCTTGTACTTCGACATGTAGCTCTGGCAGGCGCTGGCGATGATCGGGTAGTTCACGGAGTCGCGGAAATACTTGTCGAGCGGCAGCAGCCGCCCGCCGGCCGCCAGGGCGGCCATGGTCGTGAACGGCATGTTCCACATCAGGTCCGGGAACTGGTCCTGCGCGATCAGGAGCTGCAGCGCCTGGTCGGCGGTCTGCCCCGTCGGCACCTTGTCGACCCGGTCAACGGTGATACCGAACTTCTCGAGCGCCCATTCGTTGGAGACGTCGAGCAACTCGCCTTCGAAGGGTCCGCGTGGCACCCCCCAGATCCAGATACCGCGCTCGGGTTCCATCGTTGCGGACTCTCCGCCGCCTTCCGCGTACAGCGGCAGCGTCATGGAGAGAATGATCAGAACTGCACCGATTTTTCTCATTTGGGTTCCTCCCTTGTTGTGAGAATGGAGTTAGTCGATCATGGTGCGCAGATCACACACCGTAGGCAGCGGGCTCGGCGACCGTCAAGGCTACCCGCCGCTGCCGCACCCGGAGCACCACATGGCAGCACCGCCCGCGGACACGACCCTCCTCGATGATCTGGCTCGCATCGACACTCCGACCATCTGTAACATCGTCGAGCTGTTCGACGTGCGCTCACCGGCCGCCGGCTTCATGGACGGGCGCATCCGCTGCGAGTATCCCGACCTGCCGCCGATGGTCGGGTACGCGGCCACGGCGACGTATCGGTCCGCCTACGCTTCGGCCGAAGGCGAGGGGTGCGAGCCCGCCGAGCTGCTTGCGACCTTCGAGTCGCTGCCCGGCCCCGCGGTGGTGGTGATCCAGGACCTGGACGAGCCGCCGGCCGCGGCCTGCTTCGGGGACGTGTCCTGCAGCAGCTACCAGGCGTTCGGGGCGCGCGGCGTGGTCACCTCCGGCGCCGGGCGCGACCTGGAGCAGGTGCAGGCCCTGCGCTTCCCGGCGTTCACGGCCGGGACGATCTGCTCGCACGGGTTCAGCTACCTGGTGGACACCGGCATCCCCGTGCAGGTCGGCGGGATCACGATACGACCCGGCGACCTGATCCATGGCGACCGCAACGGTGTCGTCACCATCCCGAAGGCCATCGCCGCCCAGGTCGCCACGCTGGCCGACGACTTCATCGCCGCCGAACAGGAAGTGCTCTCCTACCTGCAATCGGCCCGGCCGCCGACCGTCGCCGGCTACCGCGACTCCGTGGCGCGCATGCAGCGGCAGCAGGCCGAGCTTAGGGACCGGATCGCCGCCGGGCGGCGCTGACCCATGGCCACCGAACCCGACCTGAACGCAGCCGGCGGCGACCGGCCCACGCCCGAGGAGGCGGCGCGCAACGCTCCGCTGCTCGCCGGCTACGACTACGACCGCTACCCATCGTCGATCACGGGGTTCACGGGCATCAACCTGCAGCGCGTGTTCGTGCGGCGGCAGGCGCCCGCCGTGCGCACCCGCGTCGGGCCGCGCGGCAACTTCAAGGGAGCCATCGCGCGCCTGTCCGACGGCACGCTGATCGCCGCGGCATGCCGCAGGATCGATGTGCACGGGCTGTTCGGCGTCCACGTCTACCGCAGCGACGACCGCGGATTGACGTGGCGGGAGATCGGCGAGACGACGCTCCTGGGCAAGGAGATGAGCCTGACCGCGCTGCAGGACGACTCCCTGCTGCTCACGGTGGAGTCGGGGGCGATTCCCGGCAATGGCACCCGGATGCAGTACCACCGGTCGAACGACGGCGGCCGGACCTGGGCGACCGATTTCCTCGACGGGCTGGGAAAGCCGCGCAACGTGCTGGTGGAAGCGGACGGCAGCCTGCTCATGGTGCGCCCGCTCGGCTCGGCGTACCTGCAGCGCTTCTACGACGCGGCAGGCAGGGACTTCGAGCCGAACCCGCATCTCGAATTGTGCCGCTCGCGGGACGGCGGACTTACCTGGGAGCGCACCCCTGGGCGCGTCGCCTGGTCGGTGAGCACCTTCGGTGAGGTCTCGGTCGCTCGCCTTCCCGACGGCCGGCTGCTCGCGTCGCTGCGCACCAACCCGCCCGGAACGGAGGGAGAGGGGCAGCAGCTCACCTACCTCACCGAGTCCGAGGACGACGGCGCCACATGGTGCGAGCCGTGGCCGATGACCAACCTCGCCGAGGTGCAGGTGAACCTGCTCGTGCTGCGCGACGGCCGGCTGCTGGCGACCTACACCAACTACCACCTGCCGTTCGGCGTGTGTGCCCAGACCTCCGAAGACAGCGGCCGGACGTGGAGCTTCGACGCGCCGATCCAGCTCGCCGTCTCGGCGGACTGCTACACGGGATGGCCGGTGACCGTCGAGCTCGACGACGATGAGTTGATCACCTGCTACATGATCACCGCTTTCCAGAACGAACCGCCGGAGTCCAAGGGCGTGCTGCGCAACGTGTGCGAGGTGGTCCGTTGGCGGTTGCCCTGAGGGACGGCGAAGCCGCTCACAGCGTCGTGAGCCGTTCCTGCGTGAAGGCGAACCGCTCGTCCATCAGCTCGCGCTGAGCCCCGAGCAACTCGCGCGAGGCGGCTGCGGCTCAGCCGGCCCGAGGCACAAGACAACCGCCACGGCCGTTGACGGAACGTACCGTCAATCGTTACGCTGCTGCATGATCGAGAGCTTCGCGGACAAGATGACCGCGGCTGTCTTCACGGGCCACGCCGTGCGCGGCCTGCCCATGCAGATTCAGCGTCGAGCGCGGGCGAAGCTCCTGGCGATCGACGCGGCCGGCCGGCTCGATGATCTGCTAGCGCCGCCCGGCAATCGTCTCGAGGCTCTCCGTGCCGACCGCGCCGGGCAACACAGCGTTCGCATCAACGATCGATGGCGAATCTGTTTCGTGTGGCGGAATGGTAACGCATGGGACGTCGAGATCGTCGACTACCATTGAGGAGGGAGCGAGTATGGGCATCAAGCGCGAAGCTGTTGATCGACAGCAGATCGACTACTCCGATGTGAGCACGGGGGGGCGGCTGCCGCCGGTGCACCCTGGCGAGATCCTGCGCGACGAGTTTCTGAAGCCGATGAATCTGAGCGTATACGGGCTAGCCCGATCCCTGAATGTGTCTCGGCCTCGGCTGAACGATATCGTGCTAGGACGCCGCGGCGTCACGACCGATACCGCGCTGCGTCTCGGGCGCTACTTCGGCATGACGCCTGAGTTCTGGATCAACCTTCAAACGCGCTATGACCTCGACGTTGCGGAGCGCACGATCAGCAGCCAGATCGAGCAGGAGATCGAGCCGCGCACAGCAGCAATTGGGCCCACCGGCCAGGCATCTTGAAGAACCGATAGGCCGGACCTGGCGCTATCGGTATCCGCTGGCCTGTGTCTCGAACATCCGCGCGTACAGTCCGCTGACCGCCGTCAGCTCATCGTGCGTTCCCTGCTGGACCACGCGCCCGGAATCGAGCACGATGATGTGATCGGCGAGGCGCACGTTCGAGAACCGGTGAGAGATCATCACCGAGGTCTGCTCTCCGGTCAGCTCCAGGAATGAGCGAAAGACCTCGAACTCCGCCAGGGCATCCAGGTGCGCCGTCGGTTCATCGATGACGAACAGCGATCCCTTCCGCATGTAGCCGCGAGCGAGTCCGACTTTCTGCCACTGCCCTCCCGACAGGTCCCGGCCGATCCCGAACTGGCCGCCGAGAAACGTCTCGAATCCATCGGGGAGTGCTGCCAGGTCTTCGTCGACGGCTGCGGCATCCGCCGCCGCCCGGATTCGCTGCAGATCGGACACGTGCGCGACGTCCCCAAAGCCGACGTTCTCCCGCGCGGTGAGCGCATACCGCACGCAATCCTGGAACACCACCGCGAATCTCCGCTGCAGCTCCGCCAGGTCGAACTCCCTGATGTCCTCGCCGTTGATCAGGATCTGACCAACCGTCGGATCGTAGAGACGCGTCAGCAGCTTGACGATCGTCGTCTTGCCCGAGCCGTTCTGCCCGACCAGCGCAACCTTCTGCCCGCGTTCCATCACGAAGCTGACATCGTCCAGCACGTTCCCCTGCACTGATGGATACGCGAAGCTCACGTGCCTGAACTCCACGCGATCGATCGTCTCCGGCATCCGGCGCTTCACGGTCAGCCGTCGGAGCGAGCCCGGCACCGCCGTGGGGTCGAGATCAAGAAACGTGAAGAGGTTGACCAGCGTCAGCGTCTGCTCGAAGAACTGCCCGCCATAGCTGAAGGTCTGCTGCAGCGCCTCCTTGCCTCTCCAGGCGGCCTGGGTGCCCAGCACGACATCCCCGACCGAGATGGCTCTGGCCAGCGCCCTGAGCACGATGAACACCCACACGCCGGCCACCACGGCGTCCGAAAGGAGGCCGAGGCTCGCTCGCCACAGGGTGCTCTTCCGCGTGAAGGACTGCTCGCGCCGCAGCCGCTGTTCGTTGACTTGCCGAAAGCGGGGGATGAAATAGTCCGACAAGCCGAACAGCCGCACCTCGTTCGCCGTCTGGCGCTCGCTCATCAAGCCGGTGAGATACTTCAGGAGCCGGTGGTGGGTGGACAGACTGTTCTCCAGCGCCCAGCCCCGCCTCGCGAACCAGCTCGTGGCGATCAGTTGCGGCAGCGCGGACAGCACCATCGCCACGGGAATGGCCCAGTGGATGGTCGACAGGACCGCGATGGTCGCGACCAGCGAGATGGCCGCCTGCACCAGGAAGTAGAAGCCCCACATGAAGCTCAACGAGTTCATCAGCGCGCCGCGCACGGCACGTTCCAGGAGGTCCAGGTACTTCGGGCTTTCGTAGAACGCCGCATCGAGCGTGCTGCACTTGCGCATGATGAGCGCGTGCACGTGGGACTCCACCCGATTCGTCGAGTGCGTGCGCACGATCTCTTCCGCGGCACCGGTCGCCTTGTCCAGCAGCCAGACCGACAGCAGCAGGCCTCCCAGCAGGTAGAGTCCCTGGGCGGAATCGGCAGTCACGCCCACGACGGGAAGGACGAGCGTGCCGCCGCCGATCACTTCCACGGCGACGTCCACGAACAGTTTGGCGACGCCGAGCACGAGCAGGGGTATGACGGCGCGGATCGCCGTGATGACGAGCTGGGTCAGCGACAGCCCCGGAGCGGCCCGGAAGAACAGGAACAGGGCCCTCGGGACGGTCCTCAGGACGCTCGGCCACTCGCTGGCCGCCGTGGTTTCGGGTTGCATGGGCCGAACCTTAGGAGCCACCGAACTGGCCGCCAAGGGCCACCCGCCCATGACCGTGCTTCTCGGCCAAGGCACGCTCGGCCTCGCTGAGGTAACCGTCAGCCGCCATCTGCACCCCTCGGCATTCCGCGACCCTGGCCCAAAGAAGGATTCGGCTATAGCGGCGCCGTGGGGCGTCGAGTGCGCGGGCCACCCCGTCATAGCGGCTGGCGCGGAGGTCGCAGCCGACCGCGCGGTCGGCGCCATAGTGCGGTGCTGGAGCTACCATGAGCGGCGTGTTCCTCCATCGGTACGGGCCGGCGCTCGTGTCCGCGATCGCCGTGCCCCTGGCGCTCCCGAACGAGCTGGCGCTGCTCGGCAATCCGCTGCTCGGTCCGGTCGCCTTCGCGCCGCTGTTCCTCTCGATCTACCGCAGCCGCTCCTACGCCCAGGCCGCCGTCGCCGCCGTCCTGTTCATGGTGATCGCCACGCCGCTGTCGTACTACTGGCTGCTGTACTTCCAGGATTACGCGCTCTGGACGCTGGGCGGCACCGTGCTCGGGTACGCGCTGTTCGGCGCCCTGCTGGGGCCGATGCTGCGCGGCGTGGCCCTCGCCGCCGGCCGCCTGCGCCCGTACGCAATGGCCGCCGCATGGACGATCTACGAGTTCCTGAAGTCGTCGGGGTTCCTGGGTTTCCCCTGGGGGCTCGCCGCCCATCCGGTGAACGCGATCACGCCGCTGATCCAGGTCACGGCGCTGACCGGCGTGTGGGGACTGTCGCTGCTGATGGCCCTGGTCAACGCCGCGGTCGCCGAGGGCGTGCAGCGCCCGTGGCGGCGCCAGCCTGTAGGGACGTACCTCATGGTCGCGGCGTTGGCGATCGGCGCGTTGGGCTACGGCTTCCTGCGGCTGGAAGTAAAGGCAACCCGGGAGCCGGCATCAGGACCGACCAGGCCGATCACCGTAGCGCTGATACAACACGACCACGATCCATGGCCCGAACGGAACCCCATTGCACGTCACCAAGCCATCAGCAACAGCCTTCGCACGCTGATGCGGCTTACGCGCCGAGTGCTCGACGAGGGCGATCCCGATCTGGTCGTCTGGAGCGAGACAGCCTTGGTCTACCAACCGGTCGGCGACATCGATGCCGAGGCCTACTATGAGGTCACTCCGGACGGCGATCCGCTCGGGCCGTTCCTGCGCGGACTGAATGCTCACTTGATTACCGGCGCCCCATACGAAGTCGATCCCGCTGCCGGCGAGGACAGCAACGCCTCCTTCCTGATCGATCCGGGAGCGAACGGGTTCGACCACTACCGAAAGCAGCAGCTCGTGCCGTTCGCGGAAGCGAGACCGTTCTGGGAAGTCGACATCATACGCAGGTTCTATGGTTCGATCGTGGGGATCGGCCCCGGCTGGATAGCGGGCGACCATCCGACCGTGTTCACCGTCCCCACGTCCAACGGCCACCGCGTACGGCTGTCCACGCCGATCTGCTTCGAGGATGCCTTCCCGGCCCTGAACCGGCGCTTCGTGCGCGCCGGCGCGGATCTGCTGGTCAACCTCACCAACGACTCCTGGTCGCGCACCGTGTCGTCGGAGACCCAGCACTTGGTTGCGGCGCGCTTCCGGTCGGTGGAGACGGCGCGGCCGCTCCTGCGCGCGACCAACGGCGGCATCACGGCAGCGTTCGACGTGTACGGCCGGATGATCCCCGGATCGGTGCTGCCGCCATTCACGGCGGACGCCGCACTGGTCACGCTGCACCTGCCGGCCACGCCGGCCACGACCCCGTACACTCGCTTCGGCGACTACCTGCCCGCGGGCCTGATCCTGGCCCTCCTCCTGTTGCTCACGCTCCGACACCGTCGTCTTGCGGAGTCTAGCATCCGTTGCGCACCGCTTCGGCGAGCATCGCGTCGGCGAGCACCGGGCTTCTCGTTTCCCGTGGAGGACCGATCTCGGCCACGACGCGGTCGCGGTCCGTGATCAGAACGGTTTCACCTGACGCCGCGAGCCGCACGTACTCGCTCAGCCGGCTGTTCAGCACCTTTATGCCAACCGATCTCATGGTCGACAAAGTAGCAACTGGTATCCACCCTTTCGAGACGACGCAGGTGACCAGGATCGAGTCAGGTGCGCGTGACGACCGGAGCGGCGACCGGCTGAAGGGCCACGTTGACGCAGGCGGTGGTGCCGGACGCGTGGGCCGCCTCCAACGCCGCGGGCAGCTCGGCGGCCGAGTCGACCGCGGCCCCATGGGCGTCCAGGGCGCGGACCACCTCGTCGTAGCGGGTGGCGCGCAAGTCGCAGCCGACGGCGCGGTCGGCTCCGTAGGTGCGGTGCTGGATCTGCACCTCGGCGTTCCAGCGGGCGTCGTTGCCTACCACCGCCACGAACGGCAGGTCGTGGCGGACGGCGGTGTCGATCTCCAGCGGGTGGAAGCCGAACGTGCCGTCGCCGAGGGTGGCGGCGATGCGGGCCTGCGGGAACAGCGTGCGCGCGGCGAGCGCGAACGGCAGCGCCGAACCGATCGCGCCGGCGGGGCCGTTGATGATGCGGTGCGGCGCGTTCGCGCAGGCCTGTGCCCACTGGCCGATCTCGCCGCCGTCGGAGACGAACACCGATTCGGGCGATCGGGCCAGGAACTCGTCCACGGCGTAGCCGAGCCGTGCCGGATGGACCGGTGAATCAGGGCCGATGTTGCGCCACTCGGACGGCCGGTAGGCGACTGCCGCGTCGACCGCCGAGCGCCAACCGGCATCGAGCAAGCAGCCGGCCAGCCGTTCCGCCAGCGCGACCGCCCAGCCGGCCGGATCGCCCCGGGCCTGCAGCAGCACGCGATCGCCCGCGTTGCCCGCACCCTGGTGCAGCGCCTCCTGCTCCGGGTCGATCTGCATGAACCGGCAGCCCGGCGCGAACGGCGGCGATGCGCCGAGCTCCAGCATGTGGTCGAGCCGCTTGCCGAGCAGCACGACCAGGTCCGCCTCGGTCACCGCTTCCGCGAACGCGCCCAGCGCCGGATCGCGCAACCCGCGAGGGCTGTCCATCGCCACCGCCGCGGCGCCCGCGTCGCGCAGCAGTCGAATCGATTCGGCAGCGTGCCGGCGGCGGTACGGCGGACCGGCGATCACCAGCGGACGCGCGGCGTCGCGGATCGCCTGGCAGACGGCAGCCAGATCTTCCGGCGCCGGCGCCTCCGCGGCCTCATCCAGCTCCACCGCCGGTTCTCGGTCGCGAATGACGGACTCGAGCACGTCCACGGGCAGGGCCACGTGCACGGGTCCGGGACGCCCGGACGCCGCGCAGCGCCATGCCCGCGCGAAGTCGCCGGCGATCCGTTCCGGGGCCGTGCACGTCCACGACGCCTTGCAGACCTTGGCGGCGAGCCCCGCCTGGTCCATCTCCTGGAACGCCCCGGCCCCCGGGTTGCCGGCCGGCGAGGCGCCGGACAGCAGCACCAGCGGTGACTCCGCGCACTGCGCCACGTACAGGGCCGACAGCGTGTTGGCGAACCCCGGCCCGGCCGTGACCATCGCCACTCCCGGGCGGCCGCTCAGCCGGCCGATGGCGTCGGCCGCGTGCACGGCCGGCGCTTCGTGGCGGACGTGGATCAACTCCAGCGGGACGTCGATCGCCGCGTCGAACAGCGACATGATCTGGTTGCCGGAGAGCGTGAAGACGTGCCGCGTGCCCGTGCCCACGATGGCGCGCACCAGCGCGTCTGCGGCTCTCATCGAACGCTGGATCGCCGCCGCTTCAGTCGCTGCCGACGACCGGGCTGGCCATCGTCAGCTCGTACAACCTCTGAAACCCGGCGCTGCCGTCGTCCTCGACCAGCTCGGTCACCACGCCGCCCTCATAGGCGGGCTGGTTGCCGGCCGCAAAGTAGTTCCACATCGTCGAGCCGGGACGCGCTTCGGAAGAGAATTGGACGGTCAGCCCGGACGGACGCCGGTAACGGACCAGCCGACGCGGCAGGCTGAGGTCCGCCTGGTCGACGCGGTACCGGTCGAGGGCCTCCTCGTCGACCTCGACGCCCAGCCCGGGCCCCGCCGGCACCGCGCCGTAGCCGCCGGAGACCGGGATGCGTGCCGTGAGCAGGTTGTGCTCGTACAGCTCGTGCACGGTGACCGCCGGCCAGCGCGCCGAGGCGAGCACCGATCCCAGGTGCAGGCACAGGGTGGTCGTCAGCCCGGTGCCGACCATCTGCAGGAAGAACGGCATGCGTGCCGCTCCGGCGAAGTGGCCTGCGCGGCTGATGGCGGCGATGCCGCCGCCGACCACGTAGCCGTCGCAGTGCTCGCTGCGCGCCACGCCCTGGCGAGCCTCGTTGTAGTGGTGGGCGATCTGCGTGCGCAGCCCCGCGCGCAGCCGCCGGTTGCCGTCGATGTCGTCAGCGGGAATCGGCCCCTCGTAGATCTTGATCTTCGGGAACTCCGTCTCCAGGGCGCTCAGCACCGGCAGCGCGGTCGGCGCGTCGAGCAGGAAGTCGTTCCAGTCTGCGTCGATCGCGAACCACGGCGGGGTAGCCTCGGATATGCGGGCGATCGTCTCGTGCACGTCCCACCAGGGCCGGGTCTTGATCTTCATGCAGGTGTAGCCCAGGCGCACCGCCTCGCGCGCCTCCGCCTCGTAAAGCTCCGGCGACATGTCGTGGTCCCAGAACGACAGCGGGCAGTGGCTGCGCACCTGCTCGCCGAGCAGGCGATGCGCCGGCACGCCGGCCAGCTTGCCGGCCAGGTCCAGCACCGCCATCTGCAAGCCGGCGCCAAGGCTGTCGTCCCAGTACAGGTCGAACGGCGACCGGCCGATCACCCGCTCGTCGATGTCGGCGCGTCCCCAGGTGTAGTTCTGGATGGTCTCGCCCCAGCCGATGACGCCGGACTCGCTGGTGACGCGGATCACCTCGAGTTCCGACCACGCGTGGATGCCCGCCCGCTCCATCTCGAGGCGGATGCGGTCCACCATCGGCACCCAGTGCAGGGTGCGCTCGACCGAAGCGATTCTGCCGTCCATCTGGTCCCCCATCGAAGCGGCGAGTAATGTACCACGGCCGTGAGTGAAAGATTCGACGCAATCGTGATCGGCGCCGGGGCGTGCGGCTGCACGACCGCCTATGAGCTCGCCCGCGAAGGTGCGCGGGTGGCGCTGCTGGATTCCGGCGAGGTCGGGCGCGAGGCGTCGTGGGCCTCCGCCGGCATCATAGGACCCGGGGCGAGCCCGGAACGCGACCCCTGGTTCGCACGGGCAACCCGGCTGTCGGCGGAGCGGTATGGGCAGCTCGACGGCGAGCTGCGCGAGCTCACCGGCCGGAGCATCGGTTACGGCGGCGCCGGCAGCCTGCTGCTGGCGCGGACGGAGGAGGAGCTGCCCGCGCTGCGGGAGAACGCGGACCTGTACCGGGCGGCCGGCGTCGACGCTCGGCTCCTCGAAGGTGCGGAGGCGCGCGGGGGGGGGCCGCCCCACCCCCCCGGCGGGGTTGAGGTGGGGCGCAAACCCCCCCG
>JAPPNY010000219.1:27712-34125 GCA_028818385.1 Spirochaetaceae bacterium
GTGCGCCCCGGGCGGGGGTATACGGCGCCCCTTCACGGGGGGGCGGGGGCGGCCGGGGGGCCCCTCTATGGGGCGGTGGCGCGCGGGCCCGAGCCGACCCTCCCCGAGGACGTGATTCAGGTGGCGCTCAACCCCGACGGCCGGCACCTGGACGCGCGCGCCTACACGGCGACCGCCGCGGCCGCGGCGCAGGTGCTGGGCGCGGAGATCTACCCGGGCCGGCCGGTAACGGGTCTGGAGTGGAGCGGCGACCGGGTGGCCGGCGTGCGGACCGACTCCGGATCGCTGCACGCCGAGGTGGTGGTGAACGCCGCCGGTGCCTGGGCCGGACGCATCGACGAACGCCTGGGCCATCCGGTGTTCCCCGTGCACGGCCAGATCATGGCCGTCGCGGCGCCGCCAGCCGGCCTGCGCCACAACCTGTCCCGCGCCGCCGGCTACGGCTACGCGACCCCGCGACCCGACGGGCGGATCGTGGTCGGCGCTACTCACGAGGCATGGGGTTTCGCCAAGCGCGTGACCCCGGACGGCTTGGCATCGCTTTCCGACATCGTCACCTCGGTGCTGCCCGTCCTCGCCTCGCAGCCGATCCTGGACATCTGGAGCGGCCTGCGGCCGGGTACGATCGACTCGCTCCCCACCGTCGGCCCCGATCCGCGCGCCGCGGGCGGCTATCTCTGGGCGACCGGCCACTACAGCTCCGGCATGATGCAGATGCCGGCGACCGCGCTGGTGGTGACCGACCTCGCCCTGGGACGCGCGCCGCGCCTGGCAATCGATCAGCTCACCGTCGAGCGATACCTGGACGGCGGCACCGTTGCCCCCTCATCGCAGATCCGGGGCATCGAGCGTCGCCGGTTGTAGCACGCCTCGGCCGGGTCAGCTCGGCGACGGCGCCGCCTGCAGCCGGCCCTCCCGCGCCAGGGCCTGGTCCTTGATCGGCAGGTGCACGACCGCCGCCGCGATGCCCAGCACGATCGCGATGATCCACACCGGGTCGTAGGAGCCGGTCGCGTCGTAGATGCGGCCGCCGAGCCACACGCCCAGGAAGCTGCCGACCTGGTGCGACAGGAAGACGATCCCGTACAGGGACGACAGGTGGCGCGTGCCGAAGATCTGCGCCACGGTGCCGCTGGTCAGCGGCACGGTCGCCAGCCACAGGAAGCCGATGACGGCCGCGAACACCAGCGCCGTCGCGCCGGTGACCGGGACGATCAGGAAGCAGGTGATCGCCACGGCTCGCGAGAAGTACAGCAGGCTCAGCAGCCGCTTCTTGCGGAACCGGTCTCCCAGCCGTCCGAACAGGAACGAGCCGAGCATGTTGAACAGCCCCACCAGCGACAGCGCGGTGGCGCCGATCATCTGCGCCACGCCGTGGTCGAACAGAAAGGACGGCAGGTGGGTGGCGATGAAGGCGACGTGGAAGCCGCACACGAAGAACCCGGCGTTCAGCAACAGATAGCCGGAGTGGGTGCGCGCCCGGCGGATCACGGCGCCGAACGGCATCTCCTCTTCGGCAGCGGACGGCGCGTTCCCGCCGGCGGAAGCCGCCGACCGGACCGGCAAGCCGATCGCGAGCACCGCGATCGCCCCGACCGCGAGGGCGGCGTACAACAGGGTCGCCTGCCACTGCACGGCGCCGATCAGCCACTGCATGCCAGGCACCAACGCGAATGTCCCGAACGAGCCGGCAGCGGTGACGATGCCGAACGCCGTCCCCCGCCTCTTCTCCGGGACCACCTGCGCCACGGCGCCGAGGATGACCACGTACGAGGTCGCGCTCAGCGCCAGCCCGACCATCACCCCGAGCCCGAGGTACAGCGTGGCGGTCGATGCCGCCAGCGACAGCAGCGCGAAGCCCACTGCGTACAGGGCGGCGCCCACCACGATCACCCACCGCGGACCGATGCGGTCGGCGATCATGCCGGCCAGTGGCAGCCCGAACATGATGTTCTGCACCGCCATCGACAGGCTGAACGTCTCGCGCCCCGTGGACAGGGTGGCCGTGATCGGCTGCAGGAACAGCCCGAACGACTGCCGGGCCCCCATCGCGATGGCCACGGTGAGGGCGCCGAGCAGGATGACCAGCGCGGGACGCTTCATGACGCTGTCGAGCATACCCGGACCAACCGGCGCACGGCGTTCACGCCGCTGGATACATCGGATAGAAGTCGCTCTGCGGGGTGACGCCGACGATCTCGTCGCCGCGCCAGTGATACTCCACCTCCACCTCGCCGACCCGCTCGCGGCTGGTACGGCGCGGCAGCGCGTAGCGGAGCTCCACGGGAGCCGGACCGCAGCTCGGCACGAACGCGAAGTCGCCCACCAGGCGCAGCGCCGCGGGCTCCCCGCCCACGGTCAGGCGGAGCGACTCGCGCGGCGCCCACCGGGGCACCCGGATGCGCACGTTTGTCGCCAGCCGCGGTCGTACCGTCACGCACGCCACGTCCTCCTCCGCCGAGTCGGAACGCACCGAGCGCACCTGCACGCGCTCGTCTTCCCAGTCGAAGTGCAGCCGCACCGTGACGTCCGCGCGGGTGTGCTCGACGATGTGGCAATACACGTCGGTGAGGCAGTGCAGTGCGGCCGCCGTCACGTCAGTGGTGTGCTTCTTGCCGGCGTGCGGCTCGCGCTGCATGCCGCCGATGGCGCCGATGATGCGTTCGTCGAGGCGGGCGAACTCGTCTGCGCCCTGCCCTGCCCGATCCTCGTCGGCAGCCCGGATCGGCGGGCTCCCGGTGATCTGTGCCGGTACCAGCCGCGCCCGCACCAGCCGCTCCACGTCGTCCAGAACCTCGGTGGCACCACCGTCGCGGGCGATCCAGAGCGCGAGCTGAGTGGCGTCCGAGGTCGATCCGACCTCGCCACGGTTGGGATCGTCCTTCCACAGGTCGTGGCAGGCGAACCCGGACTCCAGCACGGCCTTCGGGACGGTCACACGGTACGTGTCGGCCACCCGCTGAAGATACTCGCGCTGGCCGGTGAGCATGCCCCACAGCCACAGCCCGCGCAGCGTGCCGAGATAGGAGTGCGTGTGCGTGGCCGTCGAAGACTCGGGGAATCGCCCGTCGGCGCTCACGGTGTGTGCGAGGTGGAAGCCGGCGTACCGCTCGGCGAGCTCGTAGGCGAGCGGCTCGGCGGTGGCCTGGTAGAACCAGACCAGCGCCTCGATCAGCCGGCCGTGGTTGCTCACGTCCGGCTCCACGGTCAGTTCCGGCTGCGCGAGGCGGCGGTGATATTCGAGCGCCGCCACGTCCCAGGTGGCGTCGGCGCGGGTGATGCGGGCCAGGGTCGCCAGCATCAGGCGAGCCTGCCCGCGGGCCCACGCACTGCCGCGAAACCGCACCAGCGCGTTCAACGCCAGCAGGCTCTCGCGCAGCGAGTGGAAGTCGAACTCCGGCTTCAACCACGGATGGTCGAACACCGGCAGGCACAGGTGGTCGGGGTTGTCGAATGACTCCTGGAGGTTGGCGAGCATGGCCGCCTCCAGGTGCGCGGGGATCTCGAATCCGGTCGCTGCTTCCAACCGCAGCATGGCGTCCCACCAGCGCCCCAGGTTGTGGATGTTCCCGAAGAACACCATCTCCGCGCGGTAGTCGACGTCCATGCGCATCGCCCAGTACGGGTGGAAGTTCATCGCCGGGCTCAGGCAGTTGAGCAGGTTGCGCCCGGCAAGCTCCATCGTACGGGTGAGGTCCATTTGCCCATGCAGGGTTCACCGCGCGCGGCACAGCGTCAACGGCCAGCGGCGGGACGGACACGTTGACACCCGGCCGGATTTCGGCACAGTCCCGAAGCAACGCCTTATCCATGGCACAAGAAGTCCAGACCTCGGGCATCCGGGCAGTGGCGCACGGAGCGCTCGAAGCCGGAGTCGAGTTCGCCGCCGGCTATCCGGGCGGGCCGATCACCGGGATCATGGCCGGGCTCTTCGACCACGCCTCGCCCGGCCTGCACGTGGAGTGGTGTCCGAACGAGAAGGACGCCGTCGCCGGGGCGTTCGGCGCGGCGCTGGTCGGCCGGCGGGCGCTGGCGGTGGTCAAGCACGTGGGCCTGAGCGTCGCCAGCGACGCGGTGACCGCGGCGGCCTTCACGGGCATCCGCGGCGCGCTGGTGGTCGCCACCGGGGCCGACCCGGGCGGGCGCGTGTCCCAGAACGAGATGGACGAGCGGCCCTACGCGGACCTGTTCATGCTGCCCATGCTGGAGCCCAGCTCGCCGGCGGACGCGGCGCGGATCACCCGCTACGCGTTCGAGCTGTCCGAGCGGACGGGCGCGCCGGTGCTGCTGCGCGTCTCCAGCGCCTTCCTGCGGATCTCGGAGTCGCTCCCGCCCCAGCCGAGCCCGCCGCCGGACGACGGGGAGCGGTCGTTCCGCTACGAGGCGACCCCGGAGCGGACCGCCCTGGGCCGCTTCATCCTGGACAGCAACCGGAACCGGCAGCGCCGGTTCGCCCGCGCTGGCGCCGATCTGGAGAGCGCGGGGCTCGACACGGTCGAAGGCGATGCGACCGCCCGGCTCGGCATCGTCACGTGCGGCCCCACCCTCGCGGCCGTGCGCGCCGCGGTCCGATCCACCGGCACGGCCGCGCGCATCCTCTGCCTGCGGGCGCTCCATCCGCTGCCGGAACGCGCCATCGCCTCCTTCGCGGCCGGCGTCGAGCGCGTGCTGGTAGTCGAGGAGATCGCCCCCTACCTGGAGGAGCGCCTGGCACGCTTCGGCATCGCCGCGCGCGGCAAGCTCACCGGCGATCTGCCCGGTCAGGGGGAGTTGGACGAACGGGACGTGGCGATCGCCCTGCGGCGCATGGCCGGCGAGACAGTTCCGCCCCGCCCGTTCGCAGATCGCCGGGACGAGCACTTGGCCTCGAAGCTGCGCTCCCGCTGGGTGGACGGCTGCCCGATCGCCGCCGGTCACCGCGGGCTGCGCGCGGCGCTGGATCGCATGCGGGACCCGCTCTGCATAGGCGGCGTGGGCGTGGTCTCCTGGGGCTGCGCGCCGCCGTTCGAGACCCTGTTCTCCTCGTGCTGCCTGGGCATCTCGCCCTCGGTGGTGAGCGGGATGTACCACGCCGGCACCGACCATCGGGAGCTGCTGGCCGTGATGGGCGACTCCTCGTTCTGCCACTCGGGCGTGCAGTCGCTGATGAACGCCGTGCACAACCGCGCCCGGCTCACCTTCGTCATCTTCGACAACCGCAGGACGGCGGAGACCGAGGAGGGCGGACAGCCCAACCCCGCCAGTCCCGCCGACCCGGACGCTCCGCGGGTCTCCCTGGCCGCGCTGGTGCGCGCGTGCGGCGTCGGTCAGTTTCACGAGCCCGATCCGTTCGACACCGGTGCCACCCGAGATGCGATCTTGCGAGCAGTGGCCGAGGATCGGGTCAGCGTCGTGCTGCTGAGCGCCGGCTGCCCCACTCCGTACTGCACCGACCCGCGCCGCGCGGCCGATCCCGCATGATCGGCCCGCTGCTCGATTGACGTCAACAATACCGAGTTTATGCGAGGTTCGGCGGCCAGAGCCACACACATACACGACAGGCAATTCGACAAGCTGGTCTTCGTTGAGAACGACCCGGTTCGATGCGTGGAACTGTACCGTGAAAGCCCACAGGGGTCTCTGTTCGGCGATGTCCATCACGAGAGGACGCCCGGCGTCACCAGCCTACTCGATATCTACAAGAACAAACTTGCCCACGCATTCGGCAATAGGTTCCTCTTGCAATCTCGTACTCTGAGGAATTCCAGGAATGCTCCGCTGTTTGAGTTCCTTTTCCGCGTCGGCAGTCAGAGTCCCAAGGCTATCGGCGCAGCGCAACGCATCGCGGGACACATCCTAGAGAAACTGTAGCGATGGCCACCCGCTCCGCAATCGAGTGGACAGAGGTTACGTGGAATCCCGTGACGGGATGCACGAAGATCAGTCAAGGGTGCAAGTTCTGCTATGCGGAGCGCATGTCGCGACGGCTGCACGCCATGGGCGTCGCGAAGTATCGCAACGGATTCGCGGTCGCTGTGCATGAGGCGTCCTTGGACGAGCCCTTGAAGTGGCGCCAGCCACGCCTCGTCTTCGTCAACTCCATGTCTGACTTGTTTCACAAATCGGTGCCCGATTCCTTCATTGAGGGCGTATTCGACGTCATGAACCGCGCATCTCAGTACACGTTTCAGGTGCTCACCAAGCGACCGAGTCGGGTCCGTGTACTCGATGACAGGCTTGAGTGGACGCCGAACATCTGGCTAGGGACGAGCATCGAGTCGGAACAGTGGCTGGGACGCCTGGCACACCTGAGAGAAACCGGTGCCCAAACGAAGTTCCTGTCACTGGAACCCCTGCTCGGACCACTGCCGGACCTCTCACCCCGGCATATTCGCGCAGGAGTGGAGAAAAAGTAGGCGCGTCCGCCGATTTGC
>JAPPNY010000025.1 GCA_028818385.1 Spirochaetaceae bacterium
ATGCGCTGCGCCAGCGCTTCGGCCGCCTCAACCGTGCCGGCCGGCCCATCCCCGCAGCCGGCTCGATCCTGGTCACGGCCGAGGGCCTGCGCAAGAAAGTCGACGATCCGGTCTACGGCAGCCGCATCCGCGAGACCTGGGACGCGCTCACCGCGATCGCCAGGCGCGGTCGCGTCGACTTCGGCGTGAGCGCCCTCGATGCACGGCTGCGCAAGGCCAAGATCGACATGGCCACGATCGCCGCCCCGCGCGCCCGGGCGCCGGTCTTGATGCCCGCCTACTTTGACCTGTGGGCGCAGACCTCGCCGCCGCCCGCCGCGGATCCGGAAGTTGGCCTGTTCCTGCACGGCGTGGAGCGGGCGCCGGCGGAAGTCTCCCTGGTGTGGCGCAGCGACACCAGCTCCGACATGTTTTCGGTGCGTGACAAACTCATCGAGATCCTGGAGCTTGTGCCGCCGCGAACCGCGGAGATGGTAAGCGTGCCGATCTGGGCCGCCGCCGGTTGGCTGCGGCGCTGGAACACCGCGCGCGCGGCGCAGATTGCCGACGTGCCCGGGCGCGAAGAGGACCTCGAGGAAGAGTTGAGTGAAACCAACCGGCGCGCCTTCCGCTGGGCGGGCGCTGACGATCCGCGCACCGGCCCGGTCGACGCCGGGCAGTTGCGACCGGGCGACGTGCTGGTGGTGCCCGCCGACTACGGCGGCTGCGACGAGTACGGCTGGGCGCCTGCCTCGCGCGAGCCCGTGACCGACGTGGCCGCGGCCGCGGCGTGGCCGTTCCGCGGGCGCCGGCTCGCGGTACGGGTAACGCCGGCAGTGCCTCACTGGAAAGACTGGGAGCGGATCGCCGCGGTGCTGGCCGACACCGACGCCCCATCCCTCGACGAGCTGCTTGCCGTCCTCCCGGAAGCGGAGGCCGACGAAGAGGCGGGAGAGGATGACACCGGGGGCAGCGTGCGCGAGCAGCTCGAAGCGCTGCGCGGCGCCCGCCGGGGCAAGGTCGAATTTCGTTTCCCCTACGGACCGCCGGCGGCCGGTGCTGTGGTGGTAGCGTGGCACGGGGTCGAGAACGATGCAGCGCCACGCTTCGACCAGCCGGTCACCGAGGACGACACCCTGTCGCACACCTCAGATCGTCCGGTCTCTTTGCAAGAACACACCGGCGAGGTGGTGGCCTGCGTCGAGCGCTTCACGGCCGCACTCAGGCTCGACCGCTACCTCGCGGCCGACCTGAGCCTCGCCGCTCGCCTGCACGACGCCGGCAAGGCCGACGCCCGGTTTCAGCTCCTGCTCGCCGGCGGCGACCGGTGGAACCGGCCCGCCGGCGCGATTCTGGCCAAGAGCGGCCGGCTGTCACCTCGGGGAGCCTGGAAGCGCGCCGGGCTGCTCCCGGGATGGCGCCACGAGGCGGCCTCGGTGCGCCTGGCGACTGACGACCCGCGCTTCGCGGGGGCATACGACCCCTACTTGGTGCTGTGGCTGGTCGGCACCCACCACGGGCTCGGGCGGCCGTTCTTCGGGTTCTTCGATCTGCAGGACGACCAGGGGCCGCAGTCGCTCGCCTACACCTTCCGTGGCGACGACTGGGCGACGCTGTTCGAGCAGCTCAAGCGCCGCTACGGCGTATGGGGCCTGGCGCGGCTGGAGACCATACTGCGCCTGGCCGACCACCGGGCCTCGGAAGCGGAGCGGCCAGCGTGACCAGCACCGCTCGGCAGTCCCATCGCCTCGACGGACTGGAGCCGGGCAACCTGCTCGCCTTCCTGGCGCTGCTGGGCCTGCTGCGCGCCCTCGAGGAGTCCGCGGCGCCGTGGCACCCGCGGGTCGCCTGGAGCGTCGACACGCCGCCGGTGCGGCCGGTGCTGCACTTGGCGGTGTCGGTAGGGCGCGATGCGGTCCTCACCGCCGCGGCCACCGGCATCTCGCGGCTGGCCGCGCGTCACGACTTCGGACCCTACAAGGATCTGAAGCTGCCTCCGGACATCGCCGCCGAACAGCTCCGCGCCGCCGCCGCCAGCGACGACAGCTACGCCGCCGACCTGTGGGCCGCCCTGGTTACCGATGTTGCGGTGCGCGAACGCAACAAGGTTACGGAAGTCGAACCCACCCCGCTGTGCATGATGTTCGGCCAAGGTCATCAGCATTTCCTGGTGCGGCTGCGCACGGTGCCGCGGCAGCGGCAGCCTGAGCGGGGACCGAAGCGCAACCAGCCGACCGTATCGGAAGCCGATTGCCTGCGCGAAGCGCTGTTCGCTCCCTGGACGCGACCGGACAACACCCCCTCATTCCGCTGGGATCCGCACGAGGACGTGCGCTATGCGCACCGCGCCACCGATCCCACCGACCCAAAGACGAAGACGACCACGCAGCACGGCGCCAACCGCCTCGCGGCCGTGGGCCTGGCCGCGCTGACGGCGGTCCCTGCGCGGCACCGCGGCAGCGCTGCGCGGCTGGAGGTCCTCGGCGGCGGCCGGGAAGCCGATGGCACTTTCACGTTCACCTGGCCGATCTGGCGCGCACCGATCAGCTTGGCGGCGCTGCGCAACCTGCTCGGCTATCCGGGGCTCGACCGGATCGAGACCCGCGCCGCCCTGGGCATCGTCGAACGCCGGCGCGCGCACCGCATCGCGTTCGGCCGCTACATGAACTTCTCCCGCGCCGAGCCGCTGCCCCCGACCCGGTAGAAACCACCTCGTTTTCATGTGCAGGGCTATCCCAGCGCCCCTGAGAAGGCGCAGGGGGTATCAGGACACCAGGAAAGGAGGCCCTGGCGTTTCTGGGGCCGCTCCCCATTGAACCCTCAATGCCGGTCATGGCATTCTTTTCGAGGCCTCCACCCCGCGTTTTTTTCGTGGCAGCAAAGGAAAACCCAGAGCCCAGCACAACGTGACGGTCCGGTGAGGGAGGTAACCGACCGCGCGTGTCGGCCATCTAAAGGCCGGGGGTGCGCCAGTGCGCGCCGCTGCACTGACTACCAGGAGGAACATGACGGACCAGGAACGAGACGAGCTGCTGTTGGAGCTGGCAGCAGGCCAAAAGCGGATTGAGCGCAAGGTTGATGCGCTTTCCGAGTTGCCGGCGAAGGTTGATCGCATCCTTGAGATTGCGCAGGGGCAAGCGGCGGCGCGGCTGCTTACGGATGATCGGGTTGCCGTGTTGGAGCGGCGGGTTGCCGAGTTGGAGCGGCGGGTTGCCGAGCTGGAACGCAAGGCCGGCTGATGCTGGGCACTC
>JAPPNY010000026.1 GCA_028818385.1 Spirochaetaceae bacterium
CCCCCCCCCCCCCCCCCCCCCCCCCCGGGGGCGCCCCCCCCCCCCCCCCCCCCCCGCCCCCCCGAAGTCGGGCCCGCGCATCGATCCGCTGCATCAGCCGTTTCAGCTTCCCAAGCGCGACCCACGGCCGGTCACCCAGCGGCCCGACCGGCCGTCGCCGCCTCCCGGATTCCGGCCACCGCGGGGCTTTCGTCCGCCGCAGGGACTGCGTCCGCCCGGCCAGCGGGGAACTCCAGGCGGGCCGGACCGGCGCACGCCGGACCGGCCGCTCAACTTCCGGCCACCGCAACCGGGGAGAGGACCGGGAAGGCCACCGATGGGTCCGGGAGGGGGATCGGGCCCGCCGCCCTCTCCCGGGAGGGGGCCGGGGCGGTCGAGGGGCAAGCCGCGCAGACGCGGCCAATACTCGCGCGAACGGTTCGAGGAACACGCCGAGAAGCTCGTACAGCAGCGTCGCCGCGAGGACGAAGCGGCGGCCGTGCCGAGCGAGATCGACATCATGGAGCAGGTCACCGTCTCCGAGCTGGCGCGCAAGATGAACCTCAAGGCTTCCAGCCTGATCGCCAAGCTGATGGAGATGGGCAGCATGGTCACCATCAACCAGCAGATCGACTCGGATACCGCAACGGTAATCGCGGAGCAGTACAACTGCACCGTCAACGTCGTGTCGCTGTACCACGAGACGGTGATCGAATCCGAACAACCCGGCGACGCCGACGACCAGCCGCGGCCGCCGATCGTGACCATCATGGGCCACGTCGACCACGGCAAGACAAAATTGATGGACGCCATACGCGAGGCGAACGTCGCCGACCAGGAGCATGGCGGCATCACCCAGCACATCGGCGCATACGCGGTCTCCATCGACCGCGACTCGCCCACTCAGGGCCGCATCGTGTTCCTGGATACCCCCGGACACGAAGCGTTCACGAACATGCGCGCCCGAGGAGCCCAGGTGACCGACATCGTGGTGCTGGTGGTAGCGGCAGACGATGGCACGATGCCGCAGACGGTGGAAGCGATATCGCACGCGCGCGAGGCGGAAGTCCCCATCATCGTGGCGGTCAACAAGTGTGACCTGGAGGACGCCAACCCCGAACGGGTGAAGCAGCAGCTTTCCGACCACGAGTTGGTCCCGGAAGAGTGGGGAGGCGACACCCTGTACCGGGAAGTGTCCGCGCTTGCCAAGACCGGGATCGAAGAGTTGCTGGAGGCGATCCTTCTGCAGGCAGACCTGCTGGAGCTCCACGCGCCGTACGACGTCCGCGCGGAAGGCCGCGTGATCGAGTCCAAGGTCGACCTGGGCCGCGGCACGGTCGGCACGGTGCTGATCGAACGGGGCACGCTGCGCTCGGGCGACCCGTTCATCGCCGGGGTGTATCCCGGCAAGGTGCGGGCGATGTTCGATGACCTCGGTACTCCGGTGAACGAAGCCACGCCGTCGCTGCCGGTCGAGATACTGGGCTTCTCCGGGCTGCCGGCGGCCGGCGACCCGTTTCAGGTAACCGCCGACGAGCGCACCGCCCGCACCGTCGGTGACAAGCGGCAGGAGTTGCGCAAGGTGAGGGAGGCCGGATCGGTCAGCCAGATCACCCTCGACAACCTGTACGAGACCATCAAGGAAGGGGAGGTCCAGGAGCTCAAGGTCGTTGCCAAGGGCGATGTGCACGGATCGGTGGAGGCGCTGGTTTCCGCGCTGGAGCGTCTGTCGACGGACGACATCAAGCTCACGGTCATCCACTCCTCGGCAGGGGCGATCAACGAGAACGACGTGATGCTGGCCTCCGCGTCGAACGCGTTGATCATCGGCTTCCACATCCGGCCGACACCGAAGGCGCAGGAACTGGCGGACCAGGAGAAGGTCGAGATTCGCCGCTACGACCTGATCTACGAAGCGGTCGAGGAAATCCGCGATTCCATGGAGGGGATGCTGACGCCCGAGGTGCTCACCGAATCGGTGGGCGTCGCCGAGGTGCGCGAGCTGTTCCGCATCTCCCGCCTCGGCACGATCGCCGGCTGCCACGTTACCTCCGGACACGTGCGCCGGAACGCCATGGTCCATGTCGTCCGCGACGGAGCGCAGGTGTACGAAGGAAGAATCCTCACCCTGCGCCGCTTCAAGGAGGACGTCAACGAGGTGGAGGCGGGGTTCGAATGCGGCATCCGCATCGAGAACTTCAATGATCTCAAGCAGGGCGACAGCATCGAAGCGTTCGAGACGAAAGAGGTGGCCAAGAAGCTCTGAGACCGGAAGCTCCGAGCATCGTCGGCGCCGGTAGGCAGAGCAGGGACGGAGGGGAACATGGCGAACCAGCGGGGCGAGAAGGTCGGCCGACTGCTGCGCGAAGTGTTGGGCGAGATGATCGTGGGCGGACGGCTGGCCGACCCGCGCATCGATCCCCTGCTGAACCTGACGCGGGTCAAGGTTTCCCGTGACCTCAAGCACGCCGTCGTGTTCGTATCCCATCACGACGAAGCTCCCGTTGTCGGACCTGCCACGGATGCGCTCAACCACGCCGCCGGCTACCTGCAGGCGGAGCTCGCGCGCCGTATCCGCTTGCGGGAAACGCCAAGGCTGCGTTTCGTGGCGGACTCTTCGGTGGCGGACGGGTTTCGCGTACTGCAGAAGATTCGCAACCTCACCTAGAACACGCGCCTGGAACACGCGGACCGCGAGACGTGCCGGTCAGACGGAATCCGGACGTGGCGGACGTGCCGCAGGGCGGCGGGATGGTCCTTCTGAGCAAGCCCTCCGGCATGACATCCTTCGCGGCGCTCGGGCGCCTGAAACGAGTGCTCGGGACCCGTCGCATCGGCCATACCGGCACCCTGGACCGGTTCGCGTCCGGTCTGCTGATCGCCATGGTCGGCCGGCTGACCCGCATCAGCTGGTTGATTACCGAGCTGCCCAAGCGCTATCGAGCGACCATCCGCCTCGGCGAACAGACGACCACGCTTGATCCCGAGGGGCCGGTCGAGTTGCGAAGGAACCTGCCGACACCCGAAGCGCTGCACGATGCGCTGCCGGGCTTCGTCGGCCGCATACGTCAGGTGCCGCCCGCCTACAGCGCCGTGCACGTCGACGGCGAACGCGCATCACGGCGCGCGCGACGCGGCCTCCCCGTGAAACCACGCGCACGGGACGCGTACGTGGACAGCCTGCGGATCATCGCCATGGACCTGCCCCAGGTGGAGATCGAGGTCGTCTGCGGCAAGGGGACCTACGTGCGTTCCCTTGCCCGTGACCTCGCCGTGGCCGCGGGAAGCTGTGGGCACCTGACCGCACTGCGCAGGCTCTCGGTGGGTGCTTTCTCGGTGGAGGCCGCCGCGCCGGTCGACGCCGTGGACGAAGGAGACGTCATCCCTCCGTCCGGGTTCCTGCACCGCATCGAGAGTCTGGAACTGCGACAGGTGACGCCCGAAGGCGCGCAGCGCGTCCGCGACGGGCAGCCGCCAGAGTCCACGTTCATGGTGGGAGCACCGTCCGGCGAGCGATTCTGTGCGCTCCTCAGCGGCCGGGAGCTGCTCGCCGTCATCGAGCCAGGGGACGACCGGCCCTCCGTGCCGGGCACCGGCTGCACCCGTTCGCGCCCCCGGTACCGCTATCGCTGCGTTCTGGCCGCACGGCCGGACGGCGGCGCGGCGGAAGCCCGCGATCAGCGTGGCGCCACACCCATGACGGAGGTGCCCGGGTGACCGTCGCCGACTGGCAGGGACTGGCCGACCGGCCGCTCGACGACGGCGTGGTGCTCACCATGGGCGTGTTCGACGGCCTCCATCGAGGCCATCGAGCACTGCTGCAACGCGTGCTCGCGCACGGCGCGGACGCGCCCGCGGTGCTGACCTTCGATCCCCTGCCCAGCTCGGTGCTGTTCGGGACCAGCGAACGACTGATCCTGTCGCGGCGTCAGAAGGAACGCGCACTGGAGCGGATCGGCATCCGCCACCTGATCGTCGTTGACTTTTCCCTCAGGTTCAGTAAACTTACGGGGGAAGAGTTCGTCACCCAGTTGCTGCGCCGCGTCGCCGTTCGCGGCGTCGTGGTTGGGCGGGACTTCCGGTGTGGACGACAACGCGACACCGATACCGAACAGCTCCATCGACTGTTGCACCGGCACGGAGTAGGGTTGGAAGTGGTGAATCTGGTCCGCGAGGAGTCGCAAAACGCGGACGCACAGAGCACTCAAGACGCACAGAGCACTCAAGACGGACGGGGCACTCAGGGCGGACGGGGCAGCGACGGAGCGAAAGTGAGCAGCAGCGGCATACGGCAGGCGATCGACAGCGGAGACTTCCCCGTGGTACGGTCCATGCTCGGAGGGGACTATGAACTGGATGTCGAGCACGTCTCGCCCGACTGCACGGGGGACGGCTTGGTTTTTCCGGCCTCGTCGTTGACACAGCTCCTGCCCCGACCGGGCCGCTATTCGGGGTTCGCCCGCAGCGCATCGGGTAGCAGCGTATCGAGTGGTTGGGACGCCCTGATCGCGGTGGAATACGACCGGATAATCGTTCACAGGGCGGTCGTTCACGGAGCGATTGGCCCCTTGAGCGGAATTCGTTTTGCACGACGGGAATCCTGACGGATCAGGCGAACGGGCCGGATTGACGCAGGATAACATCGAGGCAGGATAGCATCGAGGACAGGATGGGATTGACCAAAGAAGAGAAAACGGAGATCGTAACCGACTTCGGAAAAGGGGATGCCGATACCGGAGCTTCGGCGGTGCAGGTAGCGCTGCTTACCCGCCGGATCACCCAACTCACCGAACATTTCAGAACACACCCCAAGGACCACGCTTCGCGCCACGGCCTCCAGCGGATGGTCGGGCAGCGGCGTCGGCTCATGGGTTATCTCAGCCGCAAGGACGCGGACACGTACCGGAATCTGCTCAAAGAGCTGAACCTGAGGAAATAGCGTCACCCGGCACGGCGCTGCGCAGAAAGCCGCGGCGCAAGGAAGTAACATGGCACATACCGTAGAATTGAAGGTCGGCGCCGAGACGCTGACACTGCAGACCGGTCGGCTGGCCAAGCAGGCCAACGGCGCGGTCTACGCGCAATACGCAGGCTCCGCCGTCTTGGCGACGGTCTGCTGCTCCGCCAAGGAGATCGAGGGGCTCGACTACGTCCCCCTGCAGGTGGAGTACAACGAAAAGGCATACGCCTCGGGCAAGATCCCGGGGTCGATATTCCGCCGCGAAGGCAGGCCCCGGGATCGTGAGATCCTGGTGTCCCGCCTGATCGACCGGCCCATGCGGCCGTTGTTCCACAAGTCGTTCAGCCGCGACATACAGGTGATCCCCACCGTGATCTCGGCGGATCAGGTCAACCCTCCCGACGTGCTGGCCATCGTGGCGGCGTCCGCGGCGGTCACCGTCTCCGACGTGCCGTTCGAGGGACCGGTCGCCGGCGTCCGGGTTGCCGTCCTTGACGGCGACGTCGTGATCAATCCGACCCACGACCAGATCGAGTCCAGTCAGCTCGACATCGTGGTCGCGGGAACCCGCGACGGCATCACCATGGTCGAAGGGGGTGCCCAGGAAGCCGACGAAGAGACGATGATCTCCTGCATCGAGCGGGCGCACGAGGTGATCGTCGAAATGTGCGACGCGCAAGTGCGCCTCGCCGAGCTCGGCGGCCGGGAGAAGCTGCCACTGCCCGAAGTCGCCGGTGCGGAGATGGAGGCCGAGATCGCTTCCTGGGTGCGTCCGAGAATGGAGGAAGCCTGCTTCGTGAAGGGCAAGGAAGCGCGCTACGCCGCGATTCGCCAAGTGAAGCAGGATGCCTTCGAGCAGTTCGCCGACCATATCGGCGATACGGGCGGCGATGCGGTCGAAGCGCTGCTGGAGAAGATCGAGACCGACGTGGTGCGCACTTCGATCCTGGACAACCGCGTGCGCACGGACGGGCGCTCGCCCGACGACATCCGCGACATCAGTTGCGAGGTCGACGTGCTGCCGCGGGCGCACGGCGCGGCGCTGTTCACGCGCGGCGAAACCCAGGCACTGGCGGTCACCACGCTCGGCACCGCCAATGACGAGCTGCGCATCCTGGACGCGCTGGAGACCGACGTCGACCGCAAGAAGCACTTCATGCTGCACTACAACTTCCCGCCGTTCTCGGTCGGAGAAACCGGGCGTCTGGGCACCGGGCGCCGGGAAGTCGGCCACGGCCACCTCGCCGAGCGGGCGCTGGAACGGGTGATCCCCAGCAAGGAAGACTTCCCGTACACGGTAAGGGTGGTTTCCGAGACCCTGGAGAGCAACGGTTCGTCCTCCATGGCGTCGGTGTGCGGCGGCACGCTGAGCATGCTCAACGCCGGTGTGCCGATCACGCGCTCGGTCGCCGGCATCGCCATGGGGCTGATCTCCGACGGCGACCGCTTCGTGGTCCTGTCCGACATTCTGGGAGAGGAAGATCACTTGGGCGACATGGACTTCAAGGTCGCCGGCACCGAGCAGGGCATCACCGCGTTCCAGATGGACATCAAGATCGCGGGCGTCAGCTCCGAGCTCCTGCGCGAAGCGCTCGACAAGGCGCGCGCCGGCCGCCTCAAGATTCTGGAGATCATGCGCCAGACCATGGACCGGCCGCGTGACGCGGTATCGGACTTCGCGCCGAAGATCATCACAATGCGCATCGACGTCGACAAGATCGGAGCAGTCATCGGCTCCGGCGGTTCCAACATCCGATCGATCACCGAGACCACCGGGGCCGACGTGAATATCGAGGACGATGGTGTGGTGACCATCTACTGCCGCCGCAAGGAAGGCGCCGAGCGCGCCCAGCGGCTGGTCGAGCAGGCCGTCGAGGAGCCGGAGGTCGGCAAGACCTACACGGCCCGCGTCACCCGCATCATGGATTTCGGCGCCTTCATGGAGATCCTCCCGGGCAAGGAAGGTCTCTGCCACATTTCCCGGCTGACCGCCGACCATGTCGGCCAGGTCGAGGACGTGGTCAAGCTGGGCGACGAGGTACAGGTGAAGCTCATCGAGATCGACCGCATGGGCCGCCTGAACCTTGCCACGCTGGACGCCGTGGGCCCGGATGTCGAGGACTTCGCGGGCGCCCCGGGATCGCGGCCGGTCGGCGATCCGTTGCGCGACCGCGTCGGCAGCGGAGGCCGTCGCCCCGGTCCGGGAAGGAGAGAGCGTTTCGGGCCCAACCGCAGGGACGGGCGCGAACGCAGGGATGGACGCGACGGCCGTCCGCCCCGGTCGAGGAGCATGTCAGGCGGGCGCGGACCGCGTCGCCAGGGCAGACCTGACGACCGGAGACCTGACGACGAGCATGCATCGGATTGATTCAGGAGTTTGAACTGAGCCTTGGGGCCACGCTGCTGGTGGATCCGGTCGAACACACCGGCACCGCGGCCCTGGGTTTCTGGTACGGCCACGGGTCCCGGGACGAACGTGCCCACGAGCACGGCTGCAGTCATCTCCTGGAACACATGGTCTTCAAGGGGACGCCGACGCGGTCGGCGTCGCGGATCGCTCGCGACATCGATCGGGTCGGGGGCTCGATCAACGCCTTCACCGACCGCGAGACCACCTGTCTGCATTGCAGCGTTCCCGGAGACGATGCGCCCGCCGCGGCCGAGGTGCTGGCGGACATGGCCACCGCTCCGGCGCTCGATAGCGCCGAACTGACCAAGGAACGCCAGGTAGTCATCAACGAGATACATGCGGCCGACGATTCACCCGACGAGCGCGCCTTCCAGGCGTACGTGGAACGGCTTTGGGGCTCGCACGCCCTCTCACGCCGTATCGCCGCCGACGTACATGAGGTTGCGGAGATCGATCGCGATCGGCTGCTGCGTTTCTTTCGGGAACGGTTCCATCCGTCGCGGCTGGTCGTCTCGGTCGCGGGCCGCGTTGCCGTTGAAGAGGTAGTCGCCGCGATAGACGACACGCTGCAGAGAACCGCGGCGGGGTGGTTGGACGAACCAGTGCTGGACGAAACGGCGGAGTCGCCCGCGGTGCGGTGCTCGCCCGATCATCACGCGGGGGTCTGGCGGCACGAGGACAGGTGCCATCAGACCTACCTGTACGCCGGCCGCCCACTTCCCGTGGATCGAACGGTGCGAAATTACTACGCGCTGACGCTGCTCAGCACCCTGGTCGGGGAGTCGATGAGCTCTCGGCTGTTCCAGAACCTGCGGGAGCGACGCGGGTTGTGTTACTCCATCGGCTCGTTCCGGACACACCTCAGCGACCTCTGGCTGTGGTCGGTGTTCGCGAACTGCGTGCCGGAGGCTCGCGAGGAGCTCATCGACGGTCTGCTCGCCGAGTTGCGCGGACTGCGCGCCCACCCGCCGGGCAAGGAGGAGGTGGACGAGGCGATGAGCCATCTGCACGGCGCCCTGGTCTTCGCCCGCGAGGACATGGAGGCGCGCATGCGCCGAATGGTGTACCAACGGCAGACGTTCGGGCCGATATTAAGTTTTGAAGAGATGGAGTCGTACATCCACGGCGTTGCCCGCGACGAGCTGGAAGCCATGGCCGGGCTGGTCGCGGACACCGATGCCTTCGCACTCGTAGCGTACGGGGGGAACCCAATTGACCATGATGTCGACCCGCAGCCGTCCGACTGAGCCGCCGCTGAGGAACCCCGCCATCCGCGTCAAGCTGGTCGCGATCGCCCTGCTGGCTGCCAGCGCGGCGTCCGCCCAGGCGTTGGACCCGGCCGCCGCGCTGGCGGAGGCGAAGGCTGCGTTCGCGAGAGGTGACTACGCCGACGCTCTGGGAGTGGTGCGCTCGATGCGCATCCAGACCCCCGGCAGCAGACACCTTCCGGAAGCGCTGCTGCTCGCCGCCCAGGCGGCGCTGGTCTCGGAGCCGTTTCGGGCCCGGTTCTTCCTGGACCAGGCCCGCTCCCACCCGCAGACCTCCGACGCCATTCACTTCGAGGTCGCGGTGACGGCGGCAGAGCTCGCCCGGCGGGACCGTCTTCTGACCGATTCACTGGATGAGCTGCAGAGAGCCCTGCTCCTCCAGCCGGCCGACATCCCGGGGCGCCGCCTCGATGAGGTGCGGATTCAGGCGGCCGAGCTGGCTCTCTACGAACTGAACGACCTTGCCGCCGCGGCGTACCTGACCCTGCAGGTCGTCCAGCCCACGGCACTCGAACCGGCGGATCGCCGCACCTACGACCGTCTCGTTCGGGACGTTCTGTGGAGCACCATCACCCCGGCGATGCTGGGGCTTCCGGACGGCAACGTCACGGCGATTTCCGTGGATGCCGACGACGTGTGGATCGGCACTTCCAACGGCGGTGTCGCCCGGTATTCGCAGAACACCGGCATCGCCAGCCGCTTCACCGGCGCCACCACCGGAGGCGAACTGTCCGACACCATTCGCGCGATCGAAGTAGACGGAAACTGGGTGTGGCTGGGCACCGCCGAGGGCTTGTCCGTGTACTCGAAGGCGACCAGCCGCCTCTGGAGAGTCGAACGGTTCAGCGTCGGCGGGAGCGGACGGCCCAACGTGTGGGCACTGGAGGGAATCGACGGACGCATCGCCGCCGGGACCCTGGGCCAGGGGCTCTGGCTGGCCGACGATCCGGATGGAGAGTGGACACAGGTCGAAGACCCGAGCTCGCTGGTCCGATTCGTGCAGGCGCTGCTGCGACGGGGCTCCACGCTGTACATCGGCACGCTGGATCGGGGAGTTGCCGTCATGGACCTGGAGACCGGACGAGTGCGCCGGGTCGATCGCCTGTGGGCCGCGGGGGCGAAGAACATACACGCTCTGTCCTTCGACGAGTCCGGGCGGCTCTGGGTCGGCGACCACGGCAACGGGCTGTTCAGGTGGGATCCCGACAGCGACGAGATCACCCGGTTCACCAAGGGGTCGGGTTCCCTGGGCGACGACTTCGTCCTCGCCGCCGCGGCCGCGCCCGGGACGGTCCTGTTCGGGACCCACGGCGGAGGCGCGTACCGGTATGCCCTGAATGGTGGCGGATGGACTCACTTCGACATGACCGCGGTCGTCGACTGCCCGCCCAGGCACGGCATGGGGGCCAACGAGATCAGGGCGGTCGCGCAGGCCGGGCCGTTCGCGTACTTCGGGACCCAAGGATGCGGAGTCGCCGTGCTGGCCGACTCGCTGCAGTACGCGGCCGACGCCGCTTCCAACTAGTACCCCATCAAACTGTAGTTTGGGGGTGCGTGCTACGGGAACTCGGCCTTGTGAGCGCTGGTCCAGCGCGCCTGAGGCCCGTGTAGCGACCCATGCCACCCGTCGACATCTGTTCGATGGGTACTAGCGCGTTGCCGGTGGATGGCAGGAGCGCAGGCCGTTGTTCGGCGTGATATCGCGCTACGTGGCGCGCGAGTTCCTGTCCGCGTTCCTGGTGGCCTTCCTGTTCTTCTTCTTCGTGTTCGTCGCCAACGTCCTGTTGGTCACCGCGGAGCAGATCTTCGCGAACCAGGTACCGATCGGGGAGGTGGCGCGCCTGATGCTGTTCTCCCTGCCATTGATCGTCTTCTACTCGGTTCCGTTCGGGACGCTGCTCGGGGCGCTGATGGCGATCAGCCGCCTCTCGGCCGACAATGAGGTCATCGCCGTCATGGCAGCGGGCATCCCCCTGCGACGCCTGTTCCTGCCGCTTGCCGCCGCCGGCGTCATCCTTTCCGGCCTGTCGTTCGTCTTCAACGATCTGCTGCTGCCGGCCAGCAACATCGAGTTCAGCCGAACCTACCGCCGCATGCTCGCCACCAATCCATCGGTGGAGCTGGAGCCGTTTGCCGTCGAGCGCTACGAGGGGATGGCGATCGTGACCGGAGCGATCGACGGCGGTACCATCGAGGCGCCCCTGATCCTGGACCGGACGGCCACGGACGAGCGAAGGCTCATCATCGCCGGCAGCGCCTCCTTCGCGGAGAGCACCGCCCAGGACGGTGTCATATCGCTGCACCTGAAGGACGTGTTCTCCCACGTCGCGGAAATCGACGAGACGCGGCACGAGTACCTGCGGGCGGACTCCATGGAGTACAACATCCTGCTCCGCGACGTCAGCGGCGCTCTCAGCGCCGCCGGCCCGGACCAGATGAGCTCGGTCGACCTGCGTCGCGAGATCCGGGGCATGCAGGTACGATTGGAAACCGAAGGGGAACAGCGCGCCGACACGCGGGAAAGCGAACGCTATCGGCTGCTCGCGGAGGTGGCCGCAGCCGAGCGGACTGTCGCGGCGGACCCCGGACGCCTGCCGGACGAGCGCGACCGGATCGCTGCCATCACCACCGGATTCGAGCGGAGCCTGCGCCGGACGGCCTCGGAACGCACCGTGCATACCTACCTGCTGGAGCTTCACAAGAAGTACGCGATACCGCTGGCCTGCCTTGCCTTCATGGCTCTTGCCCTGCCCGCCGGCCTGCTTGCACGGCGGTCGGGGCGAACGTTCGGCTTCCTGGTCGGCATCTGCCTCTGCTTTCTCTATTGGACGCTGCTGACCGTCGGCGAGACGGCCTCGCTGCGCGCCGGCTTCGCACCGGCGCTGCCGGTGTGGCTGCCGAACGCCGTCGTGCTGGTGGCCGCAGGCGCGATCGCCGTGCTGAACCGCGCCCGATGAACATCCTGCAACGCATGCTGATGCGCGCATTCCTGCCCGTGTTCGCGGCGGCCGCCGCCTTCTTCGTGCTGATACTGCTCCTGGTCGACCTGTATCCGAAGCTTTCGGCCTTCGCCGCCAACGAGGTGAGCGTCGCTCAGATCGCCGGCATCGCCGCACTGTACGCGCCTACGGCGGCCCGGTTCGCGGTGCCGATCGGGCTGCTGTTTGCGATCACGTATACGCTCGGTACGATCCAGGCCCGCAACGAGCTGATCGCCGTCCTCGGCGCGGGCGTCGGACTGCGCAGCTTCATGAGCCCCCTGCTCCTGGTCGGCCTGATCGCATCGCCGGGCCTGCTGGCCTTCGACGAAGGCATCGGCACGCCCGCCCTGCGCGCCTACAACGAGCGGTACCGCGCGGCTGTCGGCCACTCGCTGTTTCTCAACAACACGGACGTCACGGTCCTGGACGGGGGAGGGCGGCGCGTGTACCGCGCCGACTACTACAACGACCGTGAAGGAGCGTTGCGCGGGCTGACCGTCGTCGAGCGGACGGCGGACGGCCGGCTCGTCAGCCGCACCGACGCCGCGCGCGCCGAGTGGATGGACGACCGCTGGATGCTCTACGACGTCCGGCACTATCGGTGGGACGCTGCCGGAGAGCGGCTGATCCAGGAGAGCATCGCCGAGTCGTCCGACCACTACGCACCCGGCCCCGACACCTTCCGCCAGGAATCCCGCGACGTGGCCGACATGACCCTGCGCGAGGGCTGGACGTGGGTGCGAACGCTCCGCCGCGCCGGATTGCCCTATCGGTCGGCGCAGACCGACCTGTATGCCAAGGCAGGATTCGCCGTCACGCCGTTCGTGGTGTCGGTGATCGCCGCGGCGGTCGGCGGGATGCTGCGGCGCAACGTGCTGCTGGCCAGCATGCTGATCGCCCTGATCGGCTCGGTCGGCTACTTCGTCCTGCAGATGGTTGCCCACATCCTGGCCAAGACCGATGTGATACCGCCGCTGCTCGGCGCCTCACTATCGGCCGTGGTCTTTCTGGTGCTGGGCACTGTCATGCTGTGGCGGGCACGCACGTGAATTTCCGGATCGACGCACGCGACACGCGCTCGGCCGCCCGCGCGGCCATCCTGACGTTGCCGCACGGTACCGTGAGCACCCCCGCGTTCATGCCGGTAGGGACGAACGCATCGGTGAAGGCGGTCTGGCCGCGCGACCTGCTCGACCTGGGCTTCCGGATGGTGCTGGCCAATTCCTACCATCTCTACCTGCGTCCCGGCGTCGACACCGTTGCCCGCCACGGCGGACTCCACCGATTCATGGCGTGGCAGGGCAACCTGCTGACCGACTCGGGAGGCTTCCAGGTATTCTCCCTGGCGCCCCTGCGCAACGTGGACAATGATGGAGTGGCCTTCCGGTCTCACCTGGACGGATCGCGGCACCGGCTGACCCCGGAGTCGGTCGTCGATGTCCAGACCGCCCTCGGCAGCGACGTCATCATGCCGCTGGACGTGTGCTCGGCGGCGGATGTCGATCACGCCGGAGCGGAGCAGGCCGCGGAGCTTACCGCACGCTGGGCAGCCCGGGCGGCCGCACGGTGGCGGTGTGGAAGCACGACGACCGACCAGCAACTCTGGGGCATCGTGCAGGGAGGCCTGTTCCCCGACCTGCGCGCGCGGTCGGCATCACAGATCCGGGCACTCGACCTGCCCGGAAGCGCGATCGGCGGACTGTCGATAGGGGAGTCTGCTGCCCGCTTCGAAGCGACCGTCGCCCACACCGCGCCGTTGCTCGATCCGGAGCGGCCCCGGTACCTGATGGGCGTCGGTAGCCCCGACCTGATCCTGTGCGGAGTCGAGCACGGCGTGGACCTGTTCGATTCCGTGTATCCCACGCGGGTCGCGCGCAACGCGCTGGCGCTCACGCGTGCCGGCACCCTGTCGCTGCGCACCGGGAGCGCCTCCCTTCGTGACGATCCTCTCGACGCCGAGTGCGCGTGCGCGGTGTGCGCGGCACATAGCCGTGCCTATCTCCGCCACCTGTTCAAGGCGCGCGAAATCATGGCTGCGGTGCTGACGACCTACCACAACCTGGCCTTCATGGCGGCCCTGATGGAGTCCGTGCGAGAGGCGATCGCCGCCGGCGGGTTCGCCGCCTTCAAGAGCGGCTTTCTCGACAGGTACCTGGATCGGTCGAGCGCAGACGAACGCCCGTGAGTACCGGTCAGACCGCCCGCGCCGCCGCTTCCGGCGGGACCGAGCGGACGGCGGCCGTGCTCATGGCCTGTACCGCGGCCAGCCGGGCGCTCGGCTTCGTACGCGCGGCGGTGCTCGCCGCCGTGTTCGGAGCCGGCGGCACCGTCGACGTCTTCACCGTCATGTTCCAGGTTCCCAACACCCTGCGCCGTCTTCTGGCCGAGGGCGCCTTCTCCGCCGCACTGGTACCGGCTCTGGCCCGCGACCGCGATCCGCGGGCGCAGGTCGAGCTGGTACGGTCGGCGTTCGGCCTGCAGCTCGCCGTCACCGTGCCGTTGATCGCGGTCGCGGCGATCGCCGCCGCGCCGATCACGCGCGTCCTCGTCGCCTTTCCCGAACCGGAGAAGATGGCAAGCGCCGTCGGGCTGTTCCGCCTCATGGTGCCGTACGCCGCACTGGCCGGGGCGGCCGCGGTGCTCATGGGCGCCCTGCACGCTCGCAACGCGTTCGTGGTGCCCGCGCTCGCGCCGCTGCTGTTCTCGGTCGGCGTGATCGCCAGCGTTCTTGTCCTGGCGCCTCGCTGGGGTATCCTTGCGGCTGCCGCCGGAGTCCTGGCAGGCGGCGTACTTCAGCTCCTGTTCCAGGTGCCGGCCTTCCTGCACCGCGGCTTCAGCATCGTGCCACGCCTGCGGTTCGACGATCGGATGCGCCGGATCCTGCGCGGCTGGGGGCCGGCGGTCGCCTCGGCTCTGGTGTTCGCGGTCATGCAGCAGGTCTCGTTCCTGTTGGCCAGCGGCCTCGGCGACGGCAGCACCAGCGCGATCTACTACGCGGTGGTCTTCTTCCAGTTGCCGCTGGGGGTGCTGTCGGTGTCCGTGGCAACCGCGGCATTTCCGCGACTGGCCGAGATGGCGGCCGACAATCGAACCACGGAGTTGCGCCGCAGCGCGACGGACGGAATGGTGACGCTTGCCGCGCTCCTCGTGCCCGCAGCGGTCGCTTACCTCCTGCTCGGGGACTCCATCGTCCATGCCGCCCTGCAGCGCGGACTCTTTGACGCCGAAGCCACCGAGTTGACCGCCGCCGTGCTGCGCGGCTTCGCCATCGGCTTGCCCAGCGTCGGCGTGTTCACCTTTCTCCAGCGTCTCTGCTATGCGCTGGACGCTCCCCGCCGGGCTCTTCATGCCGCCATCGTGGTCGCCGTCGTCGACGTGGCCCTGTCGCTGTGGTGGAAGGAGACGGCGCTGGGAGTGGCCGGGCTCGCCCTTGCCAACTCCGCGGCGTTCTCGGCCGGGACGCTGCTGCTGGCGCTGCCTTCCCGCGTCGTGGCGTGGAGAGTTCTGGCACGGGGTGCTCTGCAGGTGGCGGCCGGTGTGGCGCCGGCATGCGCCCTCATGTGGATCGCCTCCTCCCTGCTGCCCGATCCACGAGAGGGACCAGCCGGCGTGGAGCACGTGGCGTTGCTCGTGGGCGTGGTCGCGGCGGCCGCGCTGGTCACGATCGTGCTGTACAGGCTCGTCGGCCTGCCATTCGTCCGGCAACTCGCCTTGCGGCGTCCCGGACACCCCGAGCCCTGACGCCTCGGAGAGAGGGACTGCGGCCTATCGCCCCGAAACCGTCGCCTGCGGCTCCGCTTTCGGCCCATCCCCGCCTTACGCGTCGGAGTCTGTCGGCCCCCCGCCACGCGGCCTTTCCCGCTGGCGCGGCAAATCCGACAGACTCCTAGTGCAGAGCCTCGGCCCGCTCGATGCTGTCCACCCGATAATGAAACGGCTTCTCGTTGATCGTGAACTCCAGCACATCGTCGGGGCGGTGATTCCACAGCTCGGCGCCGAGCGGGGACAGATACGAGATCACGTTTCTCGCCGGGTCCGATTCCCACGGACCGAGGATGGTGAAGTGCTCGTTATCGCCGGTGGCGACGTTGGTCAGACGCACCGTGGTCCCGAATGACACCGTCTGATCGTCGACCTGACCGGAGTCGAAGATCTGTGCCTCCTGCAGCTCTTCCTGGAGCCGTGACGCGGAGCTCTTCAGCAGCTCCTGCTTCTCGAGCGCGGCCTTGTATTCGGCGTTCTCGCGCAGGTCTCCCTTCTGCATCGCCAGGCCGATCTCCTTGGAGTTGAGCGGGATCTCCATCTCGATCAGGTGGCGAAGCTCGCGCTGCTTGGTTTCGTAACCGCCGCGCGTGACCAACAGGCCGGCGCGCGTGCGTTCCACTGCCAGCGGTTCGCCGACCGACTCGAACTCGGGAAACCGATCCGTGATCTTCTCCTTGAGACGGATCTTGATCGACGGATCCAGGTGCTCGATGTCGGCGACCATCGAATGGACGCGGGTGATCGTGTCCAGGTCTGCCAGGAGGGTAAAGCGGAGCAGGTTGCCGTCCTTGAACAGGTAGTCGTGGATCTGCTTGTTGAGGCGTCGGCCGGCGGAGACGTCGCGCCTGTTCTCGATGTCGCGGTAGGTGAGATCGAGCAGGTGGATCAGCGCGGTCAGGCACTTCTCCTGCCTGGCGGCCACGCTCGTGAACCAGGCTTCGTCTTCGCAATTGCGCAACAGCCATACGAACGGCTCGCGCAGGTCGCGATAGCTTTCGAACACCTTGGCGACGATCCGCTCCAGTGAATCGAACTCCTTGTTGTTGATGAGGGCGTCCACCAGCAGCCGGCTCGGCTGCAGATAGAAGAAACGGGAGTAGACCGCCGGCCAGTCCGCGACCTCCTCGCGCACGTGCGCGAGGAAGTCCTTGCGCAGCTCATTGTTGTCCAGTGCCAGGAACAATTCCTCCAGATCGTCGACCTGTCCGAGCAGGTCGGCGAACTCCAGGTCGACATCGGTGGCGAGGTAGGGATGCTTCTTGCCGATCTGCTGTACCAGGAGGAAGCTCGCGATCACCTGATCGTTGGCCACCGTGTACGCCTTCAGGAACCCGCTGAAGTAGGAGAACATCTCGCTGAAGTACTCGGAGTCGGGACTGGCGTTCTGCAGGTAGTCCTGCAGGATGGAGACCCGTCCGAAGAACGACTTTTCCGCCGAGAACTTGTTGAACGTCTTCTCCTCGTAGGAGATCGGGGTGTCGCGCACCACATACGTGTCCAGCTTCTCCTCGTGGCTGCCGAAGGACGGGTCGGTCTTCAGAATGCGTCGCGCCGCCGTGCTCCACTTGGACCACTCGGAGGCGGTCAGAATACGGGGGACGAGCTCCATCTTGATGCGCTTCATGTCCGCCTGATTGCCGAAACTCCGGATGATGGAACGCAGGGTAGCCGCCGGATCGCTCTTGACGCTGTCCCGCAGCCTGGTGCGGGAGGTGGTGGCCTTCTGCACCCAGAAGTGGTCCCTGGCCAGGATCTTCAGTGCGCTGACGGCCATCTTCAGCGACATCCGGTGGTTGCGTTTCTTGGGAAAGTCGACGGTGATCTCATCATCGTCGATCGCGGAGATTCGCCCTATGCCCCAACTGCGGTGGAACACGAAGTTGCCGGCGTCGAAGGCGATGTGCTTCTCGAAGTCCGCGATCGCTTCCTGGGCGTTGCGCCACGCCTGAGTCAGGTTGGAAATGCGCAGGTACTCGTCCAGATGGCTGTGGCCGGCGTGCTTCTCGGTATACGCCTCGGCGATCTGGGCGCGCGCCTCCGCGTTCTTCGGCTCATAGCGCAGAATGCGCTTGAGGATCTCGATGGTGGTGTCCCAGTCCTCCTTCTCGTAGGAGTGGGGATACAGCGCCTCCAGAAGCGCCACGGCCCGTTCCTCGCTGACTGTGCGGGCGACCTTGCGCTCGAGTTGCAGATAGAACTCCGTATCGTCCGGACGGTGCTCGATCAGGCGCTCCCACACCTCCTTGATGTTCGCGTAGTTCCGCTTGTTGATATAGCGGTGCAGCGCCTTTCGGTAGTAATTGACCGCGCCGCCGATGTCGCCCGCCTGCTCGCGGTTGCGGGCGAGCACCTTGACGAAGTCCGCCTCTTCGTAGTCGACGCGTATCAGCCGCTCGTACACCTCGAGTTTCGACGCTTCCTCGTTCTTGTTGTCGTAGCTCTCGGCGAGCGTTCTCAGCGCGAAGCGGTTCTCTCCGAACTCGAGGATGCGGTTGCACAGATACTCGACGATATTCCACTTGTGGTTGTCGGTGAAGATGTTCACCAGCAGAACCAGGTTGGAGTCGTCCACCAGTCGGCGGCCGATCGACACGATGCCGGACAGGTACAGGGCGATGATGCTGTTGCGATTGCTGCGCAGGTGCTCTTCGCAGAGCTCCAACAGCTCCGTCTCGCAGTCTTCCTTCCTCGCGTCCTCCAGCAAGCTGTCGAGTTCGACGAAGTTGGACGTCACGTAGCTGTTCAGCGCAGCTCGGGTCCACTTTTCCTGATTGAGCAGCTCGGTGACCTTGGTGGTCAGGCTGCCGGCGGCGCCATCGGACGCGGTCCTTGTCGGTGTATCCGTCACGGTAGGAGTCATGCTTACCTCGGTTTCGGCGCCTCCATGTGGCACCGGCATTGTTTTCCCATCAGAGGGTGTCTTGTCGTCTCGACTATCGTACGTACTCGTCGTGAACCTGGCGGTCCAGATCGCGGATCTTCGTCAGCACTTCGCGGACGCGCGGCTTCGCTTCGCCGGTCACGATGAAATGGTCGATGAGCCAGAAGTAGTGGTTGAGCAGTCCCGGGGTAACCTCCGGCGGCGCTTCGCCTGCGGCGACCTGTCGTTCCATGGCGAAGATGGTCTGCTTGAGGCGTCCCAGCTCCAGCGGCTTGAGCTCGCGCTTCACCGTAAACACGCCGTGGAGCGTGGCGTATACCGGCAGCCACGAGGCGATCTCCTGACGCGTCCGGCCGGCCTGCTCCATCGTCACGATCAGCCGCCGGATGACCGGTGCCTCCAGCCGCTCGAGATGGATCGACTCGGCTCCGATGAAGAATGCTTCCCGGAACAGCACCCGCGAAAAGCGGTCTTCATTGACCAGCCCGTAACAGTCCGCCAGCTCGGCCAGGATCTCCGGTGAACGGCGCTGCTTTCTGCTTGCGGTCTCCAGGTGTTCGATGGCGCTGGCGTAGTTTCCCAAGCCCTTGTAGGTACGGCCGATGCGCAGCAGCAGGTCTGCGTCCTCCCGCTCCGGATGCGCCTCCAGGAGGTTGCGGTATCCCCGCAGGCACTCGGTCATCACATACCGCCGGATGTCGAACAACGTGCGCTCCGACATGTCCTCCAAGCGTCGGGCGAACGGCTGAAAGAGTTCCCACTGCTGCTCCAGGTACTCGGCCCGCTCGTACGGGTCGTCGATGGTAGCCAGGCGCGCCTCGCGATCCTGCCAGAACATCGCGCACTTCAACGCCGACGCGACGCTGGTGAGCCCGGCGTCCAGACGCAGGGCTCGCTCCAGCACACGGATCGCCTTGGCGAAGGCGCCTTCGCGGAAACACGCGTCCGCGCGATTGACGAGATGTGCGACTTCGTCGGCCGTAAAACTGAGTTGCCGCTCGGCCATCCGGATGAATTCAAGTATGCGCCGGGAGAGGTCCCGAGGTCAAATCCTCGCGCCTCCTGTGCACGCCCGCGCAGCGGCGCTACGATGCCGCCATGGACGTCCGGCGGGCACCGAATCGGGTGCGGGTGGCGCCGTCGCTGTTGTCGGCCGACTTCGGCCATCTGGCACGGGCGCTGGCGACCGTCGAGGAGGCGCCTGCGGATCTGCTGCACCTCGACGTCATGGACGGCAGCTTCGTCGACGAGATCACCTTCGGCGCCAAGCTGGTCGCCGACCTGCGTCCCCGTTCCCGGCTGCCCTTCGACGTGCACCTGATGGTGCGGGAGCCGGCGCGCCACGTCGCCCGGTTCGCCGATGCCGGCGCCGACCTGGTCACCGTGCACCTGGAAGCGTGCCGTGACGCCGGAGACGATCCGCGGGCGCTCCTGCAGGCGATCCGGGACTCGGGAATACGGGCCGGGATCGCCGTCTCGCCGCCCACGCCGGCAGCAGCCCTGGAGCCGCTGCTGGACGTCATCGACCTGGCGCTGGTCATGACGGTACCTCCCGGCGCCGGCGGCCAGGAACTCATTCCGGCGTGTCTGGAAAAGGCGCGGGAACTCGCGGAGCGCCGGCACCGGGCACGCCACTCGTTCTGGATCTCCACGGATGGGGGCCTGCATCGCGGCAACGTCGGCTCTGCCGTTGCGGCAGGCATCGACGTCGCCGTGATCGGGTCGGCGATCTGGCGGGCGGCCGTGCCCGCCGACGAGATTCGCGCCATCCGGGCGGCGGTCGATGCCCGCGCCGGCGCGGCGTGAGGCGGAGACGCCACGTGGCGCAGGAACCTCGGGCAGGGGCGGGTGAACGATGAGAGCGGTCGTTCAGCGCGTCTCACGTTGTGCCGTGCGCCCCGCGGGCGAAGCCCCGCGGAGCCAGGGAGCCGGTCTGCTGCTCTACGTTGGGGTCGAGCGCGGCGACGGCGAGTCCGATGCTGCATACATCGCCGACAAGACGGCCGGCCTGCGCATATTCCTGGACGATGACGGGAAGATGAACCGTTCGGTCGCACAGGCAGGCGGCGCGATCACCGTGGTATCGCAGTTCACGCTGGCCGGCGACGTCCGGCGCGGCCGGCGTCCGTCGTTCACGCAGGCGGAAGATCCGGACCGCGCGAACCAACTGTACGAGCGACTGGTGTGCCTGCTCCGAGCCGCCGGACTGCCGGTCAACACCGGGGTCTTCCGCGCCTCCATGCAGGTGGAGTCGTGCAATGAGGGACCCGTGACCATCCTCCTGGACTCCCGCCGGACGTTCTGAGGGTTGGAAGCGGGAACGCCCGCGAGCGCCTCCGGGCGGCGTTGACCGGCGCTGCTTCGTCCCGGTAGACTGGCGGTGACACTGGGAGGGTCACGTTGGCGGATTATCGACGCCGCTCCAATCCACCGAACAGAAGCGCGGCGGCGGCTGGGTGCGTATCTGTGTGCGAAGGCCCGGTCCCTGACCCGGGGAAGGAGTAGCAAGCCCATGGCCAACCGTTCCGAATCCGCACTGAGGGCCCGTTCGACCGGCAGCGCCCGTTCGACCGGCAATGGCACCCGCGACACCCTGCACGCCGAACGGAGGCAGGCGCTCGACGCAGCCCGTCTACAGATCGAAAAACAGTTCGGCAAGGGATCGCTGATGCAGTTGGGGGAGGAGAGCGCCCAGCGCGATCACCCGGCGATCCACTCCGGCGCCATCCTGCTCGATGCTGCGCTCGGCGTCGGCGGCTATCCGAAAGGCCGCATCGTGGAGATCTTCGGCCCCGAGTCTTCCGGCAAGACGACGCTGGCACTGCACGCGATCGCCGAGGCGCAGCGCGCCGGTGGCATCGCCGCGTTCATCGATGCCGAGCACGCCCTCGACCCGGTCTACGCCAAGGGCCTGGGCGTGGACACCGACGAGCTGTGGGTGTCGCAACCCGACAACGGAGAGCAGGCGCTCGAGATCGTCGAGTCCCTGGTGCGCTCCGGCGCGGTGGACATCGTGGTCGTCGACTCGGTAGCCGCGCTCACGCCCCGGGCCGAGATCGAAGGGGAGATGGGCGACTCCCACATGGGCCTGCAGGCACGGCTGATGAGCCAGGCACTGCGCAAGCTTACCGCCACGATCGCCAAGTCCGGCACCTGCCTGATCTTCATCAACCAGATCCGCATGAAGATCGGGGTCATGTTCGGCAACCCGGAGACCACCACCGGCGGCAACGCGCTGAAGTTCTATTCGTCGGTGCGACTGGAAGTGCGCAAGATCGAAACCATTCAGCGCACCGGGGAAGACGCGATCGGCAACCGGGTTCGCATCAAGGTGGTCAAGAACAAGGTCGCGCCGCCGTTCCGCCGGGCCGAGCTGGAGATCATGTTCGGCACCGGCCTTTCCTCTTCCGGCAGCCTGCTGGAGGCGGCGCTGCAGGAGAATGTCGTCGACAAGAGCGGAACCTGGTATTCCTACGACGGGGAACGGATCGGCCAGGGCAGGGAGAACGCCAAGGCGTTTCTCGAAGCGCAGCCGGAGACGGCCGCCGCCATCGAGAGCAAGGTACGCGCGCTGCTGTTTCCGGACGCGGCGCCGCAGGCGGAACCATCGCAGAGCGACAGTGACGGCTCGAAGGAGGCCTGACGGCCAGCCTCCAGTGGCCGCTCGTCCGGGGAGGGGAGGGAGCGATCAGCGAACGATACTCGGGCGACGCCACCGGGAGCGGCATGTGCTACCGGCTCGGCGACTTCGACGGGCCGCTCGACCTGCTGCTGCACTTGGTGCGGAGCGCCCAGATCAACATCTGGAACATCCCGATCGCCGCCATCACCGAACAGTACCTGGCAGTGCTCGATGCCTCGGACGACCTCGACCTGGAGCGGACCACGGACTTTTACCGCATGGCTGCGACGCTGCTGCATATCAAGTCGCGGATGCTGCTGCCGGTCGGCAGTGCCGCGGGCGGAAGCGATGATGAAGACGACCCGCGCGCCGAACTTGTCGAGCAACTCATCGAGTACCGGCGGTTGCGCCTGCTCGGTGAGGCACTCTCCGAGCGCTTCGAGCCGCGCGAGTGGCACATAGAGCCGGAACGCCGCGTCCACACGGCACAGGAGGCCCTGGAAGATGAGGACGACGACGCGGAGATGGACGGATCGATCGCCGAGCTGGTCGAAGTCTATCGCGAGCTGCGGTCCGGGATCGCCGATGCCGTGCCTTTCGACCTGCATGACGGCGTGACCGTGGCGGAGAAGGTGACGCTGCTGCGCGAACGGTTAGACCGCCAGGAGCGCGTGAGGTTCGCCGTCCTGATCGGCATGGGATCCGCGGTGGAGCTGGTCTGCGCCCTGCTCGCGATCCTGGAAGTGGTCAAGGCCGGGCGGGCCCGGGTTGTCCAGCACACCCCGTTCGCCGAGATTTCGCTGGTGGCCAGGCGATGAGCCCCGACGACCGAATCTCCCGGCAGGCCGGCGGGGACGCGGTCGCCGTTCGTGATCCGCGCGTCCCCGTCCCCCCGGGGAGATCGCCGAACGGCGTGCACCTGGAGGTCTCCGCGCCGGCGAACGGCTCCGGCAACGGGCACGGGCGCACGACGCCGGTGGATGTCGCGCCCGCGGCCGCCAAACAGGAGGATGCCGCTGCCGAACGCGATGGATCGAACGGATGCCATCTCCCCGCCGGCAGCGCGCCGGTCGTCGAAGCTGCCCTGCTGCTGGAAGGCCATCCGGCGACGCCCGCGCGGCTCGCGCGGATCACCGGCCTGCCCGTTCGGGAGATAGAGCACGCCCTGACCATGCTGCGCCAGCGCTACGCGGCCCCGGAATTCGGCCTGCAGGTTGCCCGCGTCGCCGACAGCTACTCGCTCATGCCCAAGGCGGAATTGTGGGAACGGCTGCGTCATCACTACGGCACCGACTCCGGCAGAAAATTGTCGCGTGCGGCCATGGAGACCCTTACCATCGTCGCCTACTCGCAACCGGTGACGCGAAGCCAGATCGAGGCGATGCGCGGGGTTTCCGCCGACGCGATGATCCGGCTGCTGAACGACCGGCAACTGATTCGCGCGGTCGGGTACAAGGAGGACTCGGTGGGCCGTCCGACCCTGTTCGGCACCACCAACCGATTCCTCGAGAGCTTCGGTCTGGAGACGATCGATGACCTGCCGAAGCTGGACGAGGTGGAAGAGAGCAGGTTCCGGCGAACCTGACATGAGGCTCAACCTCTACCTCGCGCGCGGCGGCGTCGCTTCCCGCCGCTCCTCCGACGCACTGATCACCGCCGGCCGCGTGACCGTGAACGGCGACCCGGTCACACGACTTGGATTCACCGTCTCCGACGGCGATCGCGTCTGCCTGGACGGAGTTCTCGTGAAGCTCGCCCGGCGCAGCCGTTACCTTGCCCTGCACAAGCCGCCTGGGTTCGTCTGCACCGCCCACGACCCGCAGGGACGACCGCGTGCGGTGGAGTTGGTCGACGGGGACGGAGGGGTGGCCGGGCATGGAGGGATGGCCGGGCACGGCGGCCGGCTCTTCAGCGTCGGCCGGCTCGACTATCGATCGAGCGGCCTGCTGCTGTTCACCGACGACGGGCAGTTCGCGGAGCATGTAGCTCATCCGTCCTACGGGGTGGACAAGGACTACCTGGTACGGACCGCCGGCGGGGCAGCGATACCGGACGACCTCCTGGACGGTTACCGCAACGGCCTGTGGGTGGACGGCGAGCACTTCCGGTTGAAAGACTACCGACGCCGTGCCCCCGATGCGGCGCTCCTCACGCTGGGGACCGGCAGAAACCGCGAGATCCGCCGCGTCTTCGCCGACGCCGGCATCGGACTCGGCCTCGTCGTCCATCGCATCCGGATCGGCCCGATACGACTCGGGGCTCTCGACGCCGGTCACCACCGGGAGCTCTCCGAGGAGGAAGTCGCATGGTTCCTCCGGCTCGAAAAACGGTCGTCGCCATAGACGGTCCGGCGGCCTCCGGAAAGTCCACGGTGGCGCGCTGTGTGGCCGACCGTCTGGGATACCGCTACATCAGTTCCGGCCTGCTCTACCGGGCGGCGTCGGCCATCGCCCTGCGCGAGTGCGGGGACCCGGCGCGGGAGGCCGCCGTGGTTTCGGCTGTGGCCGCCGCCGATCTGTCCATCGATGTCCAAGGCGTCAGCGCCGCCGGCCGACCCGTCGCCAGCAGGCTCCTTCATGGCGCCGAGGTAGCCCGCTGGCTGCCCACGCATACGGCGATGCGCGCGCTACGGCTGCACATCAACGCCTTGCTGCACGCCGCGTCGACGCTGGCTCCCTGCGTGATCGACGGCCGGGACATCGGCACGGTCGTGTTCCCCGATGCGGAGACGAAGGTGTTCCTGGACGCGGCGCCCGCCGAGCGCGCGCGCCGCCGGCAGCGCCAGCACGGCGGCGACCTCCATGCCATCGCCGCCGCGATCAACCGGCGCGACGCCGCCGACCGGGCAAAGGCATGGGGCCGGCTTGCTCGGGCCGCCGACGCGGTCCGCGTCGACACCACCGACTTGACCGCCGTCGCGGTGTGTGACAGGGTGGAGTACATCGTGCGGCGCGGAACGTGAATCGTGCGTTCGGCCGCGCATTTTCCAATTGTTGTATTCTCCATCGAGTTCATGTGCCAAAATAGTCCCTCACGCGCGATGGCGCGATTGAGTCGTAGCGAGCAGTCTGGTGAGTGATAGAGACGATCGGGCCAAGGCCGGTCCCGCCGAGGGAAGTCTGCAGCAGCAGTACGTGAACTCCTTCCAGCCGGTGGAAGAAGGACAGTTGTTGACCGGACAGGTGATCGAGGTGGGACCGGAGACGGTCTACATCGACGTTGGCCTGAAGTCCGAAGGCCGGGTACCAGCTTCGGAGTTTACGGAAATGCCGGCAGTGGGGCAGTCGGTCGACGTGGTTCTGCTGCGCAAGGAGAGCCGTTCCGGAGAGGTGATCGTCTCCCGGCGAAAAGCGGAGGAGCAGGTCCTGTGGCGGACGCTCAGGGAGGCCGCCGAGCAGAGGACGCCGGTCCAGGGAATCATCCGCCGCAAGATCAAGGGCGGCTACGAGGTCGACCTCGGCGCCGGCACGCGGGCATTCGTGCCGTTCTCGAAGGTGGACATCATGCGCGTCCGCAACGAGGACGACTATCTGAACCTGCAGACGTCATTCTTCATCGAGCAGCTCTTCAGCAAGGGCCGCGCCAACGTTGTGGTCAACCGTCGCGACTGGCTGGAGCAGGAGATCCGCAATCGGCGGGAGCAGTTCTACAGCCATGCCGAGATCGGCGATGTCGTCGACGGCGTCGTCAAGTCGTTCACCTCGTTCGGAGCGTTCGTCGACCTCGGGGGTTTCGACGGCTTGCTGCACGTCAACGACATGCGCTGGGGTCACGTCGCGTCGCCGCGGGATCTTGTGGAGCTCGGCCAACAGCTCACGGTCAAGATCATCCGGCTCGATCGCGAAGCGCAGAAGGTCAACCTCAGCCTCAAGCACTTCACCGAAGATCCATGGACGACCTTCGAAGAGCGGTTCCAGGTGGGCGATACCGTACACGGCACGGTCACCAAGCTGACCGATTTCGGGGCGTTCGTGGCCATCGCCGACGGCATCGAGGGGCTGGTGCACGTCTCGGACCTGTCCTGGGTGAAGCGGGTTCGGCACCCGAAGGAGATCCTTGCACCGGGCGACGAGATGGAGGTGAAGGTCCTCGCGTACGACATGGAGCACGCCAAGTTGTCGCTCGGCCTCAAGCAACTCCTTGCCAACCCGTGGGACGACGTTCCGGAACGCTATCCGGTCGGCCGGCGCATCACCGCCCGCGTCAGCAATCTGGTCAGCTTCGGTGCGTTTCTCGCCATTGAGGACGGTATCGACGGACTCCTGCACGTCGAGGACATGTCCTGGACCGAACGGATTGCCGACCCGTCGACGATCGTCAAGGTCGGCGATGAGATAGAGGTGATGGTGCTCATGGTCGACTCGCGCCAGCGCCGCATCAAGCTCGGTCTCAAGCAGTTGACCGAGGACCCGTGGACGACGCTGGCCCGTGCCTACAAGAAGGGCTCGAAGATTGCCGGAACGGTGAGCCGCAAGACCGACTTCGGTGTGTTCGTGACCGTCGACGGCGACTTGGAGGCGCTGATCAGCAAGAATCACCTTACCTCCAGCGAGACCTCCTTCGAAGAGGCTTCCAACGCGCTCAAGGTCGGCGATCCGATCCAGGCGATCGTGCTCGAGATCAACCCGCAGAGTCAGCGGCTCGCGCTTTCCGTCCGCGAATTGCAGCGTCGCCAGGAGCGTGAGGAGCTGGTCCGGTACGCACATACCGACGGCAGCGACGACACCGTTTCGCTGGGCGACCTGATTCGCCGCAAGAACCCGGGGTAGGATAGAGCGCGCAGGCGACGAGCATGATGCCGCGTCCCCACGGGCCTTGGCTCGATCGTGCCGTGCTCTCCACGAGCCGGATGCCGTGATGCGTCCGGACATCGTCGCTGCCGATCGCACGACGCGGGCGAAGCTGGATGTGGCCACCCGGGCCGCGACCACCGACCTGTCGGTGCTGCTGCTCGGTGAACATGGGGTAGGGAAGGCGCTGTTCGCCCGCCTGATCCACGCCTCCTCGGCCCGGCGGGCAGGCCCGTTCGAGGAGATCAACTGCTCTGCCGTTCCCCCGGACCTGATCGACGCGGACCTGTTCGGCTGTGCCGCCGGCGGCCCGTCCCCGACCTCGGGCAGGCATCGGACGGGCCGTCTCGAACGCGCCGCTGGCGGCACCATCCTGCTGGACGCCGTGGACGGCCTGTCCCCGGACATGCAGGCCAAGCTCCTCGGCGTCCTGCAGCACGGCCGGATCTACCCGGTGGACGGCGGCGCGCGGACGGTGGACACGCGCATCGTCGCCGCGAGCGACGTCGACCTGGAGGGCCAGGTGGAACGGGCGGCGTTCCGGCGCGACCTGTTCTATCGGCTCAACGTCCTGCCGATCTACCTGCCGCCGTTGCGGGAACGGCCGGCCGACGTCACCGCCCTGGCGCAGCACTTTCTGAAGCGGTCCTCCGCAACCGCCGGCCGCGGGCCGCTCAAGTTCACGGCCGCGGCGCTCGCTGCGCTGCGCGGCCACAGTTGGCCGGGGAATGCGCGCGAGCTCGCCAACGTCATCGAGCGAGCCGTGATCGCCGCCGATTCGGTGATAGACACCCGGCACCTGGATCTTGGCACCGACGGCGCCTTGCCGGACCAGTCCGGCGACGCGTACCATGGAGAGCAACTGAAGGATGCCGTGCGCGCGTACAAGCGCCGCTTCATTCGTGGGGCGCTTGAGTCACATGGCTGGAATCAGACCACTACTGCCCGTTCATTGGGCATACAGCGCACGTATCTGTCGCGCCTGATCAAGGAACTGGAGATCTCGAATCGATGAGCGAAGCGCAGGAACGCGAGCCCTTTCGCATAGACGAAGCCGTCGGCCACGTCATCACCCGGTTCCGGGTGCCCTTGCTGGTGCTGTTGGCAGCCGTGGGGGTGGTGCTGATCGCGATCGTGGTGGTCACCGACCAGCGGCGGGCGGTGCTCGAGCGATCGACCGAGTTGATCGAAGAGATCGAGCAACGCTGGCTGATCGCGTCGGAAGAAGAGCGCGCGAGCCTGGACAGCGAAGTGCTCCCTCAATTGGAGTCGATGGCCGAGCGCCATCGCGGACGCTACGCCGGCAGGCGGGCGCTGCAGCTCGTGGCAGCCCGGTACGCCGAGCGCGGGGAGTGGCAGGAGGCAGCGGAACGATTCACGGAGCTAGCCGACCGGTCCACCGGCTACCTGGCCGCGCTGGCGCTGAGCAACGCCGCGGTCGCGTACGAGGAGCTCGGCGACCGTGATACCGCCGAGAGGCTCTATCGCGACGTCGCAGACCGGTACCCGAATGAAGCGACGCTGGCGCCGCGCGCGCTGTTCGCGGTGGCGCGGCTCGAGGAGGAACGCGGCGATCCTCTCGGGGCGAACGAAGCGTACGTCGCTCTGGAGGCGAAGTACCCCCTCAGCCGCTGGTCGCTGCTGGCCCGCAATCGCGTGATTTACCTCCGGGCCTCCGGCGCGCTTGACGGAAGCTGATCCCCGTACCCGGGCGGGGTCCGGCACGTATCCGCTCGCCTGGGTACCCACGGCAACCGTGATCGCGGCGTGCGGTCTGATCGCGGCGTGCGGCCTGCCGTTTCCGTCGACACTGCCGAGTCCGGAGCGCTGTCCCGCGGAGACGCCCGGAGTGCTGAGCTTCTGCGGCTCCTCCGTACAGCCCCCGTTCCAAGGGTATGAAATATACTACACCATACGAACGGCAACCGAAGGATCTCCCTCGGAGCCGCCTCACCACGACGAGTTGCGCGCCAGATTCGGCCGCCTGTCAGCGGCTGACGGCCGGTCCTGCGACACCGGTCGCCCGCCGCTGATCCGGGCGACCGACGCGGAGCCGAATCACACCGTGCACCTGGACCTGACGGTATTCCGGCTCACGGGCACCACCGACACCGATCCGTTTCTCCGGCTGTCGTGGCGTTCCGACGAGATCCATGTCCGCCGGGGCGTCGCGGACGAGTTCGGCCAGTGCAGGAGTTTCTCCGACGTGGACGGCTATGAAGCCGCGCACATCGACGTCAGTCAGGCGGCCGCGGCTGCGATCGCCGATGCCGGTGGCGTTATCCATCTCCACGCGTACGCGGTCAGCTACGGATTCGACCGCGGCCAGCGGCTGTACAGCGTGCCGCTTCGGGTGGGCCGGGTGGAGCTGGCGCTGCCGTTCCAGTAGGTGCGTTCCAGCAGGTGCTGGCATACCTGAACGTCGCGTTGACCTATGTGGCGGTCGCCCTGGGCTGCGCGATCCTGATGTTCTACGTGCTGAGGCGCGAGATGCCCGGCCGCTTCTGGGGAGCGCTGATCGTCGGACTGGTCGGCGCCGTGCTCGGCGGGACCGCCGACCAGCTTCTCGCGGGCGTGTTCGAACGGCTCACCGACGTAAACACGGTCAACCTGTACGCCGCGGGCGGCGCTTCGCTGGTCTGCATCTGGCTGCTGTCCATCGCCAGGCGCCGCCGGTGACTCCGACGCCGCCGACCTCCGTATCTTCCGATAATCTATATTCTGTCAACCAGCACGAAGCGCTGGTTGGCAGAATATAGCTGGGGTGCGAATCGGCGTCTTTGACGGCGTCAGGGGCCGCTATGACGCGCGACGAAAGCCGGCAACGCGCGCGGCGGCGCCGAACGACAGGTCCGTGGGGCCGTCGCGGTGCAGCACGTGGTAGCCGAGCCCGGCGATCATCGCGGCGTTGTCGGTGCAGAGCGCCATGCCGGGAAAGAAGGCCTCGAAATCGGGCTCGTCCGCGAGTCGCCGGCGCAGGTAGCGGTTGGCGGCGACGCCTCCGGCGGCGACGATCCGGCGCCTCCCCCGCGAGCGCGCCGCGGCGATCGCCTGGTCGACGACGATGTCGATCGCGGTCTTCTGAAAGGACGCGGCGACGTCCGCAACGCGCTCCGGCGCGGAAGGATCGACGCGAAACTGGTTGCGCTGATGGATCACCGCGGTCTTCAGGCCCGAGTAGGACACGTCGAACCGGTGGGAACCGGACCGGATCGACGGCACGGGGAATCGATAGGCTTCGGGGTCCCCTTCTTCGGACAACCGCTGGATGGCCACGCCGCCCGGAAAGCCGATGTCGAAATACTTGGCGACCTTGTCGAACGCCTCGCCGCAGGCATCGTCGACGGTCGCGCCCAACACCTCCCAGCGGTCGAGCCCCTGCACGTCGATCACCATCGTGTGCCCGCCCGACAGGAGCAGCGCGATGTACGGGTAGCGGATGTCCCGCTCCATGTGCGGGGAGTACACGTGCGCGCGGATGTGATCCACGGCGACCAGCGGCTTGCCCGTGGCCAGCGCCAGCCCCTTGGCGTAGGAGACGCCGACCAGCAGCGATCCGATCAGACCGGGCCGGCAGGTGACCGCCAGCGCGTCCACGTGCGCGAGCGCGCAGCCTGCCGCCGCAAGCCCTCGCGTGACCACGGCGTCGATCCACTCGACATGCATGCGCGATGCGATTTCCGGCACGACTCCCGCGAACGGACGGTGCGCCTCCACTTGTGAGGCCACCTCGTTGGAAAGGATGTCGATGCCGTCGCGGACCACCGCCGCCGCGCACTCGTCGCACGAGGTCTCGATGCCCAGGATCAGGCGTGGCCTCACGGCGCCGGCAGCCCTCAACGCGGGAGCAGCTCGGAGAGATGGACCAGCTCGAATCCGGCATGCTCGATCTCCGAGAGACGCCGCTCCAGCACTTCGAGCACGACGCGGTTGGTCACGTGACCGATGAGGATCGCGCTGCCCTGTGCGCAGGCGATATCCATGCCGCGGTCGATCGCGGATACCACCGTTGCCTCGTCCACGTTCACGTCCAGGAACACGTCTCGACTGAGGAACGGCACGCCATGCCGCGCGGCCGCCTCCCCGGCCACCGTGTCCGCGGTGGTACGGCTGTCCAGGAAGAACCGGCCCGTGCGCTTGAGGTAGGCCATGATCGTGTCCATGATACGAGGGTCGGCGGTGGCCCGCGAACCCATGTGGTTGTTCACCCCGCGGGTGACCACGGACCGGAAGTGCCATTCCAGAAGGCCGATCACCGCGGGTTCGGCATCGCCGACCCTGATCGCGCCGGGACCCGGGTCGGACGAGCCCTGCGGCTCCATGGGGAGATGCAGGATCACTTCCTTGCCTGCCTGCATCCCGCGCCGGGCGACCTCCTCGCTGAATTCGAGTTGCGGAAGCACCGCGAGCGTCAGCTTCCCGGGGAAGCGCAGATATGCCTCGGCATCGGCGACGTTGTGGCCGGCGTCATCGACGACGAACGCCAGCGGGATCGGGGCTCCGCCGGCGCACGGCCCGTCCTTGTAGGAACGGCCCGTATAGGCCCGGCCCGCGTAGGACGGGCCGGTGGAGGAACCGGGCGTGTCGGGCCGCCGGGTAGCCGCGGCCGGCGGCAGGTGGATGCCGGGCAACGCCGGCTCGACGGCGGGCACCGCCAGGGGGGCCGGCGCACGGCCGCCTCCGGGAGGAATCACCAGGAGGATTCCGAGCGCCGCCGCACATGCTCCCAAGCCCCCGGCGGCACGTACCAGCGTGAGCCGCGATGGACGCTTCTTCGCTGTCTTCTTACGCTTCAAAACACACTCGCTCCGGGGAAGGCCGCGCGGCCGGATCCGCACTCACCGGCCTGTGTCGTGTATCGGCAACGGCACCGCCCGCGTTGACGCGGGTGCGATCCCATTTGTGGATAGGGCGCCGTTCTTGCGGATCGTGGAGATATAGGATCTGGTCCGGCAGAAGGCGGCTACGCGGAGCAGAGCAACGCCGTACCCGCCTTTCTCACCATGCCGCCCGAACCTCGACCGTGACGGTGTGCTCCGGCGCTTGCGTATCGCTCTCCGTGCGGGTCGCACTGAGCCCTAAGGAGACATCGGGCGCGGTCGCCGCTTCCGGCGTCCATCTCCAGCCCAGGCTGTAGTCGCGCTCAGCCGTGGACAGACCGATCCCGACATGCGGGCTCCCGATGAAGCTCCCGTCGAAGGCCGGGAAGCCGTACGCCGCCTCCATCGCCCAGCGGCTCGTCGCCTCGTTGCCCGTGCGGTCCTCCAGGGTCGCCGGCTGGAACAGCGCGTCGAGCCCACCCGTGGCTTGCCCGCCCCAGTCTTGACGGAGGCTGAGCGACACCCCCCGCGCGCTCGCCGGGTCCGGGTCGAAAACGAGCGAGGCCGCATAGCCCCAGTCCTTCAGGTCGCCGTCCCCATGCGCCAGCAGCGTGCGGCCCGAGAGGTCGAGCGAGAGCCCGAGGCGCGGATCGCCCCACTGGAGGCTGCCGCCGAGCTCGAGACCCAATCCGGTCTCGGCATCGCCGCCGTCGTGACGCGCGCCGACCTCAAGCCTGGGCACGAGACGGCTGCCGCCTTCGAAGACCACGCGCCAGCTACCCTCCAGGCCGAGCCTGAGCCGGGTCACGCCGGAAGCCGACGCCGCGAGGTCGCGGGTCTTCTCCGAGGCGGACCGCGTCCAGAGCGCGTCCGAGGTCACCGCGAGCGCGGGGCCGGAGGCCGGCGCCAGCAACTCGCCCCTGAGCCCCGCCGCCGCCATGGACCAGTTCGTGTCCGCGCCGTAGCGCTTGCCGGTGACGGTCTCGAGCGTCACCTCGCCGAAGCCGTAACCGGCCGCGCCCCAGAGCGTAAGGCGGTTCGAGGCCTGCAGTGCGGCGTAAGGGATGGCCGCGGTCAGCAACGCCTCCACCGTGCCGTCGCCCGCGCGCACGGCATCCCGGCAGCGTTCGTCGTTTTCCGCATCACAGGTCTGCGTGCCGGGACGCGGGGTGACCTCGGTGTCGTGGTAGCCGCCCTCGCCCGCGCTCTGCGCGAGCGCAAGGCCGATCAGCCACCGGTCCCCGGCATAGTCCGTACCCAGCAGCGCGGTGGTCGCCTCGCCGTCGAGCGAGAACGTCCCCTCGCGCCCCTCGAAACTCCCCTGTCCCGCACGGCCCCAGAACGCCATGCTGCCGCCCGCGCCGTCGGTCTCGCCGGTCAGCTCGAAGCCCGAGCCCGGCAGCGCCTCGTGCGCCGTCATGGTGTGCCACTGCGTTGCCGGCGCGCCGAACGGGTCATGACCGAAGCCGGCCGGTGTCCCGGAAGCTGCCTGGTCGAACGGGAGCGCCTGGCCCGCGACCGCGCCCTGCATGCCGGGCGTACGCGACGCCGTCATGCGCGCCGCTATGCCCTCCAGCGACTGCTCCGCCACCGTGCGCCCGAACCGCGCCAGCCACGCCGCCGGCATCGGATCGTCGTTCACGATAGTTGCCACCGCAACCCCGTCGGCGATCACCGCGCCCACCGCATCCGACAGCACCAGCTCGAACGTCTCCGGCTCCTCGTCATGGCTGTCGGCGTAGATGACGATCGGGACCTCCTTCGCGGTCTCGCCCGCCTTGAAGCTCAGCGGCGCGCGCGCCCGCGGCGCGTAGTCCTCACGGGCCCGCGCCGACACCGGGGTCGAATCCCGCGTCTGCGCATGAACCGTCACCGTCTCCGCCGAAGGCGCCGACAGACGCACCGTGAACGACATCACCGAGGTAATCTTGCTCTCCGTCACCGTCACGTCGGCGACCGACAGCACAGGATCGTCGTCGTCTTTCACCGTCACTCCGGCTGCATCGTCCGGCGCCGCCGCCACAACGTAACCGTCGCCGGTGGTAACGGACACCGTGACCGTGCCGTCCGGCTCGTCCGCATCGTCGTTCACCGTGGCG
>JAPPNY010000049.1 GCA_028818385.1 Spirochaetaceae bacterium
GCGGGGGCTCCGGCGCCCGGGGCAGCCAGCAGCTCGCGGTCAGCGCGGCGCCGGCGAGGACGAACACGCGCCGGAAGCGGGAACAGCTCATTCGGAATCGTGGTTTCAAGGCCGATGCGCTTGCCAAGTGGGGACCACTGCCTACAACGATAATCGATGTCAGACCGGAATCCGAGACCGAGTCCGCGGGCTGCCGGACCGGCCTACGTGGTGAGCGACGCCCACCTTGGTGCGGAGCCGGGCGCGCGCGCCGCCGATCTCGTGGACTGGTTGCGGCATGTGCGCGCACGCGCCTCGCACGTGGTCCTGAACGGAGACATCTTCGACTTCTGGTTCGAGTACCGGCGCGCGATTCCCCGCGGGCACGTGCGCGTGCTCGGGGCGATCGCGGAGGTGGTGGACGCGGGCGTGCCCGTGACGTTCCTGGGCGGCAACCACGACTGGTGGGGCGGCTCGTGCCTGGCGAACGAGATCGGGGTGTCGTTCCATCGCGGTCCCATTCGAACGTCCCTCGCCGGGCGCAGCGCCTACATCGCCCACGGCGACGGGCTGGACCGCGGCGACTACGGCTATCGGGCCGCCAGCGCCATCCTCAGGTCGCGCATGTTCCGCGGCGCGTTCCGCTGGATCCATCCGGACCTCGGCGTCCGCCTCGCCACCATTCTTTCCAGAACCGACAGCCACGAGGGCCCTCCGGGGGAAGGAAGCCGTCAGCGCGCCAGGGCGCTGGAGCTGCTCGCGATGCAGGAGCTCAAGCGCGACGAAACCCTCGACATCGTGGTGTTCGGGCACACTCATATCCCTGCGGTGGTGGAGGTCGCGGGCCGCTACTACCTCAACGCGGGCACATGGATGCGCGACCGTTCCTATGCGGTCGTCGAAGCTTCGGGGCCTCCGCGGATCGAGCACTGGGAGGGAGAGCCGCCTGCCTCCTAACGGCCCTGCAGGAAGGACCCGCGACCGGTTCCACCGTCAGCGGCGCCGGGAAATCGGCCAGGTGAGCGGAGACGAAAGCGTGGGCACCCCCGAAGAACGCGAAGAAGACCAGGAGCGCGACCCAGTCCTCCATCTGGTTGTCGCGCGCGTCCACCAGCAGGCGAATGTCCTCGATGCGCTCGTCGGCCGCGAGTTCCGCCTCGAGGGCGTCCGGAGCGACACCAGCACGCAGGAGTTCGGCGGTCTTCGCGGCCTCCAGCATCTGCTGGCGACGCCGCGCGCTGCCGCGCAGTGAGTTGGTCTTGTAGGCCATCCACACATTCCCCGCCTGCACAAGCAGATAGACGGCGGCCTCGCCGTACGCGCCCGATGCCGCCTGTCCCCAGCCGGGGACGAGGACGCTGCGCAGGAAGGCGCCCCCAGGGGATGGGCGGCCCGTCGACGGCGGCGCCTCCACGGAATCGGCCGCTTCGGGCTCGACATTCGCCTGCGCTTCCTGGGCCCGGGCCGCTGCAGGCAAGGCCAGGGCGGCAAGGACCACCACGGCTGCGGCAACGATCCCCGCGGGAGGGGCGTGGTTTGGGAAGGACGGAGGGGGCATTACCGCGTTTGGCTCAACAGCATAGGCCCGCCGGGTATTCGGACATCCCCAAGATCATTTGTAAGATATTCAAGTGCAACACTTTCTGTGGTGCAGCCGTATCTCGGCGAGATGTCCGGCGCGCCGGACATCGAACCGGCCTGCCTTCGACGGGCGAACGCGGCTGATACCCGGCAGTCACGGAGACGTTCTGCAATACACTCTCCGCCCAGGCTCACGTGTGCGGCGGGCCATATGGGCAGCTTCACGTCAATGCCTCGGCCCGCTGCCGCCGCCGAGATCATACCCGGAAGCGTCCTCAAGGGATGCCACGGCTACGGACCGGACGGCGTGAAGGGCCGATCACGGGCACGGGAATTGCGGTGAAAGGCAGCCTGACGCAGCGCGATGTGGCTGCGTCACCCCGCCGATCAAGTCGCAACGCCGCATGAGGGAGGAACCATGAACGACCGCGACCTTCACCACCAGGCCGCACCCCGGACAGCCGCCAACGACCGCTTCAAGAAGTCGTTCGCCACATGGCTCTGGGGTTCCGTCCTCACCGCGACCGCGCTTCACTTCGCGATGTTCATGCTCTGGCCCGACATGACCGCGGCGGACTACACCCGGACGATCGTTGTCCCCGAAGTGGTTCCGCTCCCACCGGAGGTCCCGATTCCCCCCGAGCCGCCCACGGTCAGTCGGCCCGCACTCCCGGTGATCGCCACCGCCGACATCAGCGAGGATATCACCATCTCGCCCACCACATTCGCGGACAATCCGGTCGAGACGCTTATGCAACTTCGGGACGAGGAGACCGGAAGCCTGATCGACGAACCCGTCTTCACGCCCGTGACCGTCCGCCCAGGTCTCACCAACCGGCGTGAGTTCCAGCGCGCGCTCGAGCGGGAGTATCCGGTCATCCTGCGTGATGCCGGCATCGGCGGAAGGGTTCTCGTACACCTGTTCATCGACGAGGGGGGGACAGTACGGAGAACCCTGGTGGCGGAGTCGTCCGGGCACGCCTCGCTCGACGAGGCCGCCCTGCGCGTCGCCGAAGTGGCGAGGTTCACCCCGGCGCTCAACCTGGACAAGGTGGTCCCGGTGTGGATCCAGATTCCGATTACCTTCCAGGTGCGGTAGCAGAGGCCTGCCGGACGCCTGGGCGGCGCTCGCGCCACCCGCGATCCCACCGCATTCTTAGGGGCCCGCGCGAATCGAGGCCTTGATTCACACGTACTCCGCGTGCGCGTTGGATTCAGTGAGAGAGACGCCTCGTCACCAACGCCCGAGGGTCACCACAATGAGGACTCTGCTCGTCATCGGCCTGGCCGGTGCAACCGCCGCCCTGGCACTTCCGGGCGTGCGAACCTCATCGGTAACGCCGCCTGTCGGGCCGCCGGCCCGCACCGCGCCGGCGCTCGCCCCGCAATCCCCTTCCCCACCGCTCCGGGTACAGGAGCACGTCCTCGACAACGGCTTCACGATTCTTCTCGTCGAGGACCATCGAACACCTCGTGTGGCCGCCAATCTGTGGGTCCGGGTCGGGTCCATGCAGGAGGCGGTGGGGCTCCACGGCATCACGCACTTCCTGGAGCACGTCATCCACCAGGGGACCACGACCGTGGGC
>JAPPNY010000237.1 GCA_028818385.1 Spirochaetaceae bacterium
CAAATCGGCGGACGCGCCTACTTTTTCTCCACTCCTGCGCGAATATGCCGGGGTAGTAGCTCGTGACCTTGTGGATACAGTGGGAGAAGAAGGTCTCCTCCCATGCACCTCCGCCCGGGTGTGGGCCGTCGTCCTCCAGGATCGGCAGGAACAAGCGGCCGGAGAGGGCGGCGTCTCCTTCCGCGTGCTCGACGCGGCACCACTCCAGGATGGTCGGACAGAAGGCGACCCAGCTCATCACCGCCTGGCTGCGGATGCCGCGGGTGCGCTGCGCGGGACTTACGAGCCGTAGCAGCGCGCGATCGGGCTCCAGTCGTCGGCGATGATGAACAGGACACTCGGTCGGCTCATCGGCTCGTACCGGACGCGGACGGTGGCTCACGACCGGGTTCGTGGCGGTCGGGAGCATCGAGGTTCGTACCGCGGGGTATGTTGTCCACCAACCATTCACCCAGAGGTTTGGGCGCTCTCTTACTGGAGTTCCATAACTCGGCGGGCAGGACGACGAATGACTTCCGCACACCGATCCGCTGGGGTCCGTCCTGTTCGGCGCGACGCAAGACTTTCGACAGGTGGGCTCTTGCCTCGGCAACGGTCCAGACTCGATTCAAGCGTTCAGCCGAGGTGGATGCCGTAGTCGGCCGGGTTCATGCCCGAGTCCTCGGCCAGTCCGCGCAGGCTGATGAGCACGTCCTCGGGCATCTCGATGCCCTCCAGCAGCGCGCGCTCACGGCGCTCCCACTCCATCTGGCCGGGCAGGAAGATGCGCTGTCCCGGCGCCATCTGCGCGCCGGCGATCTCCTCGCTCATGGCGCCGATGCGCTGGTGGAACTCGGCGGCCGGCATGATCGCGCCCACGTCGATGGCGATGAAGGCGTGCCCCTGGTCGGACGGCTCCGGATCGTCGGACACCCAGCTATGCACGCCGCTCATCATCGCGGACCCGGTGAGCACGGCGGTCAGGATCTCCACGAACACCGCCAGCCCGTAGCCCTTGTGGCCGGCCATCGGGAGTTGCGCCCCTGCTTCCGGGAAGATGGTCGGGTCCGTGGTGGGAACGCCGTCCTCGTCCACCAGCCAAGTGTCCGGGATCGATCGCCCCTCGCTCTTGGCCGCGAAGATCTTGGTCGCCGCGACCGCGCTGGTGGCCACGTCCAGCATGATCGTACGCTCGGTCCCGGTCGGCGCCGCCCAGGCGATGGGGTTGGTGCCCAGGATGCGGCTCTTGCCGCCCGGCACGGTCATGCACGGCTCCACGTTGCACATGGACATGCCGAACATGCCGTGCTCGGCGATCATGTTGGCGTAGTAGCCGGCGGCGCCGTAGTGGCTGGAGCGGCGCACGCCCACGTAGGCCATGCCGGTCTGGCGCGCCTTGGCGATGGCGATCTCCACCGCCCGGAATGAGATGGCCGGCGGCATGCCGTCCCTGGCGTCGACGATCGCCCAGGAGGGACCCTCGGCGACGATCCGCTCCTGCGCGTCGGCGACCAGCCGGCCGCGGCGGGCGTTCTTCATCAGCCCGCGGATCTGCCGCGTGCCATGGGTGAACGTGCCCCAGGTGTCGGTCGTGACGAACACGCGGGCCGACAGCTCCGCGTCCTGCTGGCTCAAGCCCGCGCGCCGCATCGCCTCGATGCAGAACGCCTCCAGTGACTCGGCTCGAATCTTCACGGCTGCCATCGGTTCATGATCCTCCCGTCTACGCGCATGCTCGGATGGTATGCGACCATGCCCGCGGAGGGAAACTCCGCCGCGGCGCCTGCCGGAGTCGGGCCGGGAGTGCCTTGACCGACCGAATGCGGTACGTTTGGTACAGGATGAGATTGCCGAGCATCGCCGTGCTCCGACGCCCCACCGACCACGTGCTGCGGGCAGCGGTGCCGGCCGCCGTCACGATCGGCCTGGCGCTGCTGCTGGGATCCTGCGTCACGGACGTCACGCACAACTGCATCTGGGGACCGACGGTGGTCAAGGTGCGTTACGAGGTGACTTCCAGCACCGGAATGGCCGACATCGAGCTGCGCAGCGGCGAAACCGACTTCCGGAGCTATCGGCGCGAGCAGACGCCCTGGAGCCTGACCCAGCGGGTTCGCGGGGAGACGTTCGTCCGGCTGCGGGTGCGCAACTACCGGCCTCTCGGCAACGCCACGGTGGCGATCTACGTGGATGACGTTCTGTGGAAGCGGGCGGCCGGCGTCGGGTCGGGAGCCGTGGAAGCCAGCGGCGCCATCCCGAGCGAGCCCGGCTGGAATTGCGGGACCGGCATGTTCATGCAGACGTACCCGGACAAGCCGGCACAGCCCGCGAAGCCGGCGCAGCCGGGAGTTCCGCAAGAACCCGCCGCCGGACCCGAGACCGGGAGCCCGTGAGCGAACAGGACGCAATCGCCGCGCAGGGGACGGAACCGGTCACGGAGCAGTCCCTGGCCGAGGATCTGCGGGCGCTCGGAGTAGGCCAGGAGATGGTCGTCCTGGTGCACTCCTCGCTGAGCGCCCTGGGCTGGGTCTGCGGCGGCCCGGTCGCCGCGATCCGGGCGCTGCTGCAGGCGGTCGGCGCGGACGGGACGCTGGTCATGCCCGCCCACTCGGGGTCCCTGTCCGATCCGTCACTGTGGCGGAGTCCGCCGGTGCCTGCCGCGTGGTGGGACAGGATCCGGGCCACCATGCCCGCGTTCGACCCTGCCGTCACGCCGACGCGATGCATCGGCGTCATCCCGGAGCTGTTCCGGACCTGGCCCGGAGCGGTCCGCAGCGATCATCCGTCCTGCTCGTTCGCGGCACTCGGCCCGCAGGCCGGAAGGATCGTCGCCGAACAGCGGCTGGAGGACCCGATGGGTGAAGGATCGCCGCTGTCCACCATCTACGAGCTGGGCGGCCACGTCCTGCTGCTGGGTGTAGGGCGCAAGGTCGGACATCGGAACAACACGATGCTGCACCTTGCCGAGCGGCGCGCCCTCGGCGACCGCCAGCAGACGATCCCGGCCGGAGCACCGATCATGGTCGGCGGCGTCAGGCAGTGGGTCAGCTACCGCGAGCCCGACATCGACGAGGACGACTTCGACGACGCAGGCGCCGCGTTTGAGCGCCAGGACACGACTACCCGCACCGGA
>JAPPNY010000097.1 GCA_028818385.1 Spirochaetaceae bacterium
CGTGTTTCTCCCATGCCAACGCCGGTCCGACCCGGCCGGTGGGGAAGCTTGACAACGGTCGGCGGGCGGGCCGTATGTTCTGCCCGTGCCAAAGACCACAGCCAAGGCCCTGGTGATCGTCGAGTCGCCGGCCAAGGCCAACACCATCGCCCGTTTCCTGGGCTCGGGCTTCGTGGTCGAGTCGTCGATCGGCCACATCCGCGACCTGCCGCGCAGCGCCGCCGACGTCCCCGCCCGCTACAAGCAACAGCCCTGGGCGCGCCTGGGCATCGACGTCGACAACGGCTTCAAGCCGCTGTACGTGGTGCCGCCGGACAAGCGAAAGCAGATCCGCAAGCTGAAGGACCTGCTGGCCAGCGCCGACGTTCTGTACTTGGCCACGGACGAGGACCGCGAGGGCGAGGCGATCGCCTGGCACCTGTACCAGGAGCTGCAGCCCCCGAAAGGCATGGACGTGAAGCGCATGGTGTTTCACGAGATCACCCGGCCCGCCATCGAGGCGGCGATCGCCGAGCCGCGCGACATCGACCGCCGGCTGGTGGACGCACAGGAAGCGCGGCGCATCCTGGACCGCCTGTACGGCTACGAGGTGTCCCCGGTGCTGTGGAAGAAGGTCCAGCCGCGCCTGTCGGCCGGCCGCGTGCAGAGCGTCGCCACCCGCATCGCGGTTGAGCGCGAGCGCGAGCGCATGGCATTCGTGGTGGCCCGCTACTGGAGCCTGACCGCCACCTTCGGCGTCACGACTCCGGTGGACGCCGATGCGCCGCGGGACTTCAGCGCCGGGCTCGCCACCCTGGACGGGAAGCCGGTGGCCTCCGGCTCCAGCTTCACCCAGGCAGGCGAGCTCAAGCGCCCGAACACCGTCCACCTGGACGAGAGCGCCGCACGCACGCTCGCCGAGGGGCTGAAGGAGACGGAGTTCCGCGTCCGCAGCGTGGAGCGCAAGCCGTACCGCCGGCGGCCGGCGGCTCCGTTCATGACCTCCACCTTCCAGCAGGAGGCGGGCCGCAAGCTGCGCATGTCGGCCACGGCGGCCATGCGCGTGGCGCAGTCGCTGTACGAGAAGGGCCACATCACCTACATGCGCACCGACAGCACCACGCTGTCTCAGGCCGCCCTGAACGCCGCCCGCGACGCCATCGCGCAGCGGTTCGGGGCCGACTACCTGCCCGACTCGCCCCGCCGCTACGCGAAGAAGGTCAAGAACGCGCAGGAGGCGCACGAGGCCATCCGGCCGGCCGGCGACCGCTTCCGCACCCCGGAGGAGTTGCGCGGCTCCCTGTCGCGCGACGAGGCGAGGGCCTACGAGCTGATCTGGAAGCGCACGGTCGCCTCGCAGATGACCGACGCCATCGGAAGCACGGTGCAGGTGCGGGTGGCCGGCGCGGCGGCCGACGGGCGGGACGCCGAGTTCACCGCGGCCGGCACCACGATCAGCCACTACGGCTTCCGCCGCGTGTATTCCGAGGGCACCGACGCCGAGGGCGGCGCCGCGGCGCGGGCGAGCGGCGATACGGAGCGGCCGCTGCCGGAGGTCGCCGAGGGCGACCGCCTCGGCCTCGAAGGGCTCGAGCCGGACGGTCACGAGACCTCGCCCCCCGCCCGCTACACGGAAGCATCGCTGGTCAAGCGGCTGGAGGAGCTGGGCGTGGGCCGGCCGTCCACCTACGCGTCGATCATGAACACCATCCAGGACCGCGGCTACGTCTGGAAGCGGGGCACCGCGCTGGTTCCCACCTTCACGGCGTTCTCGGTCGTGCGGCTGCTGGAGCAGCACTTCTCCGACCTGGTCGACTACACCTTCACCGCGCGCATGGAGGACGAGCTGGACAGCATCGCCACCGGTGACGAGGACGTGCAGCCGTGGCTGCGCCGCTTCTACTTCGGCGCCGAAGTGCCCGCGCCCGCGGACGAAGGCGCGCCGGACGGCGGGAACTCCGGCGCGAAGGCGGCGGAGCCCGAGGCTCCGGGCCTCAAGGCGATGGTGTCCGACCGCCTGGCCCTGATCGACGCGCGCGAGGTGAACTCCGTGGCGATCGGCACCGACGGCAGCGGCTCCGGCATCGTGGCGCGCGTGGGCCGCTTCGGACCGTACGTGGAGCGCGGCCCGCAGCGCGCCACCATCCCGGGCGAGATCCCCCCCGACGAGCTGACCGTGGAGGCGGCCCTGGAGCTGATCGACAAGCCCGACGACGACCGCGTGCTCGGGGAGGATCCGGACACCGGCCTGCCGGTGATCGCCCGCGCCGGCCGCTTCGGACCGTACGTGCAGGTCGGCACCGCCGAGGACACCGGCAAGAAAAAGCCGAAGACCGCGTCGCTGCTGCGGTCGATGACCCTCGACAGTATCGAACTGGCCGATGCCCTGAAGCTGCTGACGCTGCCCCGGACGGTCGGGACGGACCCCGCCGACGGCACGCCGATCACGGCCCAGAACGGACGCTACGGGCCGTACATCCAGAAGGGGTCGGACAGCCGCACGCTGGAGTCCGAGGAGCTGATGTTCACCGTCACCCTGGACGAGTGTCTGGCGATCCTGGCGCAGCCGAAGGGACGCCGCCGTCAGGCCGCTGCGCAGCCGCCGCTGCGCGAGCTGGGCAACGATCCCGCGACCGGCCAGCCGATGGTGATCAAGGAGGGCCGCTGGGGCCCGTACGTCACCGACGGCCAGACCAACGCCTCGCTCCGTACCGGCGACGCGGTGGAGACGATCACGCCGGAGCGGGCCGCCGAGCTGCTGCAGCTACGCCGCGAGCGCGGACCTGCCAAGCGCCCGGCGCGAGGCGCGAACCGGCGCAAGAGCGCGGCCAGCAGCAAGCGCACCACGCGGCAGAAAAAGGCCTCCTGACCCTCGTTTGACACCGGTCGCGCGAGGACACTAGGCTCAGCCGCGAACAGTCACGAAAGGCAGACCTTGCCCGGTGCCTTCGGAAGCGAAGGCCGAACAGGGAAAGCGGTGAGAATCCGCTGCGGTGGCGCCACTGTGACCGGCAAGCCGCCCGCTTGATGCCACTGTCCCCATGGACGGGGATGGGAAGGCGCGGGACAGGCGATGATCCGGGAGCCAGGAGACCTGCCGGGCAAGGCTGAGTGGCCGCTCTCCGCTCAGGGAGCGCCTCAGGTCGAGCCTTGTCCCCCATCCAGGTGGGACAGGTCCGTTTCGGCGGCGAACCCCGGACGCAGGGCGGCGAAGGAGCTCTGGTGCGGGGAAAAGAGGCGATTCGCTCGCCGAACGGATCACGGTCGCCGGTCGTCGCGCGGCTGGCGGGCGGCGGTGCGCTGCTGGCCGTCGCCGCCGCGGCCCTGATCGTCACGGCCGCGGCCGTCGGCCCCTACGCTATCCCGCTCTCCCACACCGCCGCCATCCTGCTGGAGCAGATCGGCATCCGCATCCTGGAGGCCACCGACGCCGAGCGCGCCATCGTCGAGTCGATCCGGCTGTCGCGCATCACCCTGGCGCTGATCGTCGGCGCCGCCCTGGGCGTGGCCGGCGCCGTGATGCAGGGGCTGTTCCGCAACCCGATGGCCGATCCCGGCATCATCGGCGTGTCCACCGGCGGCGCGCTGGGCGCGGTGGTGGCGATCGCCCTGGGCGCCCAGGCGGCGACGCCGCTGGCGCTGCCCGCCATGGCCTTCGCGGGCGCCGCCGGCGCCCTGGCGCTGGTGTTCGCGGTCGCCTCGGCCGGCGGCCGCTTCTCGATGGCGGCGTTGCTGCTGTCCGGCGTGGCGGTGAGCGCGTTCCTGGCCGCGATCATCTCCGCGATCGTGCTGTTCACCGCCGATCTGGGCGCGCAGCGCGAGATGATCTTCTGGCTCGCCGGCGGCCTGGACGCATCGCGCTGGACGCACGTGCGGCTGGCCGCGCCGCTCGTGTTGGCCGGGCTGGCGGTCGCGGTGCTGCTGTCGCGCGACCTGAACCTGCTCATGGTCGGCGAGGAGGAAGCGCGCGCGCTCGGCGTCCGCGTGGGGCTGACCCGCACCCTCCTGCTGCTGGCCGCGTCGCTGATCACCGGCACAGCGGTGGCGTTCTCCGGCACGATCGCGTTCGTGGGGCTGATCGTCCCGCATGCACTGCGGCTCATCACCGGCGCCGACCACCGCGTGCTGGTCCCGCTGAGCGCGCTCGGCGGCGCGGTGTTCCTGCTCGCGGCCGACACCGTCGCCCGGCTGGCCGTGGCGCCGGCCGAGGTGCGCGTCGGCATCATCACCGCTCTGGTCGGAGCGCCGTTCTTTCTGTTCCTGCTGGCCCGCCACAAGGCGCGGGCAGGACTGCTGTAGAACCCAAAAACCATGCATGGAGGAATCATGGACACCTTGAGGAAGATCGTACGGATCGCCGCCGCCGGACTGCTGGCGGCGTTCGCACTGGACGCGGCCGCACAGACGCCGCCCGACTACCCGGCGGTGCCGGGCATCGTCGACGTGGAGAACCGCGGCTGGCCGCGGGCGGTCGAGACCACCGAAGGCGTGGTCAGCCTGGATGCGCCGCCGCAGCGGATACTGGCCCTGTCCCTCGGCCACGACGAGATGCTGCTCGCCCTGGTGCCGCACGACCGGTTCGCGGGCGTGGGGCCGTTCACGGCCGATCCGACCTATTCCAACGTCGCCGACCAGGTGGCCGGCATGCACACCGTCAAGCGCGGCGTCGAGAACGTGCTGGCGGCCAAGCCCGACATCGTCGTGGTCTCCAAGTACACCAACGCGGACCTGGTCGCGTTGATCAAGGAGGCAGGCGTGCCGGTGGTGCGCTCCGCGCTGGAGAGCTCGGCCGCCGGCAACATCCCCAACATCCTGCTGCTCGGCTATCTGCTCGGGGTCGAGGAGCGCGCCCTGGAGCTGGTCGCAGAGATCGAGCGCCGCCTGGCCGTGGTTACCGAGCGGGTGCCCGCGCCCGGCGACGCGTCCCGGCTCTCGGTGCTGTCCATCGCCCGCTGGGGGGAGACCACCAGCGCGGCCGGCGAAGGCTCGACCGAAGGCGGCATCATCGAGACGGCCGGCGGCGTCAACGCGGCCGCACGCGACGGCATCGCCGGCCACCAGTCGGTGAGCGTGGAGTCGATCGCGGCCATGAACCCGGACGTGATCCTGATCACGCAGCCGGCGGACTCGGGCGGCACCGACCTGCGCGACGAGCTGCTGGACGCCCGCGCGCTGGCCGAGGTGCCGGCGATCGCGAACGAGCAGGTGATCGTCGCCGATCCCCGCCACTACACGACGCTGTCGCACTGGAACGTGCGCGGCATCGAGGAGACGGCGCGGCTGCTCTACCCGGACCGGTTCGGGGACGTGACCTTCAGCGACTTCGAGCCCTACGGAGGGTCGTGACCCTGGGTACGGCCGGCCACGCGCTGGCGGCGCGCGGGGTGTCCGTGAGCCTTGGCGGAACCCCCGTGCTCCGCTCGGTGTCGTTCGCGGCGCGCGCCGGCCAAGTGACGGGACTGGTGGGCCCGAACGGCGCCGGCAAGAGCACGCTGTTGCGGGTGATGGCCGGCGTGCTGCGCCCCGACGCCGGGTCGGCATGGCTGGGAGCGGCCGACCTGTCCGAGCTCCCGGCGCGGGATCGCGCGCGGCAGGTCGCCTACCTCCCGCAGCACGAGGCCGCCCACCCCTTCACGGCGCTGGAGACCGTGCTGATGGCGCGCTACCCGCACCTGAGCCGCTTCGCGCTGGAGGGAGCCGACGACCGGCGGATCGCGCGGGCGGCCATGGCCCGCACGGAGACCGAGCGTTTCGAGCACCGCCAGCTCGACCGCATCTCCGGCGGCGAGCGCCAGCGGGTGCTGCTGGCGCGGGCGCTCGCCCAGCAGGGGCGTGTCCTGCTGCTCGACGAACCGGTGGCCAGCCTCGACCTGCGGCACCAGCTCACGGCGATGGAGACGCTCCGCTCCGAGGTAGCGGGCGGCGAGGTCGCGGCGGTGGTGGCCCTGCACGACGTGTGGCTGGCCAGCCGCTACTGCGACCGGCTGACGTTGATCTCGGACGGCGAGGTCGTGGCCGAGGGCACCCCGGCCGAGGTGTTCACGCTGCAGCGCTTCCGCGAAGTGTTCGGCGTGGAGGCGGTGGTCGAGCACGAGAGCGACACGGGCATGCCGCACGTTCGCCTGATGGGCCCCACGGCGTCCCGGTCCGGGCGATGACGATGGCCGAGCCATGACGCTGGCCGAGACCGTCACGCGCATCGAGCCGGCGGACGCCGCCGCCATGCGGCGCGCCGAGGCGCGCCACCTGACCCTGACCAAGCCCCCCGGCAGCCTGGGCCGGCTGGAGCAGGTGTCGATCCGGCTGGCCGGCATCTTCGGCACGGAACGGCCCGCCATCCGGGGCTCGGCCGTGATCGTCGCCGCGGGCGACCACGGCGTGGTCGCGCAGGGCGTGACCGGCTATCCGCAGGCGGTCACCGCGCAGATGGTGCGCAACTTCCTGGCCGGCGGCGCCGCGGTCAGCGTCATGGCGCGCCTGCTCGGCGTGCGGCAGATCGTGGCCGACGCCGGCATCGCCGCGGACGCCCTGCCGGATCATCCGGACCTTCGCTCGGTGCGTGCCGGACGCGGCACCGGCGACATCGGCCGCGGCCCGGCGATGTCACGGGAGCAAGCGCAGCGCTGCCTGCGGGCCGGCGTGAGCCTCGTTTCCGAGGTGGCAGACGCGGGATTGGACCTGATCGCCACCGGCGACATGGGCATCGGCAACACCACCGCGGCCAGCGCCATCGCCGCCGTGATGACCGGCGTCGCGCCGGAGCACACCACCGGGCCGGGCACCGGCCGCACGCCGGAGGAGCTGCGCCGCAAGGTGGACGTGGTGCGCCGGGCGCTGGAGTGCAACGCTCCCGATCGAGGCGACCCGCTCGGGGTGCTGGCGAAGGTGGGCGGTTTCGAGATCGGCGTGCTGGCCGGCGTGGTGCTGGGCGCCGCCTGCCGGCGCCGCGCCGTGGTGCTGGACGGCTTCATCTCCGGGGCAGCCGCCCTGCTCGCCTGCGGCCTGTGCGGGGCCGCGCGCGACTACCTGATCGCCGCCCACCGCTCCGCCGAGCCGGGCCATCGCGCGGTGCTCGCGCACCTCGGCCTCGACCCGCTGCTCGACCTGGAGATGCGGCTGGGCGAGGGCACCGGCGCCCTGGTGGCCCTGCCCATCGTCAGGGCCGCGGCCGCGTGCCTGGCGGAGATGGCCACCTTCGCGGAGGCCGGCGTCTCGGATACGCGATGAAACCCTCGCGGTTGCTGGCCTCATTCCGAGCCGCGATCGGCTTCCTGACCATCCTGCCCGTCTCACCGCGTGACGCGGCCTCGCCTCCCGATGCGGCCGGCGCGCTCGCGCGCGCCCCTGCCTGGTTCCCGGCGGTCGGCCTGCTGCTGGGGGCAATGCTCGCCTTCCTCGACCTGGCCCTGCGCGCGCTGCACCTGCCGGTTTTGCTGAACAGCGCCCTGCTGCTGGCCACGCTGGCCGCCCTCACCCGCGCCCTCCACCTGGACGGCTTCATGGACACCTGCGACGCCCTGCTCGGCGGCTTCGACCGCGAGCGGCGCCTTGCGATCCTGCGCGATCCCCACGTGGGCGCGTTCGCCGTGGTCGGCGTGGTCTGCCTGCTGCTGGTCAAGCTGGCGGCGCTCACCGCGCTGCCGGGCGGGTACCGGACGGGCGTCCTGGTCGTGTTTCCGTGCCTGTCGCGCGCGGCGATGGTGATGGTCATGGAGTGGTTCCCGTACGCGCGGCGCGAGGGGCTCGGCACGCCGTTCGCGAGTGACGATGGCCGGCGCCCGCGGGCCGGCCTGTTGCTTGCGGCCGCGGCCGCCCTCGCCCTGACCGGGCTGCCGGGGCTGGCGCTCGGGGCGCTGGCCGCCGGGGTCGCGTGGGCCGTCGGCGCGTGGGCGACCCGGCTGCTCGGCGGGGTGACCGGCGACATCTACGGCGCGGTGAACGAGATCGCCGAGGTGGCCGTCCTGGGACTCGCCGTGGTCGTGCTCGCGGGATAGATCGGAATGGCGCTTGCACCGTGGCCGGGCGAATGGGTCCTGGATGCCGGCGCGCTGCTGCTGGCGGTGACGCTAGACCTGGCATGGCGCGAGCCGCCGGCCGCGCTTCATCCCGTGGTGTGGATGGGCAGACTGATCGCGTTCCTGGAGCGCCGTTCTCCGCCGGCGAACCGGCCCGCGGCGTCGCTGGCTGCCGGGCTCGCGATAGCCGTGCTGATGCCGGCCGGCTGCGGCGCGCTGGCATGGCTCGCGGCGACCGCACTGCGCGCGGCCGGTCCCCTCCCCTACCTGCTGGGAACGGCGGCCCTGTTGAAGACCACTTTCGCGGTAAAGGGACTCAGCCGCGCCGTGGCCGGCACCCGGGACGCCCTGCAGAACGGGGACCTGGAGCGTTCGCGCGACAGCCTGCGCAGCCTGGTGAGCCGCGACGCGAGCGCTCTCACCGGCCCCCAGGTCGCGATGGCCGCGATCGAGTCAGCCGCCGAGAATACGACCGACAGCTACGTCGCTCCCTGGCTGGCGTTCGCGCTGTTCGGCCTGCCGGGCGCCGTGGCCTACCGGGCCGTGAACACGCTGGACAGCATGATCGGCTACCGCGGCCGCTACGAGCACCTGGGCAAGGCATCGGCCCGGCTGGACGACCTGGTCAACCTGCTGCCGGCGCGGCTCGGCGCGCTGCTGATGCTGGCCGCCGGAGCGCTCCGCCGCCTGCCCGCACGCCGCGGCTGGCGGACCGCCCTTCGCGACCACCGGCGCACGGCCAGCCCCAACGCCGGCTGGACGATCGGCGCCTGCGCCGGCCTTCTCGGCGTCGTCCTGGAGAAGACCGGCCACTACCGCATCGGAGACGGCTTTCGCGAACCGCTCTGGTTCGACGTGGGGGCCGCCGTGCGGCTGGTATACGGCGTCGCGCTGCTCGCGGTGCCCGCGGCCCTCGCGGTGACCGCCGTCCGTGGACTGATCTGGGGATAGCCTGGGGACAACCTGGTACTACGCGGTGGAACCTTCGCGGCCCGTGCACGGCGGCCTGAACCTCGCCGAGTTGCGCGCGCTCGGCCTGCGCCCGGGTCGGGTGCTGGACTTCAGCGCCCAGCATCAACCCGCTGGGAGTCTTGCCGCTGGTGAGGGAGCCGCTGCAGCGCGTGGACCTGGCCGCCTGCCCGGACCCCGGCTGCGGAGAGCTGCGCGAAGCGCTGAGCGCCCGGCTCGATCTGGAGCCGGACCGCATCCTGATCGGCAACGGCGCCACCGAGCTCATCCACCTGCTCGCCCGCTCGCTGCTGAACGCAGGCGATGCCGCGGCGGTCCGCCTGCGGCTACTCCGGGAACATCGCGTGTGTGTGCGAGACTGCGCCTCGTTCGGATTGCCGGCGCACGTGCGAATCGGCGTCCGGCGCATGAGGACTGCCGGCGGCTGGCCGGCGCGCTGCAGGAGGTGATGGCGAACAGCGATGGGTAGATGGTTTCTGGTACGGCACGGCGAGACGGACTGGAACGTGGAGGGCCGCGCGCAGGGCCAGATGCACGTGCCGCTCAACAAGAAGGGACTGGCGCAGGCAGAGGCGATCGCCACGCGCCTGCAGCCGATGCGTTTCGCGGCCGTGTACGCGAGCGACCTGCGGCGCGTCACGCAGACCGCGGAGCCGATCATGCGTGGCAGGGACGTGCCGCTGGTCACCCTGCCCGCGTTGCGGGAGCGGGGCTTCGGCGAATGGGAGGGCCTGATCTTCACCGAGATGGAGGCGCGCGACCCGGAGCGCTACGCATCGCTTTTCTCCGGGGACGACACCAGCGCGACGCCGGGGGGCGAGAGCGAGCGGCAACTGTACGAGCGGGTCGCCGCCGGCGTGCACGACCTGCTGGAGCGTCACGGGAGCGACGACGGTGACCTGCTGGTGGTCGCACACGGCGGATCGCTGTCCGCGGCGGTCGTGCGCCTGCTGGAGCTCCCGTCCCGCAGCATCGAGCGCTTCTCCTTCGACAACTGCGGACTGTCCATCGTCACCGTGCACGAAGGCGGCTTCGCGGCGCTCAACCTGCTGAATGACACCAACCACTTGGGGTCCGGGCCTTGAGCGGCGAGTTCATCCTGCTGCTCGGCGGCGCCCGCTCCGGCAAGAGCGCCGCCGCCGAACGGCTCGCGCAGGCCGGCCGGAGCGTGCTCTTCATCGCCACGGCGGAAGCGCTGGACGAGGACATGCGCGCCCGCATCGCCGCCCACCGCGAGCGGCGGCCGAGCGCGTGGGACACCCTGGAAGAGCCACTCGACCCGGCCGGCAGGGCCGCGCCGATCCTGAGCCGCTACGACACGGTGGTGCTGGACTGCCTCACCCTGTGGGTCAGCAACCTGCTGCTGCGGCACGAGAACGACCCCGGCGCCGAGGAGCTCATCCTTGACGCGGCCGGCGGACTGTTCGCCCTGGTCGAGCGCTCCACAGCGACCTGGATCGTGATCAGCAATGAGGTGGGCCTGGGCGTCGTGCCGCCCTCGCCGCTCGGACGCTCGTACCGCGACGCGCTCGGCCGCGTGAACCAGCTCGCCGCCGCCCGCGCGGGCCGCGTCTACCTCATGGTCGCCGGGCTGGCCCTGGAGCTGAACGCCCTGAGCGCACAGGCGCTCACGCAAGTGGGCCGGTAGCCACGTTCGGCCGGCGCGCCGCCCCGAACAGCGCCTCCAGGTCGACCGCCGCGGACAGCGTGTCCGCCACTGCATCCAGGGCCGCATCCACGGCCGCCTCGTACTGCAGGGACGACTCGGCGCCCGCCCCGACACGCTCCAGCCACGCGCGCCGATACTCGTCGTTCGCGAACAGCCCGTGCAGGTAAGTCCCCTCGACCAGCCCATCCGCGCTGCGCGCGCCGTCAGCGCCGGTCTCCAGGCGGAACATCGGCCGCGCCAGATCCGCGCCGTGCGATTGTCCCGTGTGGATCTCGTAACCGGTCACCGCCGCGTCGCTCAGCACGCAGCGCCCCCGCGCCGGACGGACCGTCTTCTCGTCGTGCATGTTCGTCTCCACGTCGAGCAGCCCCAGCCCGTCGACCGACCCGGCCGGACCGTCCACCCCTGCCGGGTCATGCACGCGGCGCCCCAGCATCTGCAGCCCCCCGCACACACCCACCACGCGCCCGCCGGCCCGCGCGTGCGCCAGGATGTCGTGGTCCCACCCCTGCTCTCGCAGGAACGCCAGGTCGCCGATCGTCGACTTGGTGCCGAACAGCAGCACCACGTCCGCATCCCGCGGAATCGGCCGCCCGGCCGGCACGAACGCGAACTCCACCTCCGGCTCCATGCGCAACGGATCGGCGTCGTCGTAGTTCGCCAAGCGAGACAGTACCGGCGCGGCGACCTTCACCCTCCCGCCCCGCGCGTCGCCTGCCGGCGGCAGGGACGCGGCGTCCTCCGCCGGCAGGCGCAGTGCCGCCGGCTCCCACGGAATCACCCCGAAGCAGCGCCAGCCGGTGTGTCGCTCGATGATGCGCACCCCGTCTTCGAACAGCGCCGGGTCGCCGCGCAGCTTGTTGATCAGGAACCCCGCGATCAGCGCCCGATCCTCGGCATCCAGCACGGCCCCGGTCCCCACCAAGGACGCGATCACCCCGCCGCGGTCGATGTCCCCGACCAGGCAGACCGGCACCTCCGCCCGCCGCGCGAAGCCCATGTTGGCGATGTCCCCGGCGCGCAGGTTGACCTCCGCCGGGCTGCCGGCCCCCTCCACGATCACCAGATCGAACTCGTCGACCAACCGTCCGAAGCTCTCCATGACCGCGTCCATCAGCCGGGCCCGCCCCGCCCGGTAGTCGGATGCGTGCAGCATCCCCACCGGCCGCCCGTGCACGACCACCTGCGAGCCGCGGTCTGTCTGCGGCTTCAGCAGCACCGGATTGAAATCCGTCCGCGGCGCAATGCCCGCCGACCGCGCCTGTACCGCCTGCGCCCGCCCGATCTCACCCCCGTCACCGCAGGCCGCGGCGTTGTTCGACATGTTCTGCGGCTTGAACGGCGCGACCCGCATGCCACGCCGCCACGCCGCCCGGCACAGCCCGGCGACGACCACCGATTTCCCGGCGTCGGACGCCGTCCCCTGGATCATCACCGCTCCCGCGCTCACACCACCTTCCTCCCCTGCGCCAGCGTTCTATGCCAGCTATTCGCGCCGTCGGGCAAAGGCTCCAGAACCGAGGCTAACGCCACATCTGGGCAGAACCTGGCCCGCTGCCACTCTCAACCAGGCGTTCATACAGACAACGGGGCGCCCTCGATGCTCAGACAGATCATCTTCATAGGTCCGCGTGCTTGCCCTTGTATTCCCAGGCGAAGCAGTGCCGCTTCCATACGTCGGCCCAGCCGTCGCCGCCGCTGTCCTTGCGCGCGCCACGCTCGAAGCAGTAGTGCTCGCCCGTCGGATCGGCCTCGGCCGGCGTCGGCTCGCCGAGCAGCCGGCACAGGTCGATGAAGTGCTCCTGGGCTGCCGACCGTTCCTTCAACTCCGACGAGCGCCACTTCGCGATGAACTCGCCCGCGGTCATGGCTTCACCACCGCGATGCGCCGAGCCCGGAGGCGACGTGGCTCTCCGCAAGCCGCCGCGACGCGGAAGGTGCTCTCAACTCCATGACGCTCCGGGGCCACGATGCGGCTTCCGTCCCCGGATCGCAAGCGGAAGTCCCGGCACTCTGGACAGTCTGCACGGGCTTGAGAGCCGTGCCTTGCGAGAACGACCGTCGATGACGCCCAATGGGTACGTCAAGGAATGCGGATCGGCATGAGAGAGCACAAACTGGCCAGTTTGACCGCCCTCGGCGCAGGCTTCACCACCGAGTTCAAGCGGTTCCTACCTGCCAACCTCGGCGCCGAGGTCTGTGCGTTCGCGAACGCCACTGGAGGAGTCAACCGGTTCGACGAGACGCCCCGCCCGCGCTTCGATCTACAGCACGATTTGACGCCGGAAGCATGGTCGCGCTTCGCCGCGCGCGCTCACATCCGGGACGACCTGAAGATCGTGATGCCGGCGCGGGTTGCCCGTGGGGATGCGCGAGGAGGACCCAGGGATCAGGAGCGTGCCGCGCCATCGCCTGCTGTTCGGGATGTTCCACCGGTATGGGCATGTCGAGCAGATCGAGACCGAAGCTGGCACCAAGTCGGTACCAAGTCTCGATCTTGCGTAACTGCCTTTCTGACGAGTCGTTATTGGAACTGATGGCGCAAGCGAGGAGGCAGGACGGCACCAAGTTCAGGAACCAAGTCCTGAAGCCCTTGCTCAAAGCCGGCTGGCTGGAAATGACCGTCCCGGACAAGCCTGCCAGCCGCCGACAGAAGTACCGGACGACGGACGCCTTCCGCTGGCCCGGCTACTTCTGGCCCTGGAGCGACGTGCTGAAGCTGCAGGACACGGCAACGACCGGCTGCCTGCACGCCGGGCCGAACCGAGAGTAAGAGTCAACGATGCCGGATACGCGCCGTGCTTGAGTCATACCCGGTGCTCGAAGTCAGGTCGGAATGGGATCTTGGGACCGAGGAGATGGGAACCAAGGCCAAGTTCTGGTATCGCAACCCGGCGTCCCCGGACGCCAGATGGCTCTTCAAGTACCCACAGCCAAATACCGGCCAACACTGGGCGGAGAAGGTTGCATCTGAGGTCGCTGACCTTCTCGACATCCCTCATGCACGGGTTGAGCTGGCGATCTGCGAAGGCCAACGGGGATCGGCGAGCGAATCATTCGCGCATCACCGTCAGGACTTGATCCATGGGAATCAGCTTCTGACTGGTGTCGTGCATCAATACGATCCGCTCAGGAAGTTCCATCAGTCGAGCCATACCATCACCAACATCTGGTCAGCGTTGGACCTGATCTTTGCGGATCCCGGAGCGCGACGACAAGCGAGGCTTCTCATGGCTGAGTACCTGGTTCTTGATGCGTTGATCGGCAACACCGATCGTCACCACGAGAACTGGGGCATACTGATCGAGCTTCAACCGAACCATTGGCGCGTCCACGTGGCGCCGTCGTTCGATCACGCGTCTTCGTTGGGACGGGAGCTTCGGGGCGAGAGACAGGACCGGCTGCTGGCCGCGAATCGCGTTGGCGACTACGTTGAAAGAGGACACGGAGCCATCTTCTGGTCGGAGGATGAGCACCGCGGCCCGAGCCCTCTGCAACTGGTAAGGCTCGCCGTCGGGGCGTACGCCGATGTGTTCCGTCCAGCGCTGCGGAAGGTCGTGCGGCTTGACCGGCGTGCCGTGCGTAACGCAGTGGATCGCGTGCCCAACGATTGGATGTCTTCTTCGGCGAGGAGGTTTGCGATTGAGCTGATGAGCTATACCATCTCAGAAATGAAGGAGCTGGCCCGATGAGCGAACGGACGTTGTTCCTGGCTTGGCAGGATGGGAAGCTCAGCCGCCAATGGTTCCCGGTGGGTCGGCTGGATGCCAATGTGGATCACGCGTTCTACCGCTTCCGTTATACCGGCGGCGCAGAACGCGCCCAGCAGCAGGCCGGATTCCCCTTGTTGCTGGAGTTTCCACGTCTTGATGAGGACTATCGGTCATCGGAGCTGTTCCCGCTGTTTCAGAATCGGGTCATGAACCGCAAGAGGCCGGACTTCGTCGACTACGTCCATGGTCTTGATCTACCCGATGAGGCCGATCCGATCCAGATCCTTGCCGCAAACGGTGGCTATCGGGCCACGGATTCGTACGAGGTCTTTCCCAAGATCGAGAAGGGTGTCGACGGATACTTCCGCTGTCGGTTCTTTCTTCATGGATCGCGACACTTGAACGCGGACGCTCGGGAGCGGATCGCCCGCTTGAGAGACCGGGAAGAGCTGTACGTGACACTGGAGTTGACCAATCCTGCGACTGGGCTGGCGGTTCAGATTCAGACGCAGGACTACCACATGATCGGCTGGGCGCCACGCTATATCGTGTTCGACCTTGCCAAGGCCTTGATCGAGGCTCCTGACGGGTGCGAAGCGACCGTGGTCCGCGTCAACTCGCGGCCGGTGACCTCGGAGCAGCGCGTTCTCATCGAGATGGGTGGACGGCTGAAAGACCACGAGCCGATGGGAAGCCGGGACTTCATACCGCTGGTCTCATGACCGCTCACGTGCTGCATGAAGCACAGTGAGTTCGCTCACAACCAGTGGCCCCTCGCAGCGCATCATCTACGAACCATGTGAACACGGCGTGCACGTCGCCGGTCACCTGCACGATCGACAGAGCGAGAACGATCCCTCTACGCTCGGCTCGACCCCGCCCGACGACACTCGCCATGACCACGCAGGGAGTGCAAGAGGAACCGCCGTGCAACTACCCGAGATGACCCGCTTCGACGTCGAAGTGCTCGCAGACCCGGACGCCATCCACTGGCCCGGCTACTTCTGGTTCTGGAACGACGTCCTGGAACGGGAGGCGCTGTTCCGGCAGCTCCGGGACATGGACTCTGTGGGTGCGACGAACATCTGGATCCTTCCGGTCCCGGCGGATTTCAGGCCGAACTCCATGAAGACCAACCTGCAGCCCGAGTACCTGTCGGAGGAGTACTTGGCGATCCTCGACGACCTGGTCGTGGAGATGCGGCGCCGGGGCATGAAGCTCTGGCTGTACGACGAGGGCGGCTGGCCTTCCGGCGGCAACTGCGGCCGCATCGTCAGGGAGCATCCGGACTGGGCTCGTCAGACGCTGGCGAAGCGGGACGTCGCGCCGGGCGAACTCGACCGGGTACCCGACGACTGCATAGCGGCCTTCCAGCCCGGCGGGAACGGCGGCGGCAGACGCCTCGGCCCCGGGGAGCGGCTCGACGCCGGGCACGGAGCGGAGCTGTATTTCGCCCGGCTCGGGCACGAGACAGCCCTTGTCCCCTCCTACCCGGACCTGCTGAACCCGGAGGTCACCAAGACGTTCATCGCCGGCAGCCACGAGGCGTACAAGCGGGTGCTCGGCCGGCACTTCGGGGACACGATCCCGCTGGTCGTCTCCGACGAGCCGCGCGTGGACAATCCGCCCTGGACCGGCGACCTGGCGGCCGCGTTCCAGGCGGAGAAGGGCTACGACATCCGGGACGTCCTGCCGGCGATCTTCCAGGAGGACGAGGCGACGGCCCGGGTCCGCATCGACTACTTCGACTGGTGGTCGAGGAGGTTCGCGGAGGCGTTCTTCGGACAGATCCAGGAGTGGACGGCCCGGAACGGGCTGTGGTCGATCGGCCACCTGGGCGGCGAGGATCTCACCATCGGCTCGCGCAAGTACGGGTTCGGCCACGTGATGCGCGTCCTCAGGAAATACGACATCCCCGGCGTGGACACCATCTGGAAGCAGCTCCATCCCGGCAGGAAAGCGGTCCTGCCCGTCCACTGGGACACCGTCACGGGCTCGCTGCCGGTCGCGGACAACCACCACTTTCCGAAGTACGCCTCCTCGGTCGCGCATCAGCGCGGCACGCCGTGGTCGTGGACGGAGTCGTTCTCGGCATACGGCTGCGCGCTGACCCTGGAGGAGATGAAGTGGATCACCGACTTCCAGTTCGTGCGCGGCATCAACCTGCTTATCTCCGGCCAGGCGCTGCTGTCGACGAAGGGCCACTACATGGGCTCCATCCGGCCGATGTTCGTGCGCGAGAACCCGCTGTTCCGCCACATGGACCTCTACCACGCGCGTACACGGCACGGCTGAGCTACCTGCTGAGCCTGGGCAAGCCGGCGATCCGCGCCGCCCTCTACTTCCCGGTGCGGGACATCTGGGCCGGCGGCGCCGAGCTCGACCGGGTAGCCGGGTCGAACGACACTCTGGCGCGCACGCTGCTGGAGCATCAGTGCGACTTCGACATGATCGACGACGACCTGCTGGAGGACGAGGCGACGACCGCTCGCGACGGATGCCTGCAGGCCGGGCCGATGCGGTACGACGCCGTGTACGTGTCGCGGACCCGGCACATGAGCGACGGCTCGCGGGAGAAGCTCGCCCGCTTCATCGGCGCGGGCGGCAGGGTGTACTGGGTGGACAACCGCGACGCGTCCGAGGCACCGGCCGGCAGCACCTCGATCGAGCTGGACGAGCTCGACGCGCGACAGGTGGATCCTCTGGTCGAGGTGCGCCCCGCGAATGCCGGCGTGCGCGTGTGCCGGCGGGACCTGGAGAACGGCACTCTCTATTTCCTGACCAACGAGGACACCGGCGTCGGCAAGGAAGAGGCGGTGCCGGCCGGCGCCACGATCGTCTTCAAGGACGACCGCCCCGTGATCCGGATCGACCCGGAGACCGGCACGTGCAGCACGCCGGAGGACGCGACCCATGCGGACGGGACGTGCTCGGTGGCGCTGCGCATGCGATTCGCCGAGTCCTACGTGTTCCTGTTCACGGACGACGACATTCCGGCGGAACCGGCATGTTCACCGCATCCCGAGAAACGCATACCCATCGACGAAGGATGGACCTGCCGGCGAACGCGCGCGTTTCGGATCGGAGACCAGGAGTTCGAGGTCCAGGACGTGCACGAAGACGCCTCCCCCATCGCGCTCGGCGACTGGAGCGACGCGCTCGGCCACGACTTCACCGGCGACGCGGAATACGGCGTGGCGTTCGATCTCAGCGGGCCGGAAAACGGAGCGCGCGTCCACGCTCGACCTGGGCCAGGTGTGGGGCGTGGCGGAGGTCGTCCTGAACGGCGTCCCCCTGGGGCGGCGGGCTTGGGAGCCGTTCCGCCTCGATCTGTATGGCGCGGCGAAGGCGGGCACGAACACGCTGAGCGTGACCGTCACCAACACGATGGCCAACCAGTTCCTGCACACCAGGAAGCTCGACCGCTGGCCGGACAACGTCCTGGGCATCTACCACAAGCAGTGCCTGGCCCTGGAGCACGGCTGCACCAGAAGCGGGCTCTACGGCCCCGTGAGTGTCAACCTGACATGATGCCCTTCGAGGAGTCCGTTGGGTGAAGTACATGCGGTCCTTCGCTGCCGCCTCGCCCGACCGCCGAATTGTGCAAGGGGTTCTTGCACGCGTCCAAACGCTCTTCCGGCACCGCGAAACCGTCCTCCTCAAGGGCGGCGACATACCCTTCAATCGCTTCCTTGATGTTGGCGATGGCTTCCTCTTTGGTCTTCCCCTGACTGATGCAACCGGACAGGCTCGGACACTCGGCGATCCAGTAGCCAACTTCACCCGGGCAGACTACGACTTGCCTCATCCTGTCACCTCTCGCCCAACGGTACTCGTGGCGACGATCCTGAGCCAGCCTGCACTCGCCAGCGTTCGCGTTTGAAGCCCCGGGTGGTGCGTTGCGGGGGCGTCGCGCCTTGACGAGCGCAACTGGACATCGCAACAATCTAGCCAGATAAACTGGACAGAGGTAGAAGGATGAAGGAGTGGCCGCTTCAGGATGCGAAGAACCGGTTCAGCTCGGTGGTGGATGCCGCGATCGCGGGGGACCCGCAGCGCGTGACCCGGCGCGGCAAGCCCGCTGTCGTGGTGCTGGCCGTGGCCGAGTACGAACGCCTGCGCCACCTCGAGAAGGCAAGCGCGCCCACGTTTGCGGACCTGCTGCTATCCATACCCCAGGATGACGGCGAGTTCGAACGGCTTCCTCTATCACCTCGACCAGTGGATCTTTGATGTTTCTGATCAACACGGATGTGCTGTCCGCGCTTCGGAGGCGCGAGCGCAGTCCAGATGTCGCCCGCTGGATCTCCGGCCAAAGGCCGACAGACCTGTACCTGAGCGCGGTGTCGGTCGGGGAGATCGAGCAGGAAATTGCGCGTCAGAGGCGGCGGGACCCGCAGTTCGCGGAGACTTTGGCCGCATGGCTCGACAGCGTCCTCGCGCTGTACGGCGAGCGAGTACTCGCAGTCGACACGTCCACGGCCCGGAGATGGGGTCGCCTCTGCGCCACCCTCGGCCACGACGGCGTCGACCTTTTGATCGCCGCCACGGCGCTCGAGCATGGCTTGACTGTCGTGACACGCAACGTCCGGCATTTCGAACCGACGGGCGTTCCGGTGGTGGATCCTTCGGGACGTGCGCCGAGGAAGCGCAACGCCGACTCGACCGCCTGACGAACGACGATCCGGGCTAATCGAGGTAGTTGTCGCTCACGTAGCGCTGCTCGGGGTGGCGGCGTTGCGGGCCGATCAGGCCCAGCAGGCGCTTGTCGGCGCCGTCCAGCAACTGCTCCGGCATGCTGTGGCGGATGTAGGCGTTGTAGCGGTGGAAGCCCCAGCTCGCTCCGTACTGCGACTGCAACAGGTAGCGCACCCGGTCGGAATCGTTGGGCGCGCCGCGGTGCCAGCACTGCGGGTCGTGCAGGTAGATGTCGCCGGCCTTGCAGTAGATGGATTCCGGCCCCCGCCCCTCGAACTCCGGCGTCCCGTTGTCCGGCGCGTTGCGGCCCGAGTAGTGGCTGCCCGGCACGTACTGCGTCGGGCCGTGCTCGATCCGCTCGATGTCGCTCAGCGCCATCTGCACGGTGAGCCAGTAGACGGGCATCAGGATGCGCGGATCGTGGCGCGGCACGTCGTCCGGGAGCGGAAAGAACAGGCCGTCGTCCACGTGCCAGTGCTCGATTGCCACGCCGCGGCCCGAGCGCAGCACGTTCGCGCCGCACTGCTGAAAGTTCTCGCCGAACAGGGTCTCCATCAGGCTGTAGATCGGCTCGCGCGCGAGGAGGTCCAGGAAGATCGGATCCAGCTCGTTGGTGTGGCGCAGCATGTGGTCGCGCTGCACGTAGCCACGGGCCATCGCCGCCTCGTCGTCCATGTAGCGGTCGGTCGCATCGCGGAGCGCGGCGACCTCGTCGCAATCGAGCACGCCGCCGATGACGCAGTACCCGTCGCGGCGGAAGTCGGCAATGATCTGTTGCGTCCGCTCCGCGTCGAACGCCGTCCCTTCCTTGATCGCGGAGCGGCTCATAGCGCCAGCACCCGGTTGTCCATCGCGTCGATCCTCCTGGTTGCCTCGTAGTAGTTGGCCGTGACCGTCCCGTCCTCGGTGACCGGCGTCGGCCGGCGGATCACCATTTCGGCGAACGACGGCCGGTTGAAGGCCGCGAACGCCAGCTCGAATGCGGACACCAGCAGCCCCCGATCACGCTCGCGCGCGAAGTCCGGCAGCAGGAGCGGGCCGGTGTCGGTCTGGAAGACGCCGTCGCGCGGGTTGACGTTCATGGTCTTGACCGGGTGGTCGATGCAGACCCGGTAGCCGGCATCGTCGTACTGCAGGCGCGCCACCAGCGGACGCTGCGCGTAGGTGGCCTCGATGATGCGCTCGGTCGAGTCCAGCACCTCGCCTTCGGCCTCCACCACCCGGATCTCGAAGTCAGCGAACAGATCCGCGGTCAGGCCGATCTGCCGCTCCGGCTGGCGCCCGAGCGTCGGCGGCTCCAGCATCACCTCGGTCTGGTTGGTGATCCAGCTCTTCATGATGAGGATCTCCGAGTCGCTCGCCACCGGACAGAAGTCGGCGTTGGGGTGCAGCCACAGGTCGCGGTCCCGGCCCACGACCTCGCTCTTGCAGGAGGCGCCGAGCACGTAGCGCTGCGTCGCGCCGCCGGCGCCGGTGAGCGTGCAGACGCTTTCGAGCTGGATGCGCGCCGCGTTGAACCGGTAGGGCGCGGCGTGCGACCTGGTCCTCGACTGCTTGCGGTCGTCGTCGCTGGTGAAGGTCAGAAAGCTGCGCTGGAAGTCCGGAACTCGCATCGAGTGCGATCCTATGCGGGGGTTGGACCGTCGGCAACCACTCCGGCTCTGCCGCTTGCGCGGCACAGCCGGCGGACTCATAGTCCCGCCGATGCGCGGCCGAGACCTGACCACGGGGACGATCCCCGCCCACACCTGGGCGCTCGCCTGGCCGGTGATGCTGTCGATCTTCTTCCAGACGCTGTACCAGGCGGTCGACGCGTTCTGGGTCAGCCAGCTTGCCGACGAGGCGCTGGCCGCCGTGAACATGTCGCAGATCGCGCTGTTCGCGTCGGTATCGCTGACGATCGGCATCACGGTGGGCTCCGGCGTGCTGATGGCGATGAGCATCGGCGCCCGCAACATCGACGAGGCGGAGCGCATCCTGGGGCAGTCGTTCGTGCTCAACTTCATCGCCGCGGTGGTCCTGACCACGCTGGTGCTGGCGCTGCGCACGCCGATCCTGCGCGCGGTCGGCGCCACCGACGCGATCTTTCCGCTGGCCAGGGACTATCTGACCATCACCGGCTCGGCGATGGTGCTGATCTTCCTGTTCTTCGCGGCGGTGTTCGGCTTCAACTCGCAGGGCGACAACACCACCGTCACCATGCTGTTCGCGATCTCCACCGGGCTGAACATCGTGCTCGACCCGCTCTTGATCTTCGGCTGGCTGGGCTTCCCGCGGCTCGGCGTGCGCGGCGCCGCGATCGCCACCGTCATCTCGCAGGTCGTGCTGCTGGTGTCAGGGATCACGCTGCTGGCCACGCGCGACATGATGGTCCGCTTCAGGTTCCGCCGGCTGGTGATCCGTGCCGACTCGGTGGCGCGGGTGCTGGCGATCGGCTTCCCGGCGTCGCTCACCAGCATGATGGGCCCCCTGGCGATGGCGGTGCTGACCGCCATGGTGTCGCGCGCCTTCGGGGACCAGGGGGCGGTCGCGGTGTCGGTGAGCCTGCGGGCCGAGGTCTTCTCGTTCCTGCCGGCGATCGGCTTCGGCGTCGCCGGGCTCGCGCTGATCGGCCAGAACATGGGCGCCGGCAAACCCGAGCGGGCGCGCCGGTCGTACCGGACCGCGCTGGTGTTCGCGCTGTCGTTCGGGACCGGGCTGGGCATCCTGGCGGTGGCCTTTGCCGGTCCGATCGCCCGCACCTTCACCGACGATCCGGTCGTGATCGGCTACGCCGTCCACTACCTGCGCAGCGTGCCGCTGTCCTACGGGGTGATGGGAGCGGGCATGGTCGTGATCATGAGCTTCCAGGGACTGCGCCGCTCGGGGCGGGGCGCGGCGATCTCTGCGCTGCGGCTGACGGTCCTGGCGCCCGCAGCGATCCTGCTGGCCGACGTGCTGGGAGCGCCGGTCGGAGTCGTCTGGCTGTCGGTGATCCTGGCGAACCTGGTCTACGCCGGGGTCGGCTACCTAGCCCTGGAGCGGCAGCTCGCCCGCCCCATGCAGCCGCACGGGCCGCCTCGCCCCCCTGATCCCGACCGGGATCCGGCCGCCGCCCGCCAGGTCGCATAGGGTAAGCTGTCGGAGGGCTGAAGGAGAGACGATGAGAAAGCGATACACCGTGCGCGCGGAGCGCTGCGACCACCGCGCCTCGGCGGAGGAGATCTACCGGACACTGGAGCGCATCACCGAGCCGCTGACCCGCTCCTGGGAGCGGCTCGAGCGCGCGCGCCGCATCGTCATCAAGTTCAACATGATGCACCCGAACACCGCCCGCCACCACGGCCGGCGCCAGGAACTGGTGGACGAGGAGGTGATGCGCGCCGTGCTGCGCCTGCTGCGCGCCCGCACGAACGCGACCCTGATCGCCGCCGACACCTGCGTGCACACGCCGGCCAAGACCGTGCCCTCCGACTTCGAGTCGGCCGAGGTGCTGCGCGAGTTCGGGGTCGAGGTGGTCGACGCCTCGCAGCCGCCGCTGCGCACCTACGACGTGCCCGGCGGCGGCAACATGTTCGACCGCTACCTGCTGACCTCCTGCATCGGCGATTCGGACGAGTTCGTGTCGGTCGCCAAGATGAAGAACCACCTGTTCATGGGCGTCACCCTGTGCATGAAGAACCTGTTCGGACTGCCGCCGCCGAACCGCCCGGAGGGGCGCGTCCGCCACTACTTCCACCACGCCATCCGGCTGTCGTACGTGCTGCCGGACCTGGCCATGATCACCGACCCCTGCCTGAACATCGTCGACGCTCTGGTCGGCCAGCAGGGCAACGAGTGGGGCGGCCGCCCGGTGGTGCCCGACGCGCTGATCGCCGGCGACCAGACCACGGCCACCGACGCCTGCGCGGCCCACCTGATGGGCCACGACCCGGCCGGCGACTGGCCGGCGCCGCCGTTCCGCCGCGACCGCAACCACCTGCTGGTGGCGGCCGAGCGCGGCTACGGGACCGTCGACCTGGACAAGATCGACTTCCAGACCGACCTGCAGCCGCCGCTGGCGCAGTTCGACTCGGACGAGCAGGATCCGCCGCCGATCGTGGCCAGCATCCGCCGCACCGCCTGCGAGCAGGCGCTGTTCTACCGCGACGAGCGCGAGCGCCTGGTCGACCGCTATGCAGGAGAGATGGTGGTGCTGCGCGACCGCGAGGTGGTCTGGCACGGCACCGACCAGCCGGCATTCGAGAGCCACGGCCACTTCGCGGGCGGTGCCGATCCGGGCAGCGCCTCGTTCATGAAGGTGGCGGATCCCGAGGAGACCGAAGGAGAGGCGTTCGGCGTGTACGAGCGCCTGCTGCCCGGCCTGGTGGCATAGCCGCGGCCACGGAGGCATGAGCGTGACGATCAAGGACGTGCGCGCGTTCGCGGTCGATCTGGGCCGGGGCATCAAGCGGTCCGGCCCGTACCAGCGCGGCGGCCGCCAGCCGGCGGCTCCCACCGAGCGCTACGCGCGCTATCGAGGCGCCCGCAGCAAGGCCAGTCCGGGCTGGAAGCAGTGCGCGTGCCTGGTGACGCTCGACGACGGCACCGCCGGCCTGGGCCTCTGCGGATTCGCCGGGCCGGTCGCCTCGATCATCAACGACCACTTCCGCGGCCACCTGGTCGGCGAGCCGGTGACCGCCACCGGGAAGCTGTACGACGTGATGGTCCGCATCAGCGCCGCCTATGGCGGAGGCGGCCTGACCGCGCACGCGATCAGCGCCGTGGACCTGGCGCTGTGGGACGCCAAGGGCAAGCGCCTGGGGGTGCCGGTGTACGCGCTGCTCGGCGGCCCGCAGCAGGAGCGGATCCCCTGCTACGCCACTGGCTTCGACCTGGAGTGGTACCGGGAGCTGGGCTTCCGCGGGTTCAAGCTGCCCAACCCGTACGGGCCGGAGGACGGCACCGAGGGCATCCGCCGGACCGAGGAGATGGTGGCCGCGGCGCGAGACACCCTCGGCCCGGACGCGGAAATCATGCTCGACTGCTGGATGGCGCTGGACGTGGAGTACACCGTGCGGCTCGGCGAGGCGCTGCGCCCGTACCGGCTGCGCTGGATCGAGGATTACCTGCTGCCGGACGACATGGCCGGCTTCGCCGAGGTGCGGCGGCGGCTGCCCGGGCAGAGCCTGGCCACCGGCGAGCACTGGTACCTGGCGCGGCCGTTCATGGAGGCCGCCGGGCGGCGGCTGGTCGACTACTTCCAGCCCGACCTGCAGTGGGCGGGCGGCATCTCCGCGTGCGTGCGCATCTGCCACATCGCGGAGGCTGCCGGCATCGCCGTCGCCCCGCACGGCGGCATGAACACCCCGTACGGCCAGCACCTGGCCATGGCCATGCCGGCGGTGACCTGGGGCGAGCGCTCCAGCGGAGTATCATCGCCCGGCGTGCCGCTGGCGGAGACCGTGGCACTTCCCGGCACCCCGGTCATCGAGGACGGCTACCTGGTCCCGCGCGACGCACCCGGCTTCGGCATCGACCTCGACGACGACTGGCTTGCGAAGGTGACGGTCTGACCGCCGGAGCCTGACGTATACTGCGTGCCGGACTCCATGCGGGGACAGAACGCCGGCGAGCAGGTCGTGCCGCACCGCCCTCTTCGGTTCGCTGCGGCACGGCGCGATGCCCTGGGCACGGCGCTGTTGTTCGCTCCGGGTTTCGTCATCTACCTGGCGTTCATGGTCCTGCCGATCATGCTCAGCCTGTACTACTCGTTTTTCGATTGGGACGGGATCCGCTCGACGATGAACTTCGTCGGGCTGAAGAACTACGTCCGCGGCCTGAACGACCGCCATTTCCACAATGCGTTGCGCATCACCTTCTTCTTCACCATCCCCGGCGCGCTGCTCGGAAACGCGCTCGGGCTGTTTCTGGCCGTGCTGGTGAATCGACCGGGACCGATGACCAACGTGTACCGCGCCGCGTTCTTCTTCCCGCTGTTGATCAGTTCGGTGGCGGTGGGTTTCATCTGGAAGGCGCTCCTCAGCTACCACGGCATCCTGGGCGGGTTGTTCGCGGCTGCCGGCATGGAGCCGATCGACTGGCTGGGCGATCCGCAACTCGCGCCGTGGTCGGTCCTGATCGTCAATCTCTGGCGAGACACCGGGTTCGTGACGGTGATCTACCTCGCGGGTCTGCAGGCGGTGCCCGGCGACCTCTACGACGCCGCTACCATCGATGGCGCCTCGGCGTGGCAGCGGTTCAGAGCCGTGACGTTCCCCTGGCTCGCGCCGGCGCTGACCGCCAACGTGGTGTTCCTGTTCACCGGCTACATGCGCATCTACGACCTGGTGGTCGTGCTCACCAGCGGCGGCCCCGCCGGCGCCACCGAGACCATCGCCCTGCAGATCCTCCGCGTCGGCTTCCAGCAGAACCGCATGTCGTACGGGTCCAGCCTGGCCATTTACATGCTGCTGATCGTCGGCCTGGTCTCCGTCACGCTGGTGCTGCTGCTGCGCCGGCGCGAAGACAAGCTGGTGATGTAGGTGCGCGAGAACCCCACGAGGCGCGGGTTTCGCGATCTGCCGTCGGTCGCCCGGCACGGCTTCCTGCTGGTAACCGGCGGCGTCTTTCTGGTGCCCTTCTACATCGCCATCGTCAACGTGTTCAAGACGCGCGACGACATCTTTGCCAGTCCGCTGGGCATCCCGTTCGCCCGCCTGACGCTGGACAACATCGCCCGCAATCTCGATACCCCGCATTTCAACGTCGGCATAGCCTACGGGACCTCCGTCGTGATCAGCAGCGTCACCGTGGCGCTGGTCGTGATCCTGGGATCGGCCATGTCGTACGTGCTCAGCCGCCGCCGGCACCGGTTCTTCACGCTGTCCTACCTGCTGCTGCTGGCCGGATTGATGGTGCCGGCGCAGGTGATCCTGCTGCCGCTGGTGCAGGTGCTGCGCCAGCTCCGGTTGATGTTCACGGTGCCGGGCCTGCTGCTCGCCAGCCTGGCATGGTACCTGCCGTTCGCCGTGTTCGTGTTCGCCGGTTATGTGCGCACGATCCCGATCCAGCTCGACGAGTCCGCGCGGCTCGACGGGGCCGGAGAGGTGCGTATCTTCGCGCGCATCATCTACCCGCTGGTCAGCCCGGCGATCGCCAGCGTGGTCATATTCGTCGCGCTCTGGACGTGGAACGACTTCGTCAGCCCGCTGATCATTCTGGGCACCTCGAAGTACTACACCATCACCATCGGCGTGTACCGGGCGATCGGCCAATACGTTCAGAAGTGGGAGGACGTGTTCGCCATCCTGTTCATGGCGATCTTCCCGGTGGCGGCCTTCTACGTGTTCATGCAGCGTCACTTCGTGTCCGGGCTCACGGCGGGGACGCTCAAGGGATGAGGACGCTCAAAGGATGACGGCGTGTAGATCATCGCCGTGACCCACGCCGGGCGCGCCGACCGGGATCATCACACGCACCATGGCCCGCACGCGGGTGCAGCCGCCGATCAGCGCAGGCGACTCCGTGCTACATGCCGCGCAAGCGGTCGATCTTGGCAGCCGCCTCGTCGAGCGCCTCCTGCGGGTTCATCTGTTCGAGGAGCGCCTTTCGCACCGCATCCCAGATGATGTCGCCGTACTCCGCCCAGCCGTCCATCAGCGGCCAGCCCCTGGCGTTCAGCGCCGCCTCACCGAGCGCCCGATACAGGGGCGACTGGAACTGCGGCAGCATGCCGGCGCTGATCGTGACCGGCGGGAAGCCGACCAGTTCGTCGAACGTCGCCTTCCATTCGTCCTGATAGAAGAAGTCGAGGAACTTCCCTGCCGCTTCCAGATTGGTGCCGCTGAACATGGCTACCGAGTCGGTGATGATGAGCGGCGTCGACGGCCGGCCCGCGAATCCGGGTATCTGCGCGTACTGCGCCTGGAAATCCGCTCCGGCCTGGTTCATCGCAGACTCCACCCAGGCGCCGATGAACACGTAGCCGGCGTTGCCGGTGTAGAAGATCGGGTGCGACTCCTTGCGGTCCAATGCCAGGTAGCCCTGTTGCACGACCTGATCCTCGTTGGCCATCTTGACCATGAATTCCAGCGCCTTCACGCCCTCCGGCGAGTTGACGGTGGACGCGCCGTAGCTGCCGTCCGGCAGCGTCTCGAAGAAGTAGCCCCCCGCCGCCAGCAGGTAGTAGGCGAAGTCGGTCAGCTCATTGTACTTCTTGCCGGGCATGATCAGGCCGTAGGCATCGGTGTCGGCGGTCACGCGCATCGCCTCGGTGCGGAGCTCCTCCATGGTCTCCGGGACGACCGAGGTGAGGTCCGGATTGTACGCCAGGATACGGGCGCCGGCGGCGATCGGCAGTCCCATAAGGCGGCCGCCGACGCGAGCCTCCATCGCGCCCGCGGCGATGTTGTCGATCGTCGCCTTGCCGACGTATTGCGTCACTTCCTCCACCGCGTCGAGCGCCATGAACTCCAGCAGCCAGCGGGTACCGATCACGGAGATCTCGGGCGGCTTGCCACCCGCGAGCGAGGTGGTCAGCCGGTCGTGCAACCGTTCCCACTGGATCGCCACGATCTCCACTTCGACGTCGCCGTGCGCCGCGTTGAACGCGTCCTGCAGCTCGGCGCGGTACTCCTCGGTCAGACCGTCGTACAGCGCCCAGAAGAAGGTGACGCCGGTCTTGGGCGTCTCCATCTCCCCGGTCGCCAGTGCCGCGCCGACACCGGCGATCGACAACGCCGGGATCAGAATCGAGACGATCACGGGTCTCCTGGCCATCTGGCTCCTCCTCGGAGTGGTTTGCTCACTGTCGCGGGCGGCCGGCTCCGCTCGCGCTCCGTCACTCACCGGCGGGATCGGTGTCGAGCAGGAACGTCCAGGCCGGCACCAGCTCAATGCCCGCGCCGCAGCGTGACCAGCAGGTGGCCGGAGTTGACCAGAATCCCCGATGCCACCGAGGCGATCAGGGCGAATCGGTTATTTTTCTTACCGATTACCATCGTATCCGGTAACTTCCTCTACCGGAACCGGCTTCGTCTGCTTCGTTTCTTCTGCTCGTGAGCCGTTCAGCGCACGCCTGTCAGGCCGGGGCGAAGGCGACGCTGGTCGGGCGGGGCACCTCGATCGACGAGCCGGTGGGGACTGGCATGCCGTTCTCGCCGTCGACGCGGAAGCTGAACACGGTTTCGCTTTGCTCGTTGGCGGCCAGCAGCCAGGTGCCGGAGGGGTCCACGTTGAAGCCGCGCGGCGTCTGGCCGCCGGTGGGCACGTGCCCGAGCTGGGCGAGCTCACCGGTCTGCCGGTCGATCGAGAACACGGCGATCGAGTCGTGGCCGCGGTTGGAGCAGTACACGACGTGGCCGCGCGGGTGCATGCGCACGTCCGCGGTCGAGTTGTCGCCCGAGAAGCCTGCCGGCAGCGACGAGAGGGTCTGCAGGTGGGTGAGCCCGCCGTCGCTCTCGCAGCGGAACGCCATGATCGTGGAGGCCATCTCCCCCATCACGTAGGCGAACGCGCCGTCCGGCGTGAACGTCATGTGGCGCGGGCCGGCGCCGGGGGCCGACGCCGCGTCCGAGATGCGCGTCAGGCGCGCCGGGCCGTGCTCGACTCGGTAGGTGACCACGCGGTCGATGCCCAGGTCGGGCACGTGCAGGAAGCGGCCGTCGGCGGTGACGTTCGCCGAGTGGGGATGCGGCGCCTCCTGACGCTCCGGGTTCACGCTCGATCCCTCGTGCCGCACCTCGACCGGGTCGCCAGGGTCGCCCCCGCCGCCGAGCGGCACCATCACCGCGCCGCCGCCGGTATAGCAGCCCACGAAGACCGCGCGCTCCTCCGGGTCGATGCTCATGTGGCACGGCCCGGTGATGCCGAACTCCGCCGACGAGCGCAGGGTCAGCGCCCCGGTCGCGCGATCCACGTCGTACAGGCGCACCGCGGTGCCGCTCGGATCGTTGACGAACTCGGCCTCCACGACCGAATACAGCCGCGTGCCGTCGCGGCTGAAGAGCACGAAGTTGGGGTTGGGCGCCTCCGCCGCGAGCTGCATGCCGGACAACGCGCCGCTGTCCGTGTCGAGCTCGAAGCGGTAGATGCCGCCGCCGGCGCCGTGATCGGCCAGGTCCATGTCGGTGAAGCTTCCCGTGTAGACGTACATGCGTTTCTCCTTCGCTGTGTCAGCGGTCCATGCGCCGCATCCAGAGGTGCTCCAGCCGGTGCGGCGGCTCCCAGCCCAGGACGCGGGCCAGTTTGTCGTTGCGGTACTTGCCGTGCGGGATCGTCGGGAACACGAAATAGGTCTCGCACCGCGAGGGCAGCCGCGCGTGGTCGACCTCCAGCGCGGCCCGTACCGCCAGCCCCGTGTCGGGCCAGGCGACGATGTAGGGCGGGATCATGTCCCGGCCCACGCCCCCCTTCTCGTGGTCGTCGAGCCTGCCCGCCTTGGTCGGGTGGCGCATCAGGTAGAACAGGAGCGTCTGCACGTACAGGTCGTGCTGCTCGCTGAACACGCGCAGCACCTCGTGGCCGAGCGCCTTGGTGAGGGCGTACAGGAGCGTCCCCGGCTGCGGCGGCATGTCCGGGTGCAGGCCGAAGTCGAACTCGTCGTAGGACGGGCCGGCGACCTGGTAGTACGGGCCGGTGTTGACGATGGTGCGGATGCCGTGCCGCACGGCCGCGGCGGCGATGTTGTAGTTGCCGCGCACATTGACGTCCCAGGAGCCGCGCCGGTCCCAGCGCGACACCGACAGGTTGACGATCGCGTCCATGCCCTCGGCCGCGTCGATCACGCCGTCGTGGTCGCCGGCGTCCAACTGCCGGTACTCGTGGGCGAAGCCCGGCGGCGGCTCGTTGATGTCGGTCACGCGCAGCTCGTGCCGGCCTTGCAGGGCGGGCACCAAGCGCGGCCCCATCGATCCGTTGCCGCCGACGATCAGCACCTTCACGCGGGTGCCTCGGGGTATCCCAGGAGCTCCGTGGCCTGACGCATCAGGTAGCGGGCGTTCGCGACCGGCGACTGGGCGTGAACGACGGTGCAGGCCTGAGCGACCGGCGCCATGAGCGCGGCCGACACCACGGCCGCCACGTCGTCGGCGCAGATGGCAGCGTCGCCGTGCGCGTCGCGGAGCGTGCTGCGCGAGCCGGGCACGACCGGGTAGCCCAGCCGCACCGTCACCACCTCCATGCGCCGCTCCCGGGCGAACTCGAGGGCGATCTGCTCGCCGAGGTGGCAGCCGATCAGCGCCGGATCGTCGGACGGTGGCAGCGGCCTCCACCCTTCGGTGACCGTGTGATGCTCCCCGTAGCCGGCCAGCAACCGCAGCGAGCTCAGGTATACGCACCGCCCCACCCCGGCCTCGGCCGCGGCGTTCAGCAGGTCATAGGCCAGGCGCGTCGAGCGATCCAGCACGGCCGACGGATCGGCCGGCCCATCCGGGTCCCCGTCGGGCAGCCCCGCCCACACAACCGCGTCGAACCGCGCACCCACCGTACGGGCGCCCGACTCAGCATCGATCTCGGGGGCGACATCGATCGCCGTTTCGTGACCGGTCAGGCCGTCGCGCAAAGCCCTCGCCAACTCGCTCTCGCCCGGGCTCAGAAGCACGCGCATGCGGGCACGTTCGCAGCCTGAGGCCGACGAATCAAGCCCAGGTCACTCAACGGAGCACCAGGACGGTGGCCTCTTCTTGCGCAGCGAAACCCTCGATGGACTGCTGATGCCTCCGAATCAGGTCCGCTCGACCGCGTAGGCCAAGCAGGCCCTGATGTCGTCGCGAGACAACTGAGGAAAGTCCTCGACAATCTGTCCTTCAGACATCCCGCCGGCCAGATACCCGAGCACGTCTCCCACGGTGATTCGTGTCCCACGGACACACGGCTTGCCGAACCTTACGGCGGGGTCGACGGTGATCCGGTCAAGCAGTGCCATCGGCACAGACTATACTTCATGCGTCCAGGAAGTCAGGTGAGATGTTCTGGGGGCGCCCGCACCATCCGGCCGACAAGCCGGGTGAAGGCGCCGCGTAGCGCTCGTCGCGGCAGGGGCTTGCGTACCGCGGCGCGGATGCCGTAGATTAAGGGTAACAACGCAATGAACACGCGCACGCTGCTGCCGACGCTACTCGCTCTTCTCCTCGGCCTCCTGGGCCTTATGGCCGGGGTTGCCCCACGCCACGCGGGAGCGCGCATGTAGCGCACCGAGCGGCACGAAGCAGCCCAGGCTTTCCGGTCGACGCGATCGACCGAAGAGAGCCTGGGCTTTTTTTTCGAGCCTGCAGAAGCCCTCAAGGAACAAGGAGAGAACCATGCAACGAGGCGTCATCGACAAGTACCGGCCGTTCCCGCAGATCGATCTGCCGGACCGCTCCTGGCCGAACCGGACCATCGACCGGGCACCGATCTGGTGCAGCGTCGACCTCCGCGACGGCAACCAGGCGCTCATCAACCCGATGAACCTGGAGCAGAAGCTCAGCATGTTCTCGCTGCTCACCGACATCGGCTTCAAGGAGATCGAGGTCGGGTTCCCGTCCGCGGCCGCCGTGGAGTTCGACTTCACGCGCACGCTGATCGACAACGACCTGATCCCGGAGGGCGTCTACCCGCAGGTGCTCACACAGGCGCGCGACCACCTGATCCGGCGCACGTTCCAGGCGATCGAGGGCACGCCGCAGGCGATCGTGCACCTGTACAACTCCACCTCCGAGCTGCAGCGCCGCGTGGTGTTCCGCAAGGACCGCGCCGCGATCCGGCAGATCGCCGTGGACGGCACCCGCCTGTGCCGCGAGCTGGCCGACCGCACCGACACCGACATCGTCTACGAGTACTCGCCGGAGAGCTTCACCGGCACCGAGCTGGACTACGCCGTGGAGGTGTGCGACGCCGTCATCGAGGCGTGGGATCCCAGCCCCGAGCACCGCATGATCGTCAACCTGCCGTCGACCGTGGAGCTGGCGACCCCCAACGTGCACGCGGACCAGATCGAGTGGTTTCTGCGCAACGTGCAGCGCCGCGACAGCATCATTCTCAGCCTGCACACCCACAACGACCGGGGCACGGGCGTAGCCGCCACCGAGCTGGCCATGCTGGCCGGCGGCGAGCGGGTCGAAGGCACCCTGTTCGGCAACGGCGAGCGGACCGGCAACGTCGACATCGTCACCGTCGCCCTCAACCTGTACACGCAGGGCGTCGATCCCGGCCTGGACCTGAGCGACCTGGGCCGCCTGATCGAGATCTCCGATTCCTGTACCGAGCTGCCGATCCATCCCCGCCATCCGTATGCCGGGGAGCTGGTGTTCACGGCCTTCTCGGGCTCGCACCAGGACGCGATCAACAAGGGCATGACCGCGCAGGGCGAGGGGCTGTGGGAGGTCCCCTACCTGCCCATCGACCCCACCGACATCGGCCGCTCCTACCAGGCGATCATCCGCATCAACTCCCAGTCCGGGAAGGGCGGCGTGGCCTACGTGATGGAAAGCGAGTTCGGCTGCCAACTCCCCAAGACCATGCAGCCCGAGGTGGGCGAAGTGGTCCAGGAGCTCACCGACCGCACCGGCCGGGAGGTCAACGCGGCGGAGATCTGGGAGGCCTTCAGGCGGGAATACCTTGAGGCCGATCAGCCGATCCGCTTCATCGACTACGCGATCTCCAGCGATCCGCAGGACAGCTCACGCATGAACGGCCGCCTCACGGTGGAGATCGAAGGCGACGAGAGGGAGCTCACCGGCAGCGGCAACGGGCCCATCGACGCGCTCAAGAGCGCGCTGGGCACGGCCGGCTGGAACGACTTCAAGCTCACCCACTACTCCGAGCACGCCCTGGGCCAGGGCACGGACTCCACCGCCATCGCCTACATCCAGCTCGTCCGCACCGACGGCACGCAGCGCTTCGGCGCAGGCACCCACCCGAACATCGCCAAGGCCTCCGCCCTGGCGCTGATCTCCGCGCTCAACCGCACCGTTGCGGCCGGCGTCCAGCCCGCACCGAAGGAGGCCGTGATACCGGCTACTCCTCCTCCTTAGAAACAAGCAGAATCAGGCAGTCTCCGGGACCAAGTTGAAGC
>JAPPNY010000180.1 GCA_028818385.1 Spirochaetaceae bacterium
AGGCCGCCTGATCACGTCAAGGGCCGATCCACAACATTTGACAATTCCTCGAGGCCGTCCGGATACGGGACTTTGGGGGACCCGTATTCGCCCGGGGCGGTCTGATCGAGTTGGCCTGGAAGGGAGAGGCGGCGCAGCGGATCGGGCTGACCGTACGGCTGGACGACGACGGCAGGCAGTTCGAATGGGCCCTGCGCCTCGTCAAGACGCCCGGTTTCGTCGAGAACGCAGATGGGTTCGCGGCCGAGGAGTACGTGGATGAACTGCACCCGGGCCGGCCGCCGGTTCGCCTGCTGGAGGCTGCCCACGGTGAGGGCTGGTGGTCGGGCGAGCAGGGCAGAGTCGAGCTGAAGCAGTCGCCCACGGCGTGCGCCCTGGCTGCGGCGTCGGCCGACGCGTCCTTCCCTGCTCGCGACGTGGCCGCGTTCATCGGCCGGTGGGGGTTCTTCGATCCCAGTCCGTTCTTCCTCCGCCGCGATTGGGGGGAGCTGGGATTGAACAGGTTGGATCCGTTCGGCCGCAACCTGGGTCGGACGCTGCATGCGCTCAGCCTGTCGTCCCCGGAGACCCTGAGGCGCATCGTGGAATCAACGCGGGCAATCGTAGGTCTGCCCTCCGACTTGGAGCCCCGCGAGTCCGACGAACGCTTCTATTTCGTGCAGTCGGAACCGGGACTGGAATATCCCGTGCCACAGGCCGCGGTGTCGAGCGGGACTCTGCGCATGCTGGCGCTGATGACGGCGCTCCATGCCGACTCCGAGACGAATCTGATTGGCATCGAGGAACCCGAGAACTACGTCCATCCGACTGCTTTATCTGCTTTTGTCGAGCATCTCATGCAGGTGCAGGACCGGATCCAGTTCATGGTGACGACCCACTCGCCGTTGCTGCTCGACTATCTGGGGGCACCCGAAGCAGTCCGTGTAGTGAGACGTGACGGCCAGGGCGGTACGATCGTCGCACAGCCGGATGATCCGGCAGGGGTGCGCAGGGCCTTGGAGGAGTCCGGATTCGGTCTCGGAGAGTTCTACGAGTCGAAGGGGTTCGGCAGCGGCTGAGCATGGCCAAACGCGTCATCATCATCGCGTCGGGCGAAACCGAGCGGAGGGCTCTCCCGCATCTGGCTCGACATCTCCAGGAACACTCCGTTGCAGTGGACGAAGTGCGAATCCCGCCACGCAACAGGGCGCTGAACGCGCAAATGGCGGAGAGGCTCATCAAGGCGGCGTGGTACGAGAACCTGAGCACGCCTCCCGACAAGTTCGTCGTGCTCATGGACGTCGACCAGGCTCATCCAGGCGAAGTGCTGACAGCCATTCGGAGCTAACTGCCCCGACGCGTGGTAACGATCGAGGCCGACGTCCTTTACGCGTACGCGCAGGAACACCTTGAGGCGTGGTACTTCGCGGACGCTGAGAATCTCGGGAGCTACCTGGGCAGGGACGCCGGACAGGTCGATACATCGAGACCGGACGAGATCCGGAATCCGAAGCTGCATCTCAGGCACTTGCTCGGAGAGCGGGTGTATACCGCTCGGGTCTCTGAAGAGATCGCGAGGGCCCTGAGTCCAGGCACGATCGCCGGGCGGAGTCCCAGCTTCAGGAAGTTCGTCGACGCGGTCATGAACGGCGGCTACGAAGCGCTCGAAGAGGCTTCGGTCCGCTGGGTCGACAGGCTTGACCGATGACGTCAGCGAGGCTCCCGCCTCGCGACGCGGCCGGCGGTGTCAGCGGCGCGTCACCGGAATCAGGGGGCGGACGGCATCGGGCAGATCCTGCTGGATCAGCGCCTCGCCGGAGACCGGTCGGTACATCGGGTGGCCAAACGCCAGCATGAGCACGACGATCACCTCCACGAGGACGAACGCCGACGCGGCCACCCGCGGCAAGGCAGATCGGGCGCGGAACGCGGCGTGCATCCACGCCGCCACCGGCAGGCAGGCGGCGTGGAACGCGATGACGACGTGCCATCCCTGGACGGGGACCGGAGACACGGTCGCGGCCACGCAGAGGGCGGCCAGACACCAGCCCGCGTAGGCGCGGAACCACGCTGCCGGCGGTTTTCGGTCGGGGTCGTCGGGCTCGAACGACGGGTGCGGCCGGAAGTAGCGCCAGGACGCGAACACCGCAATCGCCACAGTGACCGTGCTGGCGCCGAGGACGACGCTGGTCAGTCCTGAGGCGAGGGCGCTCCCGGTTTCCGATGCCGCGGCCTCGGCGTAGACCGTCTGCTCGAGCCGCCGTCCGATGTACAGCGACCCGAGGCGCCACCAGTAGGCGAGGGTCTTCGGCAGGTTCACGAGGGCGATGAGCGCTCGGGACAGCTCGTCGGTGCGCCCGGGCAGAATCTGGGGCAGGGTGCCGGCGAACCAGGCCTGCGCGGTAGGGATGAGGGTGACCGCCCCCGCTAGCACGCCGAGCACGCACCCCCGCACGTCCAGGCGGATGCGCCGGCCGGCCGCGAGCCCCGCGGTCAGGAGGGCCAGCACCAGGAATGACCCGTGGAGCTGCAGCGCCAGCGTGAGGTTGGCGGCGTGCAGCAGGCTCCACCCCGCATGCGGGCGCTCGCGCAGCCGGTACGCGCTGGCGAGATGCAGCGCCGCGGGCAGGAAAACGTAGGCCGGCTCCCAGATGAAGCCGGCGTGGTAGAGCCGCCACGGCGACAGCCAGTAGACCGCGAGGTAGGCGGCGAGGAACCGGAGGCCGAGGGCGCGGCCGATGCAGACGGCCAGGACGGCGACGGCGGCGACGTGGGACAGGCCGATGAGCAGCCCCGGTGCGCGGTAGTCGGCCCAGACCTGCAGCGGCGCGGCGACGAGCAGCGGCAGGAGGGCGCCGGGCACGCGTCCGCCGCCGCTCATGGTCTTGGCGAACGGCGGCAGGTCGCCGGTCTCGAGGGCTCCGATGCCGGCCAGCAGCAGGGCGTACTGGTCGCCGTAGATCCACTGGCGCGACCACAGCAGGACTTGCAGGGCGGCGCCCGCGAACAGAATCGCGGCGACGAGGCGGAGCGGTCTGGTCATTCGGAGCTCGCTACAGCCTGGTGCGCTTGAACAGCC
>JAPPNY010000001.1 GCA_028818385.1 Spirochaetaceae bacterium
TTCCCGCTTACCAGATCGCGGGATTCCCATCTACCAGATCGCGGGCGCTGACAGCTCCCGGATTGTTTCTTTGTCGAGGCTGCAGACTTCACTTCATGTTGCGGCCCGCGTGCTTGCTCCCCGCTGAGCGGCTCGTGCCGTTCAACAGGCTTTCGACGCCCCGCTCGGGCGTGAGGGTCTCCCCCCGACACCTGGGGCCTGCTACCCGGCGCTCCGGCGCCTACCGGGACGGGACTCTCACCCGCTGGAGTTGCGCAGCAGAACTCCAGGCTCAGTTGCCCTTCGTCTTCACGGCGCACCATGGAGTTAATGTAATACTGGTTTTGATATAGACCCTTTGGTCGAGTCGGCGACCGGCAACGGATCCGCGCTCAGTGGGCGCTGAAAGAGGTGCTGGGCGGCCGAACGGGCATCCGGGCTTCCGGGAGGCCGGAAGGGACACGTACGTGCGGTGGCGTGCCACCTCGCAGGCGCGATACCCCGTCAAGACCCTGCGGCAAGAATCCTCGATCTTTTTTCGCGGTGCGCCCGCCGGCGGGCCGATTCCGGCAGCATCGGGGACCGGTCGACCTCGCCGCCGCCTCGTGGGCCCTCTCATCCACACGAAACTCGCGTCTGAGAGCGCGAACGACGCGCTCGAAATCGAGAGACAGGGACCTGACTCAAGCCACGACTTCTATCAGCTCCGCTCTCTCGCTGAACTCCGCGTCGTCGTCCGCAGGCTCCAGGTACAGTTCGATGGCTTCGCGAACATTCGCTACGGCTTCTTCTCTGGTGTCGCCTTCGCTGATACAGCCGGGAAGGGAGGGAACCACTGCCGTGAAGCCGCCGTCGTCACTCGGATCGAGAACAACTGTCAGGTTCACTGCGAGATCCTTGCAGATCACGGTGCGAGTGTCACCTGCCTCAACAGCGTGAATGGCACCCAATTTGCGCCCTCCATTCACGCCTTTCTTCCACATCGGAGTGAATCGACGGTCGTGCGGACACCTGGAGAGAGATGCCGAACCGCACGCCCGCTTCAGTTCAGTCGATGCGGAACAGCCGGCAGGCGTTGCCGGCGTAGATGCGCTGCAGGTCATCGGCGGGAAGTCCGATCTCCTCCAGGGCGTCGATCAGGAGCTGGATCCCCACCCACGGGTGGTCGCTCGCGAACACCAGGCGGTCGGCGCCGGCCAGCTCGTAGGCGACGCGCACGGCCGGCGGCCACGGCGAGGCGGTGTCGAGGTGGACCCGGCGGTACAGGTCGGTGGGCATCTGCGAGATGCGGTCGATGCCGCGCTTCATCACCTCGGTCTGGTTGCGGATGCGGCCCCACAGGTAGGGGAGCACGCCGCCGCAGTGCGGCTGCACCACCTCCAGCCGGGGGTGGCGCTCCAGGACCCCGCCGAGCACCAGCCGCAGCGCCGCCAGGCTGTGGTCGACCATCAGGCCCACCATCGTGGTCATCGAGTGGTCGCTCGTCTCCGCGGCCCACGGCGGCACGCACGGATGCAGGACCACCGGCACGCCGAGCCGTGCGATGCGGGCGTAGACCGGCTCCAGGGCGTCGCCGTCCACGGGCCCGGTGCCGACGTGCGAGTAGAGCATGACCCCGCGCAGGTCCAGCTCGCCGGTCGCGCGGTCCAGCTCCGCGATGGCCGCGTCCGGGCTCTGCCACGGCAGGCAGGCCAGCCCGACCAGGCGCTGCCGGTGGCGGGCGCACGCTTCGGCCAGCTCGTCGTTGCAGACGCGCGCGGCTTCCACGGCCAGCTCCGCCTCCAGCAGCTCGGGGCCGGGCATGTTCACGCTCACCACGCTGACGTCGATGCCGGCGGCGTCCATGTCGCGCAGCTTGCGCGCCACGCTGTAGTCCTCCAGGTCGAGCCGGAACGACTGCAGGTCGCCGTACGCGACGGTGTAGTTCCCGGCCCCGCCCATGGTCGTGGGCGATCCGGGGTTGCGCGTCAGCGCCTCGGCATAGCCGGCGGGAAACAGGTGGCTCTGGCAGTCGACCTTCATGGCGGGCGCAGCCTGCGGTCCGGGCGGGCGCGCGTCAACGTGGCACGCCGTCGGGCTGTGCCTACGCGAAGCGGAACGAGTAGAGGCTGGTGTGGCGGCTGAAGAAGCGCAGCTTCGCGCCGCCCGCAAGCACCTCCGCCGGCAGCTCCGTCCGTCCCGACCAGGAGAGCACGTGGGCGGTCTCATCGCCCCTGAACGTGTCGCACTCGTCCCGGCCGAAGCCGGGCACCACGTCGTCCTCGGCATCCGTCAGCTCCGCCTCCAGGTACCCGTTCGGGGCGCTCACGGCGTTGACCACCACCCGGGTTCCCTGGCTCACGAACGGCCGCGTCACCATGACACCGTCGCGAACGGTCGAGTCGATCGAGACGAACCCCTCCGGGCGCAAGGTCGCCAGGCCGAGCGCGGTCTCGCCGCCCGCGAACCCGGCCTTGGCCTCGGGCACGTCCAGCCCCTCGATCTCGCCGTGCGTCCACCAGTCGTGGTGCACGTTGGCGCCGCCGTAGTAGATGCGGATCTCGTCGTCCAGGAACAGGGGCGTGTTGCAGATCTCGACCATGTAGCAGTCCCAGTTGCCCTCCGGGCTCCGCTCCAGGAACGGCGAGCCGCGGCTCACGTGGTTCCAGCGGTAGCCGTCGCGGCTGTAGACCAGGCGCACGTCCTTGGTGTTGTGCGTGCGCTGGAACACGTCCAGGAAGCCGACCCACAGCTCGCCCATGCGGAACCGGGTGAGGCCGTAGAACTCGTCGTCCAGGTTGTCGTCGAGGTCGTCCGGAACGATGGTCTGGTCCAGCGCGGGCCAACTGAGGATGTCCCTGCTGTTGGTGCTGAAGACCCGGCGCTTGGTCATCCCGAAGCCGTCGTCGGGATAGTAGGGGTCGCCCCACCCGCCGCCGGCCGGCAGCTTGGGGTTGCCCTCGCGGGTGCACATGGCGGTGGAGCGGGTGTCCAGGTAGTACTGGCCGGTCACCGTGTCCGGGTACAGGATGATCACGTCCCCCAGTGCGCGATCGCCGATGTGGCCGAAGCTGACCGGCCGGTCGTAGGCCTGCCACGAGCGCCCGTCCGGCGAGTACACGGCGCGGATGCTGGAGTCGTCGATGTTGGTCATCTCGTGCCAGAAGATGCTCTTGTAGCGCTGCGCCGGATCGGATTCGAGCGGGTCGTCGATGATCGTGAAGGCATGCACCTTGCCGAACGTCTCGTCGCCAAGGCAGATGTTGGTCCTGCGGCCGTCCACCGTCCGGTAGTCGAGCTCCGGCTTGGTCCAGCTCAAGCCGTCCTCCGACTCCGCGTACAGCATGCGGTGGCGGCTGGAGTCGTGAACGCGCGAATCGATCGGACCGAGCGTTTCCCGCCGCGCCTTCAACGCACGCTGGTAGTCGAGCCCGGTGTCCTCGTACCAGCACTTGTAGCGCCCTTCGCGAGCATCGTGGCGGACGTTCCAGCAGTTGGTGCGGAAGTGCGGGGTGATCTCCCACGGCTTGTCCTTGCGGATCAGCGGGTTGCCGGGGTGCCGCCGGGGCCGGTGCATGGTCCGGGTCACGAAGTTGACCATCTCGATCATGTGGTTGTCGAAGAAGTACTGCGGCTGTCGGCCGATGTTGATCGGTGTGCGAGTCATTCGGGGGCTCCTTTACTTGTAGGGATCGGCCGCGTCACGCAGGCCGTCGCCGAGGGCGTTGAACGCCAGCACGCTGACGATTACGAATGCTGCAGGAATCAGCAGCCAGGGAAACAACGCTACCGCGGACACGTTCTGGGCGTCCTGCAGCAGCGTACCCCAGCTCACGGCGGGCGGCCGCAAACCGAGCCCGAGGAAGCTCAGCGCCGTCTCGCCCAGGATCATGAAGGGGATCGAGAGGGTCAGATGCACGATCAGGTAGCTCATGAACGCGGGCAACAGGTGCCGGGCAATAATCCCCGCGTCGCCGGTTCCCGCGATCCGTGCCGCCATGACGAAGTCCTCCTCACGCAGCTCCAGGAGCTTGCCCCGCACGACGCGGGCCAGGCCGCACCAGCCGCGGATCGCAAGGATGATGGTGATGAAGAAATAGACCTGCACGACGCTCCACTCGCGCGGCAGCGACGCGGCCAGCGCCATCCACAGCGGTATGGTCGGTATGGAGAGCAGGAACTCGATGATCCGCTGGATGATCATGTCCGGCGCGCGGCCGAAGTATCCGGAAATCCCGCCCAGGATCGTGCCCAGGACGAAGCTCAGGATCACCCCGACCAGCCCCACGGACAGAGACACGCGCGCGGCGTGAATGTTGCGCGAGAACAGGTCGCGGCCGAGCGCGTCGGTCCCGAACAGGAACAGGACGCCCGGCTCGTCGACGCCGAACAGGTGCAGGTCGGTGTCGAACAGGCCCCAGAACTTGTACCGGTCGCCGCGAGCGAGCAACCGCAGCGGATAGCGCTGCGAGGTATCGGCGACGATCTCGCGCCGGAAGGTCTCCCGATTCAGCACGGACGTGAGCCCGTACACGAACGGCCGCAGGTGAAAGCGGCCGTCCGCATCGATGAATCGCGGTCCCTGGGGTGCCGTGTTGATGAAGTCGCGGAAGCGGTGGTGGGCGTCGTACGGCGCGAGGAATCCGGCGAAGATCGCCGTCAGATAGAACAGCGCCAGCACCGCGCCTCCCCCCAGCGCCAGCCTGTGCCTGCGGAACTTGCGCCCCATGAGCCGCCACTGCGAGGCGAGGTGATACGCCTCGGTGCGCTCACTCTTCGAGTGAGGTTCGCTTCGCTCACTCATGGCGCGCTCAGCCGGCCATCCTGATCCGCGGATCGACCGCGACCAGCAGGATGTCCGAGAGGAAGGTGCCGAGGAGCGTGAGCAGCGCCGTGACCATCACCAGCGAGCCGGCCAGGAACATGTCTTGCGCTACCAGTGCGGCCAGCAGCAGCGGGCCGATGGTCGGCAGGCTGAGGACGATCGCCGTGATCACCTGGCCGGAGAAGATCTCCGGCAGGACCCAGCCGACCGTGCTGATGACCGGATTGAGGGCGACCCGCACCGGGTACCGGAACAGCAGCCGCGACTCGGTCAGGCCCTTGGCGCGCGCGGTGATGACGTACTGCCGGGACAGCTCGTCCAGGAGCGAGCTGCGCAGGACGCGAATGAGCTGTGCCGTGCCGGCCGTGCCGATGACGACGATCGGCACCGGCAGGTGCCCGAGCATGTCGAGCAGCTTCGCGGCCGACCACGGCTGGTCGATGTACTCGATCGAGAACAGGCCGCCGATGCTGAAGCCGAGATAGCGGTTGGCCAGGAACATCAGGATCAGCGCCAGCAGGAAGTTCGGAGTGGCCAGGCCGACGAAGCCGAGCGTCGTCACGGCATAGTCGGTCAGCGAGTACTGGTGGGTGGCCGAGTACACGCCGATCGGAATCGCCACCGCGTAGGTGAACAGCAGCGTGACGACCGCGATGATGACGGCATAGGGAAGCCGGTCCGCCAGCAGCCTGGACACCGGCTGCCGCCACTGCAGCGACATCCCCAGGTCGCCGCTCGCGATGCGGCCCAGCCAGCGCAGGTACTGCCGGTACATCGGCAGGTCCAGGCCGTAGATCCGCCGCAACTGCTCCGTCTGTTCCTGGTCGTAGAACACGCCCTGTGCTTCCAGCCGGGTCACGTAGTGGGTGAGGAAGTCTCCGGGCGGGAGCTGAATGATGACGAACACCGCGACGGTGAGCATCGCCAGCAGCAGGAGCATGAACAGGAAACGCCGAGCGATGTACGAGCCCATCGAGCCTCCGGTTGCAGACGACGGAGCCCCGCCGCTCGGGCGGGGCTCCGCACGCGCTCTTTATCGAGCGCTGCGCGTCAGTTGCTCCAGTACCACTCCTGCGGCCGCTGCTGGTTGCCGAAGCCGTAGGCCAGCACCCCGGAGTTGCTCCAGAACCGGTCGGCGATGTTGACCAGGTCATTGCTGATCAGCACCGGGCTGGCGACCATGCCGACCGTGCCGATGGACAGCAGGTCGCTGGCGTTGCGGTCGAATACCTTGGTCAGCTCGCGGTCGAGCGTCGCCTGATCCATGGTCGACGACGAGTTGATGATGTCGTTGTACTCCTTCACCCAGTCCGGCGGCTCCTCGCCCTTCTCACCATCGGAAACCAGCCAGTCGTGCCACAGGGGCGCCCACCACTGGGGCCGCCGCCACAGCGCCCGGTAGAGGATCTGCATCACCGGCAGACCGTGGTTGTCCGGGCGGATCGCGATCTGGCTGTCGTTGGCGTAGATGGTCTCGTAGAAGGCGTTCTTGGTGGTCATGTTGAGATCGGCGCGCACCCCGATCTCCTTCCAGTGCGCGACCACCAGCTCGACGATCGGCGCGCTCTGCATCTCGCCCGGGGTGACCACCTCGACGGCCAGCACCTCGCCGTCCGGCCGCAGCCGCCACTGGCGGTCGCCGTCCCATCCCAGGCCCATCTCGTCCAGGAGCCGGTTCGCCTCATCGAGGTCGCGGGTCGCGTACGCGGTGGCCCACTCTTCCTTGTAATAGGACACCGGCGGCGCCACCGTGTTCTGGCGCGGCACGGCTTCGCCGAAGTAGATGGTGTCGTTGATGTCGTCGCGGTCTATGGCCAGCGACAGGGCCCTGCGGAAGCGGACGTCCGACAGGATCTCGGCCAGCACCGGATCGGCGCGATAGGTCAGGTTGGTCCAGATGGTCGCTTCGGCCGCGTTGGCGCCCGCGGCCAGGCGGACCTGGTACGCGCCCTTCCCCTGCTCCTCCAGCAGCAGCGGGTAGTGCTCGAGGGTCAGCTCGCCGTTGTCCCAGTCCACGTCGCCGGCGATGATCTTGAGCTTCACCGTCTCCGGATCCTGCAGCACCGTCGTGATCACGGAGTCGATGTAGGGGAGCTGATTGCCCGCGGTATCGATGTGGTGGTAGTAGGGATTGCGCTCCCATACCACGGCGCCGGTCGGCGAGTCCTTGTACCGCCACGGGCCGGTCGACGCGATCTCGAGGTTGAGATCGTGCGGGAACTGCTGGCTGGGCCGCCACGGGTCCCTGATCAGACCGCTGACCAGCAGGGCCCAACTGTCGAACCCGTGCTCCTTGGCCAGCTCGTTCGCGTCCTCGTTGTAGTCGATGTGGTACTTCTTGATGGTCTCCCGGTCGATCAGCCCGGCACGCCGGGTTCCATAGAGGGAGAGGTGCACGTTCCAGAACGGCGCGGCGAAGCGGAACTGGACGGTATGGTCGTCGATCTTGTGCACGGTCATGGGCTCGCCCGCGACGGTGAAGTTGCCCATGAACTTCTCAATGTCGTCGTTCTGGGCGATGTCCTCCCACCAGAACAGCCAGTCGTCGGCGGTGTTCTCGACGCCATTGGAGAGCTTCAGGCCCTCTCGCAACGTGAGGGTCAGCGCCATTCCGTCGCTGGCGTACTGGAAGTCCTGCACGACCCAGGGCTGCAGGTCGGTGGTACCGCGGTTCCACTCGATGGCGCCGTGATGGACGATCGCGCCGAGCGGTCCGCCCTCGGTGTCGCTCTTGATGAGCCGCAACGGCCGGTCGCTGTACGTGCCGATCGAGTGATAAGGCTTCTGCACCAACGGCTCGGCGGGCAGCCGCTGCTCGACGGGCGGCAGGTCTCCCGCGGCCACCATCGCGCCCAGCATCGGCGACTCGTTGAACGACGTGATGCTGTTTCCCGTGTCGCTCTGATACTGGGACAGCGTCGCCCATTCCTGCGAATCACCGAGCGTCGGCGCGACATCCATCGTCGGCATCTCCTGGGCGAAACCGCTCGGGGTCATGAGCACGGCAAGTCCCATCACCATTCCAAGTGCGCGAAGCGTTCGTGGAAGCATCAATGTCTCCTTGCGCCACATGGCGTCTTGACCGGCCAGCCTGCTCCCGTCCCGGTACGGTGTCAAGGCGAAAACCGGCTACAGGGCCTCGTTCGCCCTATCGGTACCGGCGTGCTATGAGTGTGTCGGACATGGCGCGTGAGCGGCATATCCGACACACTCATCGCGGACGGCCAAGTGAGTGATCACAGGTTCCGAGTCGGCGTCGGCGGGATGATCCAGGAGTCGCACTCCTTCTCGCCGGCCAGCTCGTCCCTGGAACGGTTCCGCTCCGGGCTCTACCTGCGCGGGCGCGAGGTCTTCGACACGCTCGGAAGCTGCCGGCACGAGGTGGCGGGCGCCCTGGGCGAGCTGCGCGAGGCGGCCGTGCCGCTGTTCTTCGCCTTCGCGGCCTCCTCGGGGCGGCCGCTGGACGATCCCACCTACAACTGCCTGCAGGACGAGTTGCTCGACGCAATCCGCGCTGCCGGGCCGCTCGACGGCCTGCTGCTGGTCACGCACGGCGCGATGGTGACCGAGGCTGACGACGACGGCACCGGCCGCCTGTACGCCGCGGTCCGCGAGCTGGTCGGCCCGGACCTGCCGGTCGTGGCCACGATCGACTGCCACGCCAACGTCACCCGGCGCATGGTCGACCTGACCGACGCGATGGTCTTCTACCACACGCAGCCGCACGTCGATCACGTCGAGACCGGCGCCCTCGGCGCGCGCATCCTCACCGGGATCCTGGACGGCGGGCCGCGGCCGGCGAAGGCGTTCCGCTCCCTGCCGATGGTGCTGCCGGGCGAGAACGGAAACACCACCGGCGGGGCGTTCGAGCCGGTGATGCGCGAGGTGGTCGCCGCCGAGGAGCAGCCCGGCGTCCTGTCGGCCGGCGCGTGCGCGGTGCAGCCGTGGATGGATCTGCCCGAGTACGGCTGCACGGTGATCGTCTACGCGGACGAACAGCCGGTCGCGGACCGCGAGGCGGACCGGCTGGCCGGGATCTTCTGGGACGCCCGCCACGACTTCATCCCGGACCTGACCGCCATCGACGCCGCGATCGAACGGGCTGCCGCTCCCGGCGACGGGATGTACGTCTTCGGCGACAGCGCGGACGCGCCCGGCTCGGGCGCCACCGGCGACAGCACGGCGCTGCTGCGGGCGCTGCTCGACGCCGGCTTCCGGCGGACGGCGCTCCTCAACATCGTCGACGCGGCGGCCGTCGATGCCGCCGAAGCGGCCGGCGTCGGCGCGGAAGTCAGCCTGCCGATCGGCGCCTCCCTCGACCGGACCTTCTACCAGCCGGTGCCGATCACGGCACGGGTCGCCGGGCTCGCCCCCGGCCGCTTCCGGCACGAGACCGCCGCCAATACCGGGTTCCCGTTCGACGTGGGCGGCGTCGCCGTGCTGGAGATCGGGTCGATCTCGGTGATGGCGATGCGGCGCGCCGTGGTGCAATGGGACCCGGAGATGTACCGCTGCGCCGGCCTGGAGCCGACCGCGTTCCGGGTGGTGCAGGTCAAGTCGCCCGGCGGCTTCCGCAACGCCTTCGGGCCGCTGGCCGCCGAGATCTTCATCGTCGACCTGCCCGGTCTGTGCAGCCCGGACTTCTCGCTGTTCCCGTGGAAGCGAGTGCGCCGCCCGATCTTCCCCCTCGACGACATCCGCGAGCCCGAGCCCTGGCGCGCGGCGGGCTGAGCGTACCGTCCGCATGTACTTCTCCTATTCCCGCGAGCACGCCTTCAAGGAAATCGGCCGGACCCGCCAGCTCTTCATCGACGACGACGTCATCGCCAGCGTGCAGAACATCACGCGGCGGCGGCACACTCCTCGCAAGCACCCCGCCAACCCCCTGATGCGGCGCGACCAGCCGTGGGAGGACACGCCGTACTTCCGCACCAGCGGCTTCGACGTGATCAGGGATCCCGCCGACGGCCTGTTCAAGTGCTGGTACGAGGACGTGCAGAACTACTTCGCGATCCGTCCCGGCATGGGCCTGACCGACGCGCGCGTGTGCTACGCCCAGTCGGCGGACGGCATCCACTGGGAGAAGCCGCAGCTCGGCATCCGCGCGATCGACGGCATGGACACCAACGTCGTGCTCGACCTGTCGCCGCAGGGGCGCGCCCGCACGCAGACGATCATCCTCGACCCCGCGGAGGAGGACCCGTCGCGCCGCTACAAGATGCTGCACGTCGAGTACCAGCGGCACGACCGCCCGCCGGCCGGGCTGCGCGCCGACGCGCACTCGTTTCCGGCCCAGAACCTGTACGGCGTTGGCCTGTGCATGCAGGTGTCGGAGGACGGCGTGCGCTGGCAGCCGCACCGGGCCAACCCGATCATTCCCTACTGGGCCGGCGACGTGGAGATCCTCACCTACGACCCGATCGACCGCCGGTACGTGCTGTACGGCCGGGCGCGCAAGTGGACCTCACCCCCGCGCGCCGGCTTCGCCGCCGGCGACATGCCGGTGTGGCCGGACAAGCCGGCCGGCATCTGGAACACGCGCCGCTGCGTGCACCGGCTCGAGAGCGACGACTGCCTGCACTGGTCGGAGCCGGTCATGGCGTTCGAGGCCGGCGCCGCCGACAACCTCGACGACGGGCTCTACGGCTTCGTCCCCTGGCGGGTGGACGAGATGCACCTGGGGCTGCTCAACGTCTTCCACCAGGTGGACAACGTCATGGAGGTCTACCTGCACCACGGCCGCGACGGCCGCACCTGGCACCGCCTGCAGGAGCACCGGCCGCTCATCCCGCGCGGCCCCGAGCCCTACGACCCGCTCGGCGCCGAGACGCCGTCCACGCCGATCGAGGTCGGCGACGAGGTCTGGATCTACTACGGGGGCATGAACGTCCACCACGACTGGTGGATCTCCGGACAGGCGGCCGGCCTGGACCGTCCCGAAGTCCACGACCGGGAGCTCTCCCGCGACGGCCATCACCTCTGCCTGGCGATCCTGCGCCTGGACGGCTGGGTCTCGCTCACCGCCGGGGTCTATACCGGGGTCGTGGAGACCAAGCCGGTGTTCTCGATGGCGCCGTACCTGTCGATCAACGCCTGCTGCCGGCCCGGCGGCTTCGTGGAGGTCGAGGTCACCGACACCGCCGGACAGCCGCTCGACGGCTACGGGCGCGAGTCCTGCCGGCGGTTCACCGGCGACGCGGTCCGCCACCGGGTGCGCTGGGCGGAGCGGGACGCCGTGAACGTCGAGCCGCGCGGCATCAAGCTGCGCTTCCACCTGCGCGACGCCGACCTGTACGGATTCCGCTTCGAGCCGGAGTAGCCCCGCTCCATGTACTTCTCGTATTCGCGCGAGCACGCCTTCAAGGAAATCGGCGAGATCCGCCAGCTCTTCATCGACGACGACGTCATCGCCAGCGTGCAGAACATCACGCGGCGGCGGCACACTCCTCGCAAGCACCCCGCCAACCCCCTGATGCGGCGCGACCAGCCGTGGGAGGACACGCCGTACTTCCGCACCAGCGGCTTCGACGTGATCAGGGATCCCGCCGACGGCCTGTTCAAGTGCTGGTACGAGGACGTGCAGAACTACTTCGCGATCCGTCCCGGCATGGGCCTGACCGACGCGCGCGTGTGCTACGCCCAGTCGGCGGACGGCATCCACTGGGAGAAGCCGCAGCTCGGCATCCGCGCGATCGACGGCATGGACACCAACGTGGTGCTCGACCTGTCGCCGGAGGCGCGCGCCCGGACGCAGACCATCATCCTGGATCCGGAGGAGGAGGATCCGTCGCGGCGATTCAAGATGCTGCACACCCAGTACGAGCGGCACGACCACCCGCCCGCAGGGCTGCGGGCCGACACGCACTCCTTCCCTGCTCAGAACCTGTACGGCGCCGGCCTATGCATGCAGGTGTCGGAGGACGGCGTGCTCTGGAAACCGCACCCGGCCAACCCGCTCATTCCCTCCTGGACCGGCGACGTGCAGATCCTCACCCACGACCCGGTCGACCGCAGGTACGTCCTGCACGGCCGGGCACGCAGGTGGACCTCCCCCTCGCGAGCCGGCTTTGCCGCCGACGACCTGCCCGTGTGGCCGGACAAGCCCGCCGGCGTCTGGAACACGCGCCGCTGCGTCTACCGCCTGGAGAGCGACGACTGCCTGCACTGGTCGGAGCCGGCCATGGCCTTCGAGGTCGGTGCCGGCGACAACCTCGACGACGGGCACTACGGGTTCGTCCCCTGGCGCGCCGGCGAGATGCATCTGGGGCTGCTGAACGTCTACCACCAGGTGGACAACGTGATGGAGCCCTACCTGCACTACGGCCGCGACGGCCGGCAGTGGCACCGCCTTCAGGAGCACCGGCCGCTCATCCCGCGCGGTCCCGAGCCCTACGACCCGCTCGGCGTGGAGACGCCTTCGGCGCCGCTGGAGGTCGGCGACGAGATCCGGATCTACTACGGGGGCAAGAACGTCCACAACAACTGGTGGATCTTCGGCCATGCCGCCGGCCTCGATGCTCCGGAGGTCCGGGACCGGGAGCTGTCGCGCGACGGCCATCACCTCTGCCTGGCGACGCTGCGGCTGGACGGCTGGGTCTCGCTCACCGCCGGGGTCTACACCGGGATCGTGGAGACCAAACCTGTCTTCTCGATGGCGCCCTTCCTGTCGATCAACGCGTGCTGCCGGCCCGGCGGCTTCGTGGAGGTCGAGGTCACCGACACCGCCGGCCAGCCGCTCGACGGCTACGAACGCGAGGCATGCAGGCGGTTCACCGGCGACGCGGTGCGGCACCGGATGCGATGGGCGGAGCGGGACGCCGTGAACGTCGAGCCGCGCGGCATCAAGCTGCGCTTCCACCTGCGCGACGCCGACCTGTACGGATTTCGCTTCGAGCCGGAGTAGCCGTGGCCCGGACCGGGCCGGGCCGAATTGCCGCCCCCGCGCCAATCCTACAGACTCCTGAGCCGAGGCAGCGAGGAGGCGAGCATGGGAACGAAGCAGATCGACGCGTTCGCGGCGCATGCGAAAGAGGCGGATTGGGTCAAGGACGGACTGCGGCCCTACTTCCGGTACCGGGACCTGGGCATCACCAACGCCACGCAGGGCCGGGTGCTCGCGCAGGTGATCAAGGCGGTGGATCCGTGCAAGGGCCCGATGGGCTACCACTCGCACGTCCTGGACTTCCAGATGGCCTACATGCTGAAGGGATGGGCCCGCATGTACTTCGAGGGGGTCGGCGAGATGCGCGTGGAGGCGGGCGACGCCTGGTACCAGCCTCCCGGCGTCAAGCACGAGCTGCTGGAGTACTCGGACGACTGGGAGGTGATCGAGATCACGATGCCCGCCGAGTTCGAGACCAAAGACGAGGTCCGGTAGCGGACCGGGCAACCGGCAGCCGGCGACCGTCATGGACCTGCAGCTCGACGGGAAGCGGGCGATCGTCACCGGCGGCAGCCGCGGCATCGGCCGGTGCTGCGCGCTGGCGCTGGCGCGCGAAGGCGCCTCCGTCTGCGTGGTGGCGCGCGACCGGGCCCGCCTGGGCCGGGTAGTCCAGGAGATCGCTGCCCGCGGCGCGGCCGGGCACGCCGTGGCGGCCGACCTGGCAACCGCGGACGGCTGCCGGACGGCGGTCGAGCAGGGCGCCGCGGCGCTCGGCGGAGTCGACGTGCTGGTGAACTGCGCCGGGGCCGCACAGGCGGCCGACGTGCTGGACCTGCCGGTGGAGACGATCGACGATGCGCTCGCGCTCAAGAGCTACGGCTACCTGCGCATGGCGCAGCTCGTGATCCCGCACATGAGGCGCGGTGGTGGCGGCCGGATCGTCAACATCGCCGGCGCCGCGGGAGCGAGCCCGGAGCGCGGCAACCTGCCGGTCAGCCTGGCCAACGTGGCCGTGCTCAACACGACGAGGGCGCTCTCCGACGCGGTCGCCGGCGACGGCATCCTGGTCAACACGATCTGTCCCGGCCTCACCAACACCACTCGGGCGCGGCGGCTGCACGCGGCCCGCGCCGCGGAGGAGGGACGCGACGTGGACGACCTGATCGCCGAGGCAGGGCGCGGCCTGCCGGCCGGGCGGATCGCCGAGCCGGAGGAGATCGCGGAGGTCGCCGTGTTCCTGGCGTCCGGGGCCTGCTCCTACGTGTTCGGCAGCTCCGTCTACATGGACGGCGGCGCCCGGCGGGGCACACCGTGAGCGGCGCGGACACCGGCATCGCGCCCGATCTGCGGGTGGTCGTGACCGCCGGCGCGCGCGGCATCGGCCGCGCCACCGTGGAGGGGCTCCTGGAGCACGGCGCGCGCGTGCACCTGTGCGACATCTCGGCGGAGGCGATCGCCGAGTGCCGCGCCTCCCTGCCGGACGTGACGGCGTCGGTGGTCGACGTGGCGGCGGTCGACCAGGTCGACGCCTTCTTCGACGCGGCGCTGGACGCGCTGGGCGGGCTCGACGTCCTGGTCAACAACGCCGGCATCGCCGGCCCCACCGCCGGCGTCCAGGACATCACCGTCGAGGACTGGGACCGCACCGTTGCGGTGAACCTCAACTCGCAGTTCTACTGCGCGCGGCGGGCGGTGCCGGCGCTGCGCGAATCCGGGCGCGGCGCGCTCATCAACCTGTCCTCGGTCGCCGGAAGGCTCGGCTACGCCTACCGGTCGGTGTACTCCGCGACCAAGTGGGCGGTCATCGGCTTCACCCAGAGCCTCGCCCAGGAGCTCGGACCCGACGGCGTCCGCGTGAACGCCATCCTGCCCGGCGTGGTCGACGGCGACCGCTTCGAGAGCGTGGTCACTGCGCGCGCGGCCGCGCTCGGCCGCACGTTCGACGAGGTGGCCGAGGAGTACGTGAGCCACGTTTCGCTTCGGCGCAAGGTGACCAATCGCGACGTCGCCAACATGATCCTGTTCCTCTGCTCGGAGGCCGGCCGCAACGTCTCCGGGCAGTCGCTCGGCGTGTGCGGCAACGTCGAGGTGATCTAGCCGTGGCCGGTCAGACGGTACTGGTCACCGGCAGCACCGACGGCATCGGCCGCGCCACCGCCCGCGCGCTGGCCGAGCGAGGCTGCGCCGTGATCGTGCACGGCCGCGCCGAGCAGCGCGCCGGTGAAGCTGCGAGCGAGCTGGCCGCCGCCACCGGAAGCCCGAACGTGACGTGGGTGTCCGGCGACTTCGGCTCCCTGGCCGAGGTGCGGGCGATGGCCGAGCGGATCCTGCGCACCTGCCCGCGGCTCGACGTGCTGATCAACAACGCCGGCATCGCCGTCCGTGACCGGGAAGTGTCCGCCGACGGCTACGAGAGCACCCTCGCCGTCAACCACCTCGCGCCCTTCCTGCTGACCAGCCTGCTGCTCGAACGGCTCCGGGAGAGCGCTCCCGCGCGCATCGTCAACGTCAGCTCCGGCGTCCACTCGAGCGGCCGCATCGACTTCAACGACCTGCAGATGGAACGCGGCTTCGACGGCTGGCATGCCTACTGCAACTCCAAGCTGGCGAACGCGCTGTTCACGTGCGAGCTGGCGCGCCGCGTGGACGCCGCCGAGGTCACCGCCAACTTTCTGCATCCCGGCGTGATCGACACCAAGCTGCTGCACGTCAACTTCGGCGGCGGCAGTCCCGTGGCCACCGGCGCCCGCACCCCGGTCTACCTCGCCCTCGACCCGGAGGTCGCGGATGTCACCGGCGCCTACTTCGTCGACCGGCGCCGCGCCCGAGCCTCGTCCGCGGCCGGCAACCGGCGCCTGGCACGGGAGCTCTGGCGAGTCAGCGAGGAACTCACTGGCCTGGCGTAGCGAGGACCGCCTCGCGGCGAGTCATCACTCGGACAGCGCGTCGAACAGCGCGTGGGCGATGACCAGGTGGCCCGCTCCGTTGGGATGCACCGGCTCCGGGCAGAACGTCTCGGAGTCCCGGTACTTCAACTGTTCCCGGAAGACATCGTGCAGCCGCACGAGCCGCGTGCCGAACGCGGCGCTCAAGCGCTCGACGACGTCGAGGTAGGCGGGAAGCAGGTCGAGCACCCGCCGACGGAACGAGTCTGCCGTCGTCTCGACCGAAATGTAGAAGGGCGTGATCAGCATGATCGGACAATCCAGCTCCCGGCGCGTGCGCTCGAGCACGGCACGATAGACCTCCTCGAACCGCGCAGGGGGCACGGCATCCGGATCGTCGTTCAGAACGCTGTGCAGGTCGTTGATGCCGATCTTGATCGACAGCTTGTCCGGCCGGTGATAGACCACGTCATCCGTCCATCGATCCCGCAGGTCGGTGACGCGGTTGCCGCCGATTCCCTTGTTGAAGTACCGGATCATCCTCCCCGGATGAGCTGCCGTGGTCAGCTCCGCGAACAGGCGGACGTACCCGTCACCCAGCGGCGCCGCCTCCACCCGCCGGCCGCAGTCGGTGATGCTGTCCCCGATGAACAGCATCGTCTCGCCATCTTCTATCCAGAATCCCATACCGATGCTCGCTGCGTGATTCTACCTGACATGTTCGGCGGCGCGTCCCTGCCGATCACGCGGGCGGCCCGAGGCCGCGAGTTCGGCGCCGAAGTAGGGATGTGGGCCGGACGCTCCTGGCGCTTCTCCGATGGGGCTCGACCGTCCGAGTCCCGCTGCGTGTGCGGCGCCAAGGAGTCGGTGCTGCCAGTGGGAGCGGACCGCTTCGGCGCCGAAGTAGCACGCCAGTCCGCATTCGGCTGCCGGTTCGCGGGCGAGTTTCCGCCGCCGGCCGGCTGAGGGCGTCGCTGCGCCGGCACCGCCGCCGAAGTCATGGCGTCCGCGTACGTGGCAGACCGTTTCGCCGCTGGCGCACGACCCCCGTCGGAACTCACCGCCTGACCCGTCAGAGGTCGGTCGGCAACCTCGGGTGCGGTGCGCCTGCATCCACGGCGCGGCGGACGACCCGGGTCGTGGCGGTCAAGGCCTTCGCTGACCAGGCGACCCACGAGTTGCCCCAGCGTCATGCGGGGATCGACGTGGGAGAGGAAGCCCTTGAGCTGCTCCAGCCCGCGCTGGCAGTCCGCGTCGATCACCGCCTTGAGCTCCCAGCGTCCCTCTCCCAGCGGCCGCACCCGATCGGCCGGCACCGCCAGCGCGGGATCCAGCTCGGCCAGCATCTTCCTCACCTCCCGCGTGCTCTTGCCGGCGGCTTGCTCCACCAGCGCCCTCTGCGCCGACAGGTCGAGCGCCGGTCCCGGGCTTGGTTGCGGCGCCGGTTTCTGCTCGTCCGAACGTGGCGAGCCGTTCGGCCGTGGGGCCGATCCTGTACCGGTCGCGGCCCCACGCGCTCGCTCGCGATCACGTCGCTGGAAGCGAGTACGTCGCTCGAAGGCGGCCTGCAGTTGCGCGGCGGCGTCCAGCGTCAGCGAGCCGTCCCAGAGCCGATCGCGCACGCCCTCGATCCTCGTGCACAGCTTCATGGCGCCGATCCGGCGCCAAGTGGCGGCGTCGGTGTAGCCCAGCCCGCGCTTGACGTAGTCGAACAGGCTGGAGAAGCCGCGGCGCAGGTAGACGCGGCGCGCTTCGACCTCGATCAGGTGATCGATGACGAAGACATGGACCTGGTAATCGAGGCGAGCCAGCCCGTCTGCTCCAGGAGTTGATCGTCGGAGAGGGCGGACACGGTGGACGTGACCTCGTTCTCGGCAACCGAACGAATCATACATAAATATATCAATATAAGATCTTTACGTCAATTGATCGCGTTTCGTGTGTGCCGTTGTAAAGCGCGCATCCCGCCCTCGCGACCACGAATCTGCAGCCGCCCGTGCAGTCCTGTAGCCGGGAGCGTCAGCTTCGTATGATCGCACCGACCAGTCGGGACTCACGTGATGTACGGGAATGCCGCGATGTCGCAAACGCGCCCGCTGGTCCGGCTGGGCCGGCGCCGCTACACTCCCGCACGAGCACACCTATGACATCACTCGCCACACAATATCTCGACGCCGTGCAGGCCGGGCTCACCCGCCTGGAGCGGCAGCTTCCGTCGATAGCAGCCGCCGCCACGCGCGCGGCCGAACGCGCCTGCGCGGGCGGCCGGGTGTGGGCGCTCAGCGACGAGGAGGGATTCGTCAGCGAGCTGCAGCACCGCGCGTCCGGCCTGATGATGGTGCGCGGCATCCCCGGCGGCGAGACGTTCACCCTCGACGACGGCGTCTCCCCGGAGGACGTCGTCATCGCGGCCACGCAGGACAACGCCGCCGACCGCCAGGGGGCGCTCCTCGACGGACTCGCCGACCGCGGCGTGGCGGTCACGCTGATCGGCTCCGCGGACTCGCCCCTGCGTCCGAAGGTGGCCGCCTTCATCGACACCGGTCTGCCGGCCGGCAACGCGCCCGTCCTCCCCTACGGCGATGCGACCATCTGCCCGCTGGCCAGCGCGCTCAACATCTCCGCCGGGTGGCTCTGGTGCATCGAGCTGGCCAACGCCTGCGCGGCGCTCGGCAGGCAGCCGGTATTCCTGATGAGCGGCGGCCTCGCCACCGGCCTGGACCGCAACGCGCAGCACGAGGGCAAGGCCTTCCACGACCCCGGCGAGTACACGATCGTGCCGTCGCCGGCCGGCCAGAAGGGACGCGAGCTGCTGTCCGAGTGGCTCCGCTGCCTGGTCGGCATCCGAGCGACCGAGCTGGGCAAGATCGCCGAGATCGGCGCCGTCGCCGCCGCCACACGCGCGGCCGGGCACGCGGTGTGGTGCGCCTCGATCGGCCACAATCTGTACGCCCAGCGCGGGCTGACAGGAGACCCCGGCTTTTTCCGGCTGATCTTCCCCGAGCGGGACGAGAAGGCCGACCTGCAGGCCGGCGATTTCTTCATATACAACGGCTACTACACCTTCCCGGACGACGAGTTGCCCGCCGCCCGCGCGACCGTCGAGCGGTCGGCGTGGATCCTCGGCGGCAGGGAGATCGAGGCCATCTACCCCCACGCCGGCGAGATCCACGTCAACGCCTACTGGCGCTACGGCGACGCGAGCATCACCCTGCCGGGCTACGACGTGCGCGTGGTGCCGCCCTCGGGCGTAATCACCACGGCCATGCTCTGGCTCCTGCACGCGGCGGCCGCCGACCACATCCCCGCCTGAGATGCCCAGGCGTCCGATGGAGCTCATCCCGCACATCGACGTCGCCGATGAGTCGCGGATAGAGGCGCTGCTGGCCGAGCCCGGCAACCACTCGTTGCCAGCGATCGACAGCGAGTCGATGGACGGCTGGGTCCCGGACCTGGGGTTGACCGGCTACGCCAACTACAGCATCTACCGTCCACCCTCGGTGGCCGCCGCAGGCATCACCACCACTGTCCGGCACCGTTTCCGCGTGCCGCCCCGGAACCCGAAGCTGCCCGGTCCCTACTACCTGGCTGCCCTCATCTACGACAAGGCAGGCGAGGAGTTCCCGCTGGAGCTCAGCCTGGGCTCCGAAGACGTGGGACGGATCGAGCCGCGGCGCCACGACAACCGGCGGCACCTCATAGTCATCGACCGGCCGATTCTGTTCGACGACCGGGTCAAGTGGATTCAGTTCGCGAGCGACGGGCGCGGCGAGTGCCGGATCGAGCGCTTCGTCCTGCTGGCGGAGGCCCCGGAGCCCAGCGCGTTCGCGCCGGCCATCGAACGCCTGCACGTGGAGGTCGACGCTGCCGGCGATGCCGCTGCCGCCACCGTCCACTGCCTGACCTTTCCGCCGTCGAAGGTAGCCGTGTCCGTTCAGGACGCAACCGGGGCGACGGTCGTGGAGCCCGCCCCGGACGGCCCGTCGACCCTGCATGCGATCCCACTTGCCGCCCTGCCCCTCGACCGGACCTGGACCGCGCGGCTGACGGCAACCGAGCAGGACGGCGATACCACCGAGTCGGTCTGCGAGTTCAGCACGAGCCGGCCCAAGCCGCGCTCTCCGAACGCCATGTCACCGATCGAGGCGGAGGTGGAGCTGTGCGACACCGGCGCCGCTGCGTCGCTGGCCGGGCTGCCGCTCACCTTCGGCGTGCCGGTCTCCCGCGGCGCGCTCTTCTCGGCCGGCGACGCCCGGCTCGCATGGGGCGACGGCCCCGACGACGCCTCGGCCGCCCAGGCCCGCATCCACAGCCGTTGGCCCGACGGCTCGGCCCGCTGGGTGCTGGTCGACGCCGCCGTGCCTCCCCCGCTCCAGCCCGGCGGTCGCGCGGACGGCCGCGTCCTGCTGGGCGCCGCCGCAGCACCGAACGCGGACGGAGCGCTCAGCGTGGAGCGGCGCGACGGCGGCGCCGTCCTCGTAGCCGGCCGGATGCTGCGGGTGTCCGTGCAGCCGAATGCCGAGAACTGGCTCCTCCTCGAGCCGACAGCCGGCGGCCCACCGCTCGCCGGCGGCCCCCTGAACCGGGCGCTGCGCGTGGAACTGGCCGACGGCACGCCGCTCGATGCCGCCGCTACCTCGGCGTCCGTCGAGCACACCGGTCCACTGCGCACCACGCTGCGCTGTGACGCCGTCCATCGCGACGCGGCCGGGCACGCCCGGCTGCGCAGCGAGCTGCGTATCCACGTCTACGCCGAGCAGCCGTTCGTGAAGATCGACCACCGGCTGGTGGTGCAGTGCGCGGACCCGGACGCCGATCCCGTGTTCGAGCCCGGCGTGGACGAGGAGCAGGCCCTGCTCGGCGTCCGCTCCTGCGTGCTCGATGTTCCGTTCGCGGCAGCCGCCGTGGAGCTGGCCGGCGAGCGGTTCGAAATCCCGGACAACCACTCCTGGAGCGTGCGCCACGAGCACGACCTGGCCCATGACATCGTCACCCCCGCCGGCCGGCAGAGCCGCGACGGGCGCACCTCCGGGTACCTCCGCGTGAGCTCGGCCACCGGCCACACGCTTGCCGCCGGGATCCGATACTTCTGGCAGAGCTATCCGAAGGGCGTTGCCGTCAGCGGCGACGCCGTACGACTCGAGCTCCTGCCGGAGCTCTCCGGCGAGGAGCTGCCCGGCGACGAGGAAGCGTGGCAGCGGCTCTACCGGTGGCTGCAGGATGGGCGCTACGTGCTGCGCGAGGGCATGGCGCTGACCACGGAGCTGCTTCTCGCCCTGCCGCCCGACGGAGCCGACCGCGACGCCATCGCGCCCCTGTTCGAGTGGCTGGAGACGCCGGTCGCGGCCCGCCCCGGCCTCGCCTACGCCAATGCGACCGGGGCGCTGCCGCGGCTCGCCGCCAAGGAGGGCTCGGCGCAGCCGCGCTACGAGCGGTTCGCCGCCGAAGCGCTGCGCCAGTTCCACGAGGACCAGGAGCACTGGCGCGCCTACGGCCACGTGAATTTCGGCGACTGGTACGGCGAGGGCGACTGGAGCTGGGGCAACAACGAGTACGACACGCCCTACTGCGCCTACTGGGAGTTCCTGCGCGGCGGCGAACCGGGATGGGCGGCGTGGGGCGCGCAGTCCGCCCGGCACCTGGCCGACGTCGACACCGTCAACGCCTTCCACGATACGCGCCACGTCGGGCTGCAACCGATGCACATGCCGGCCCACCTGGGCGGCTACCTGCCGGCCTTCTTCCGCAGCAAGGTCCCCGGCACCCGCGGCATCCCCTCGCACATGTGGGCGGAAGGCCCACTGCTGCACTTCCTGCTGACCGGCGACGAGGCGGTGCGCGACTCGCTGCTGCGATCCGCCGGCTGGCTTCTGCAGCCCGAGCGCCTGGACCACTACGAGTTCAGCGCCGTGCGCGAGGCCGGCTGGCACCTCATCCACCTGACCATGCTGGCCTCGGCCACCGGCGACCGCCGCGCCGCCAACGGCGCCGCCGTCGTCGTCCGCCGCATCCTGGAGAAGCAGGACGCCTCCGGCGGCTGGACGCGGATGCTCACCTCCGGCCACTGCTGGTGCGGCTACCCTCACTGCCGCGGCAACATCGCCTTCATGGTCACCGTTCTGCTGTCGGCCCTGAAGCGCTACTACGACCTCACCCAGGAGGACGACGTGGCCGGCGCCATCCTCGCCGGAGGACGCTGGCTGGTGCGCGAGACCTTCCACGAGAAGACCGGCCACTTCATCGGCGGAAGCTGCAAGACCATGCAGCGGATCGAGGAAGGCGAGGTCTTCGGCACCCAGATCATCATCGAAGGCGTGGCCGACGCGTTCGCCGTCTCCGGCGATCCCGAGATCGGACGCTGCCTGCACCGCGCCCTGCCCGCGGTCGGCGTCATGCCCGACCTGGAGGGCTACCGCGACCTCGGCAAGCAACTGTCCAGCCAGATGCGCTACGTCCCCACCGTCCTCGCCGCGCTCGAGGAGGCTGGCCCGGAGCACTCGTAACGCTTCCAGGGGTCGTAGACCGTCAGCTCGGCGCAGCTCTCACGAGGACCGCTTGGCTCCGGAATCCTCCACGCTCTCAAGGCGCTCCAGCCAGCGTCGGAATCCGGGGCACGCGTTGCGCATGGCGCACAGGCCGATCTCCAGAGCAGCTAGATTGCCGTGGAGAGGCTTCTGATATGCAGGCAGAGTCTCTTCGACCCGCTTCGACGGAGCGGAGTGAGGAGAGTCGTCAATCTCCTCCGGATTTCGAAAGTGATTGACGATTGCCTGAAAGCTCGACCCGAGATCGGGACGCTCAACGCCGCGCGCGAACCCGTCGCAGTCGCTGAAGAGCAGGGCCTCGAACTCATGCATCACGACATAGGGGATGAATCGGCGCGCGTCGAAGCTGGTGCCCATTGCGCGGCCAACGTCGGCGACGACGGCTTCTTCGACGGCCTCAGACCGTTGCGACGGCTCGCGTGAGCCGGCAACTGCCCGACCCGGCCAAGCTCCCGGGCCATGCTGCGGCATTCCGTAGTAATCGACCATGGTGGTCGCGACGCATCTCGGATCCTCCCGCAGGTGGTGGACGATGTCCCGCCGCGCTGCCGGCCACGACCTGATTCCGCCACGCCGCTCGCGCCCCCGGGCACTTCCCATCAGCCGTGCGGCAACCAGCGAGTACCCTCGGCCCAGAAGATGAGGAGCGAGAATCCCCTTGACGAAATCCTCTTCGGTTTGACCCTCGACATGTACGAGCAGCCGCCTCACCCCGCGGTATCCTTCGAGAGGGCTTCACGAGCAGGACGGCCGCCGATCTCGTTCTTTTCCCAGAGCTGTCCCAGGCTGTAGTCCTCCAGCCATGTGACCAGCCTGTCCCGATCAAGGCGTTTGAGCTCCGTTCGGCCATCGACGCGATCGGCCACGAGTACCTCGTCGGGTTCGAAGTGGTCCAGTAACGTCGGGGACTGGGTCGCGACGACGACCTGCCGCTTGAGGGAGCACTGTCTGACGAGGGAACCGAAGAGAGTGATCGCGTACGGATGCAACCCCAGTTCCGGTTCGTCCAGAAGAATGACGTGCGGCTGAAGCTCGGTCGGTTGCAAGAGAAGCGTCGCCAATGCGATGAATCTCAGCGTGCCATCGGAGAGCGATGAGGCGTCGAAATAGGCGTCGGATCCCCGGTGCCGCCACTCCAGACGGATCTTGTCCTCGTTCAGTGCCTGAGGCTCCAGGACGAAATCCTCGAAGAAAGGCGCTACCAGCCGCACAGTGCGAACGATCATGCGGTACGCCGCCGCCTCCTTCTGCCGCAGCCGGTACAGAAAAGAGGCGAGGTTGGAACCGTCTTCACGCAGGTACCGGTTGTCATGAAGATCCGCGGTCCGCTTGATCGGCGCTGTCTGGCTCGTGTCGTGAAAGTGGTACACCCGAAAGCGCTCGAGTTGATCCCGCGTGAATTCCAGAAACCCGGTATGTCCCGGCCTGCCCATCACTATGCTCCCTATGGCGCCTCCGAAAGTGGCCATAAGGCGATCATCTTCGGCTACCTCCAAGCGCACCTCGAAGCTCCCACCACCGTGAAACGCAACGGCGATCGATAGCTTTCGCGTGACCTTCGACCCGAAGTGGAGGATCCGGTCCGCGCCTCCGGACCGCTCGACATACGTGTCCAACGTGTGTTCGCGGACGGCTCGTAGCAACGAGAACACGTCGATGAAGTTTGACTTCCCAGATCCATTCGCCCCGACCAGTACATTGATCGGATGCAGAGACAGGTGATCGATCCGTTCGATGCTCTTGAAACCCTCGATGCTGATCGACGTGAGCACCGGATCCGTAGGGCGATCATCCTCTAGCAACGCGACACCTCGCTCTTTGCGGTTCCAGGTCGCTCTCCGGCAAGTCCTCCATCAACTGGTGAATCTGTTCCTTCGTGGTCATTCGCTGCCTATCGTACAGGAGTACAAGTACGCCTCCACACCGTCAACGCTTCGCTGTCGACTCCGGCCGTTCGTCGATGGGGACGGTCCGATGCAGGCCACCGGCGTGCAGGTCCATCGCCAGGCTGCGGAAGTCGCGCACCCGGTGAATCGTGCACAGATCCGCATCGTGCTGGTCGCGCGAGTCGCGGCTGGTGCGGGACAGCAGCACCAGGTCGTCGCCGTCGACCACGGCGCTCGGGTACATGAAGCTGCGGTGCACGTCGTCCGGCCAGCGGGCCACGCAGCCGGCCGGGAACCAACTCAGGCAGTCGATGCTGTAGTGCAGGAATAGCCAGCGCCGCTCGCCGGCAGCGCGGCGGTAGCGCGCCTGCTTCACCCGTTCACCCCAGCCCAGATAGTCGCGCGAGTTGGTGACCAGATTGCCGAGCATCCAGTACATTCCGGCCGGACGGTCGTGGATGATGAGGAACTTGCACTGCCCGCCCGGCCACGGCACGAACTGATCGAACCGCAGCCGGCCGGCCGCTGCGTCGTACTCCAGCGCGGCGGCCACGTGCGCCATGCCCTGCGACCGGATCGTGCAGCGGACGAACACGCGGACGTGGCCGGCAACCTGTACGGTATTGGGCTCCAGCCAGGCGAAAGGCCGCGTCCTGGCACCCGGCACGGCGCCCGCCGCCGCTTCCTCATGGAGTGCTGCCCCGATGAGCGCCTCCGGCATCGCGGGAGCCTCGAGCACTTCAGACATGCTCCACCCGCCGGGGTCGAAGGGTGAGCGGCGGCGGTCGAATCGCACCATCACCTTGCCGGCGTACAAGGCGTCCGGCAGGTCGTAGTCCATCGCCCACAGCAGCTCTCCGTCCCGCTCCAGCATCGCGGTCGAGATGTTCCAGAGCGGTCCTCGCAGCACGCGCACGGGATCGCTCCAACTCCGGCCGCCGTCGTCGCTGCCCACCAGCAGGAAGTCGCGATGGGACTCTTCCTGCACGAACATCAGCAGCCGTCCATCCAGCACGAATGGACGCCCCTCCTCATATGGGAGCGACGGAGCCTCGTGCCACGCCGTGCCGCCGTCGTCGCTCAGCAGGACGCGGAGGTGCCGCGTGCCTGCGTCCGGCGTTCGCGCCCTGCCCCACTGCGGCGCGGCGATGACGAGCCTGCCGTCCGGCAGGCGGACCAGGTTCGGATCGTGAAAGAAGAAGCGGGTGTGATCCGGCACCTGCGCGGCGATCACGTGCTCCTGTGCCAACGGCTCGACGTTCGGATTGCCGCGGCTTCGGCGCTCGCTCGACGATGGCATCCTGGCCTCCCCGGCCCATTATGTCTGCTCGCGGCCCCCGCGGCACCGCGCTACCCTGCCCGCGATGAACGCCGACCGACCGAACATCCTGTTCCTGATGACCGACCAGATGCAGGGCCGGGTCCTGGATCCCGGCAGTCCCTGCCAGACCCCGCACTTCGATCGCCTGGCGGCGCGCGGCGTGCGCTTTCCGCGGGCATACACGCCCAACGCCGTCTGCTCGCCCGCGCGGGCCAGCCTGATGACCGGACTGCTCCCGCACTCCCACGGCGTGCTGGAGGTCACCCACTGCGTGGACGACGACCAGTGCAACCTCCGCACGGAACATCCGCACTGGGCGCAGCGGCTGCAGGCGGCCGGCTACCGCACCGGCTACTTCGGCAAGTGGCACGTGGAGCGCAGCGACGACCTGCGCCGATTCGGCTGGGAGGTGGACGCCGGCACGAAGAGCGCGCGGTACAAGGACGCGCAACGGGCAAGGGGCGCGGCCCCGAAGGACACGGGCTCCTTCAGCCTGCGCGGGACCAACGACCACCCGCCCGGCTATGACCGGACGCTGCTCTACGGCGTGACCGACACTCCCCCGGAGCGGCGGGGCGTCGGCGTCGCCACGGCGCTCGCCCGCGAATTCCTGCAGGATGCCGCCTCCGGCGACGATCCGTGGTGCTGCCTTGTGAGCGTGACCGAGCCGCATGACCCGTTCGTCACCGGCGAGGCCGCGTACGCCCGTTACGACGTGGACACCATCTCCCTGCAGCCCAACGTGCACGACGACCTGGCGGGCCAACCCGGCATCTACCGCAAGGCGGGCAGGACCTGGCGCCGCATGACCGACCGCCAGCGGCGCGAGGCCGCCGCCTGCTACTACGCGTCGATCACGGAGATCGACGCCCTGTTCGGCAGCCTGATCGACCTGGTCGACGCCGCCGGCCGGCTCGACGACACGATCGTCGTGCTGACCAGCGACCACGGCGAGCTGCTCGGCGCGCACGGGCTGTACTGCAAGAACGTGAGCGGGTTCGAGGAGGTCTACCAGATCCCGCTGGTAATCTCAGGGCCCGGTGTCAGCGAGGGAGTCGTGAGCAGGGCGCGGGTCGGCCTGCACGACCTGGCGCCGACCCTGCTGGAGCTGGCCGGGCTGGCACCCATCGGCGCGCCGGACTCGGGATCGTTCCGCGCGGTGCTCGCCGACGAGCGCCATGCCGCCGACTACACCCGCGGGTTCGCCGAGTACCACGGCGGACGCTACCGGCTGACGCAACGCATCGTCTGGGACGGCCCGTGGAAGCTCGTCTGGAACGGCTTCGACTTCGACGAGCTCTACCACCTCGACGACGACCCCTACGAGATGCGCAACCTGATCGACGATCCCGACCGGCAGGACCAGGTCGCAGCCCTCATGCGCTACGCGTGGCAGGTCGTGCGCGACACCGATGACCGCGCTCTCTTCAACTCGCACTATCCGATCCTGCGCCTTGCCCCGGTCGGCCCGCGGATACTCGACGAGCAGACACGGCCGGGGAGGCAGCCATGAACGAGCGGCTTCTGCGGTATCGCAGCGGCGGTCCGGTCGACCTGGGCTACGGGCTCGGGACCGCGCCGCCGCTCATCCTGCAGCACGGCGACCGCCTGGACCTGATGATCGGCACCGATATCTGGACGATGGCCGGCCGGGACGACCGAGGGCTGCCGTGCTACGGTCCGCCCGCCAACGCGGCGATCGACGAGAACCTGGGCTGGTCGTCGGTCGAGCGGCGCGGGCAGAAGCGGGTGGCAGCGCTCAGGACCGCGGACGATGGCACGCCGCTGGAGCTGTGGTCGTTCGCGAGCGGCGAACTGCGGCGCTACCGCGTCTCGTACGACACCGGGTGGACCTTCCGGCCGGCCGGGAGCGCATCGTTTCCCGCGCCCGACGCGAGCAAGGGACTGGGCACGGTGCAGCTTCTGTCCGAGCCCGGCAGCGCCGCGGCTCCGCACCTTCTCCTCGGCGACAACGACTGGAGGCAGACACAACCCGTGCCGCCGCAGTGGAACCCGGACCTGCCGTTCCCGGAGGATCTGCGCGTCCGCTACCTCGGCGGCGTCTGGCGCGGGAGAGACGTGACAGGCCGCGTCTACGTTGCCCGCAACGAAGGCGGTCCCGATTCGCGCTACGAACGGCTGCAGACCGTCCACGCCGGCGAACCGGCATCGCCGGTGCTCGTGGACGGCCGCGCGTCCCCGCTGCTGGTGCGGCCCTTCGCCGACGGAGAAACGCACCTGCTCGTGGCCGACTTCCGCGGCGGTTTGTACGACTGGCTGCTCGACGCGGCGGCGGTAGCGGCACGGGGGCGGGTGGCGGCGCTGGAAGCGGGCAGGCTCGCACCCTGCGGCATCGCGACGCAGGACGGGCAGCCCCTGGGCTTTCCCGGCTGCATCGCCAGCATCGGCGCGCACGACCTGACCCGGAACGGGTACCCCGACCTGCTCTGCACGATGGAGGACGGCTACCTCTACGTGGCCGTCAACGATGGCGCCGCGTTCGCCCAGCCGGTGCGGCTGCGGCAGGAGCGCGACGTCATCAAGGCCGGCGTTCTGGCCGTCCCCACACCCGTCCTCTCGCCGACGGGCCGCCTGGACCTGTACTGCGGCAACGCCAGCGGCGAGATCCTCCACCTGCGCGACACCGCCGCGGCCGGCGAGCCGGCGTTCGCGCCGCCTGTCGCCATCACGGCCGGAGGCAGGCCGTTCCGTCTCGTGGCCGGCCCGTCGGGCTCGGTGCAGGGGCCGGAGGAGCTGACCTGGGGCTACGTGGGGCCGGCGGCAGCCGAGTGGTCCGAGCCGGGGGTGACGGACCTGATCCTGGGCTGCATCACCGGGCAGTACTGGCTGATTCCCGGAATGCGAGGCGAGGCCGGGCTACGATGGGGTGAACCGGTGCCGATGACCTGCGAGGGCCGGCCGTTCGTGGGCGCGTGGCGCGTGCGTCCGAGCGTAGACGACTGGAACGGCGACGGATCGCCGGAGCTGCTCACTCTGGACGAGCACGGCTACCTGGCGCTGTACGCGCGCGAAGCGGACGCCGGACCACAGGCCGTGCGACCACTCGGACGGGTGCCCACGGAGTCCGGCGAGCCGCTGTACGTCGGCGGCCCCAACAGGTTCCCGGAGTTTACCTTCATCGGCCGGTCGAAACTGTTCGCGTACGACTGGGACGGCGACGGGCTCCTGGAGTTGCTGATCGGCACCCACTGCAAGCTCCTCCCCACCCACCGCGAGCTCTACCGGCTTTCGCAGGAAGCCAACATCGGCGCCGGCGTCGTCCTGATCGACAACGTCGGCACCCCCGAAGCGCCCGTGTGGGGAGCGGCCTCGGCGGTGGTCGACCGGGACGGGTGCCCGCTGCTGTTCGGATGCCACAGTTGCGCGCCGATCGTCATCGACTGGAACGGTTCGCCGGCCCTGATCGTGGGAACCGAGGACGGCTTCCTGCACCGCTACGACGTGGCGGATCTGGGGCTGTCCCGCGACGTCGTACCGCCGCTTGCGAGCAAGTCTGAGGGTCCGCCGTAGACCCGGCGGCACCGGCTACGACGCTGCGCGCACCTCGGCGACGTAGACCTGCGCGAAGCCGCCCCGGTCGCTGGTGAACACCACCTGCCGGCCGTCGGGGGAGAAGGCCGGGTGCGGGTGGGTGTGCTGCGGGGCGTACACTTTCGTCGGGCCGTCGTCGTACGGGCAGTGGTCGGTGTCCCAGTGCGCGCCCTCGTTGCTGGACTCGGACGCGCAGAGCGGCTGCGGCTCGCCCACCCCGTCGGTGGCGTCGAACACCATCAGCCCGTTGTCCGGGAAGGTGGTGTCGCTCACCAGCCTCGATCCGTCGCGGCTGATGGCGGCGTGCCAGGCGTTGAAGGAACAGACCCGCCGCACCTTGCCGGTGTCCACGTCGATGCCGATCATGCCGTGCGGCCACTGGGTGGTGACGATCTCCCGCGTGCCCGGACGCCACGTCTCGTGCACGATCCACTCCTTGGCGGCGGCGTCGCGCTCGTAGGCCAGCCGGTTCCGGCTGCCGTCGCGCCGCGCCACCCAGATGCGCGCTTGGTAAGACCCGGCGTAGCGGAACCACTCCGCGTCGTCGGGATGGAACTCCGGGTGGCCGATGCCGTCCGCCTCCAGCACGTAGTCCGCCGCGCCCGAAGCGGTGTCGACCACCAGCATGCGGGAGCGATCGCCGAAGCTCACGGGTACCGCCCACCAGCGGTCGTCACTGCTGACCGTGGTCGTGCCCATGGCCGCTCCGACCTGGCCTTCGATCGCGGTGCGGCCGTCGTCGAACGAGAAGAGCTGTTCCTCCCGCCGCGAGCCCACCTCGATCCGCCAGCCGCCGCCGGTGTCGGTGAAGTACACGTGCCGCCCGTCGTGCGAGGGATGGACGGACCACTCCGCCAGCCCCTCGTGGTCGGTGAGCTGCACCAGCGTCCCGTCCTCCTGGAGCTCCACGAAGATCTCCGGCCGCCCGCTGCGGTGCGAGACGAACACCAGGTGCCGCATGGCGTCGTCCATCGCCGGCAGGTAGTAGAACGGGTGGTGGTTGATCGAGGGATGGTCAGTGACCTGACGGACTCGTACGCCCGTGTTCGGATCAGTTCGCGTGCGTCCCTCCGGCGGGTACTCAATGCTGTTCACGCGGCGAAGTCTGTAGGATGCGCCCCGAGATCCGCAAGTGCGGCTTGTCCCGAGCAGGGCAGGCTATGTGGTCTGCTGCACCGCGCGTTCGACGGTCTCGGCCAGCCAGGCGTTGAGGCTCTTCCCTTCCGTCCGGGCCGCCGCCGTCGCCGCCCGGTGCACTTCCGGCGTAACCCGGAGGGGGATCCGACCGGAGAATGGTTTGTCGGGCGTCCGCCCTCGTTCGGAACAGACCGCCAAGTACTCATCGACGGAGTCGGCGAACGCCTGCCGCAGCTCCATGACGGATTCTCCCTGGAACGTGATCACATCGCGTGTGTCGATCACCTCGCCGTGGAAGATTCCGGCGTCGTCGTCGAAGGTCACCGCCGCCCGGTATCCGTGATGCTCCATCATGGCTCGTGCCCCTCCTCGTGACCTGGTCGCACCTGGGCTGCCATCAGGAACCTGCGGACCGACGCTACAGACCCCTTGTCGGTCTCCTTTCGAGGATGCGGGCGGTGGAAGATCGCCAGTACGTCGTTGAGCGTGATCGCAACCCGCGACCCGGTTCGCTCCTCAATGTCGGCGCCACAGGCCCGCAGCAGGTTCTCGATATCCGCCCATGGGATCCCAGCCCGTGTCGGCCGCTCGAACACGGCAGCCAGCGTTCTCTGATGTTTTCGTCTGACATCGCATTAATGTCATTCTTTGACATCATCGTCAACCGTAGCAGGAGGGTGGTATGGAGGTGTCGATGGAGCGGCAAGCGGGCGAGGAAGAGCGCAGCCGCCAGCGGCTGGATGGCCGGGTGGCACTGGTCGCCGGCGGTGCGGGCGGCATGGGCTCGGCGGTGGCGCGGCGGTTTGCGGCGGACGGGGCGCGGGTGGCGGTGGCCGACTATCGGCTCGACGCAGCCGAGGCGGTGGCCGCGGAGTTGACGGGTGCCGGCTCGGAGGTGATGGCGGTGCCGCTGGACGTCACGGAACCGGATGCATGGCAGGCGGCCGTGGAGCGGGTGGAGTCCCGCTTCGGGAGCCTGACCACCATGTGCTACCTGGCCGGCGGCAACCACCGGGTGAGCTACGACGACATGACGGTGGCGCAGTTCCGGCGCATCCTGGAGCTGAACCTGACCGGCATCTTCATCGGCATCAAGGCGGTGGTGCCGGCCATGCGCCGCGCCGACGGCGGCTGCATCATCAGCGTGGGCTCGCTGGCGTCGCTGCGCGCCGGCGGCGGCGCCCCCGCCTACGCCTGCAGCAAGTTCGGAGTCAGCGCCCTCACCGCGGCCACGGCAGGCTCCTACGCGGCCGAGGGGATCCGTTGCTGCCAGGTGAACCCCGGCCACGTCGACACGCCGTTCATCCGCGGCTCTGCCGAGCACAGCCCGAACGACTGGTCCACCTCGATCGACAATCCGGCCAACTACCAGGCCCGCGTCCGCGGCACGCCATGGGGACGCCTGCCCCGGCCGGAGGAGATCGCCGAGGCGTTCGCCTTCCTCGCCTCCGACGCCGCGGAGATGATCACCGGCTCCGCCATCACCGTGGACGGCGGCGGCGGCCTGGCCTGAGCGGGAAGCGTGCATCCCGAACCGCGAGGCTATAGCAACCGGTCTACGGAAACGGAGACGTCGGGAAGAGCCAGCGGGTGAATGACGCCGCTATCCCGCGTCCGCTCGCTTCGATACGTCCCCGCGCCCGGGTCGCGAAACACCAGCACGGCCATGTCCCTGAGATTCACGACCCAATACTCCGGAATGCCCGCCTCGGCATACAGCCGCTTCTTCTCGTCGAGGTCCCTGCTCAGGCTCGTGTCGGCGTACTCGATGAGCCACAGCACGTTCTCCGGATACGGGTGATGGTCGCGATACCCGCGCCCCAACCGCTCCACGATCGCCAGGTCCGGTTCCGGTTCGGAATCGACGGCGACGAGCGTGATCGGCTTCGCCTGCCGCACCTGGGCACGTTCACCCAACAGCAGCATCAAGTACTCCCCAGCGTCGGTACTGATGGATGCGTGAGGCCTCACACCTTCGGGCGACATGACCACGATCTCCCCGCCGAGCAACTCCACGGGCTGACCATCCAGGACGCCCGTGTCGACCACTTGATGGTACTCGGCCAGCGTCCAGGTCTTGGTCATCAGGGCCATGTGCGCTCTCCACCGTCCATCATAGCCCAATGAATGAAGAGCGGCTCCGAACCCTCGAGGATCAGGAGCGATCGAAACGCAACGGTTCTCGTCGTGCTTCCTGACCGTGGGGATGCTTCCCCCCGACCGGAGGAGAACGCCGAATCGTTCGCGTTCCCTCGCCTCTGACGCCGCAGAGATGATCACCGAGTCCGCCATTACCGTAGACGGCGGCCGATCCGTCCCTTCAAGAATCCTTGGAAGATACCATATTGTTATTTATTTTGTTACATTGTTGATGATATGGAAGTGGACATGGATCGGCGTCCGCGTACAAGATGCGCGCCATGCAAGCCGATTCCGTCTCGACAGCTCTTCGGTCCGGTCCTCGGAAGACTGACCATTCTGCTCCGGTGCCGCGAAGCACTACGCAGGAACACAGGCGCATGCGTTCCACCGCCGCCAACACCTGTGGTGGATCGTCCCTGCGTACCTCCTCCTTAGAAACAAGCAGAATCAGGCAGTCTCCGGGACCAAGTTGAAGCCG
>JAPPNY010000264.1 GCA_028818385.1 Spirochaetaceae bacterium
CGCTGATCGAGGGTTCCGCCCCGACCAACGGACCCGAGCGTGGGATCGTCCTGCGTGGACCGCCCAGGAGCCGTCATCGTACCCTTCGTCGCTATGCCGGTGAACCCTGCGAGCACGCGAAGGCTCGGTACGACGGATGTCGAGGTCACCGTCCTGGGCTTCGGCGGGGCCACGATCGGGGGGATCAGCCGGGTGCTCACCGAAGCGCAGGCACAGGAGACGCTCGCCGCGGCATTCGACACGGGGATCCGCTTGTTCGACACCGCGCCGTCATACGGGAACGGTCAGAGCGAGCATCGAATCGGCGCTCAGTTCCGTGAACGCCTCACCAGCGGCTGCGACCGGGCGGATCTGGTGCTTGCCACCAAGGTGGGCAAGCTGCTGGGGCGCCCACGGGCGCCGGACGCGGCGGATGCGACCGAGTGGCCCGGCGGCCTGCCGTTCCGAATCCGCTGGGACTTCACCTACGGCGGCGTCATGCGCGCCTACGAGGACAGCCTGCAACGGCTGGGCGTCACGCGCGTGGACCTGTTGACGATTCACGACCTGGACTACAGCGAGCACGAATCGCGGGAGGTCGCCGATCGCCTCCTCGACCAACTGGTGAACGGCGGCGGCTGCCGGGCGCTGGCGGAGCTGCAGGCCGCTGGGGAGATTCGCGCGGTCGGCGCGGGCGTCAACGATGTCGGCAGCATCACCCGGTTCGCGGAGCGGTTCGAGGTCGACTACTACCTGCTGGCCATGCCCTATTCGCTGGTGGATCAGCGTCCGCTGGACGACGAGCTTGCCTGGTGCCTCGACCATGGCATCGGCATCATCAAGGGGGCTCCCTATGCTTCCGGCATCCTGGCGGCCGACACCGCTCGAGCCGGGGACCGAGCCGCGGGCGCGTCGGCGACCTACGACTACCGCGCGCCGAGCGCCGAGGTGCGCTCGACCGTGTCGCGCATCGCTGCCGTCTGCGCACGGCATGGTGTCCCGATGCGCGCGGCGGCACTGCAATTCCTGCTCGCCCACCCGGCTGTCGCGGCGGTGATCCCCGGTGCCGCCACTCCCGCGGAGGTGGCGGACAACGCGCGGATGTTGTCCGTCTCGATCCCGGCCGACCTGTGGAGCGAGTTGCAGCACGAGCGGCTGCTGCAAGACGGGGCGCCGATTCCCGACTGACCGGGATCGGCCGCGTCGACCGCCGGTGCGTCGGTGTAAGCTGGCGGCTCGGAACCACCGCTCGAGGAGTCAGGGATGCAGCAGCCGACGGCCAGGCGTGACACGTTCTATCTGGAGAAGGACGCCGATCTCGAACACCTGAAGGGCAAGCTGATCGCGTCCCTGGGCTATGGCAGCCAGGGCCACGCGCAGGCGCAGAACCTGCGCGACTCCGGGCTGGACGTCATCGTCGGCAACGTCGAGGACCGCTACGCGGATACCGCGCGCCACGACGGCTTCGAGGTGGTGAGCATCCCCGAGGCGGTCCGGCGCGCGGACATCCTGCTGGTTCTGCTGCCCGATGAGCTGCAGCGCCAGATCTACCTCGACGACATCGCGCCCAACCTGCGCGAGGGCCAGGTGCTCGACTTCGCCTCCGGGTACGCCGTGCACTTCGGCCTGATCGAGCCGCCGCCGTTCGTCGACGTGGTGCTGTGCGTGCCGGCCTGCCTGGGCCAGATCGCCCGCCGCCGCTACGTCGACGGCAAGGGGACCTACGGCTCGTTCGGCGTGCACCAGGACGCATCAGGCAACGCCCGCAACATCGTCATGGCGCTCGCGCTGGGAATGGGCTGGCTGCGCTTCGGCTGCGTCGAGTGCAGCTTCGGCGACGAGGTGGCGGTGAACCTGTTCGCCGAGACCGCCGGACTCAGCCTGATCCGGCCGCTGATGCTGATGGCTTACGAGGTGCTGGTCGAAGCGGGGTTCTCGGCGGAGCAGGCGTTCTCGGAGACGTTCTACGAGATGCAGTTCGAGGTCGAGGCGATCACCAAGGGGCGCGTCGGCGACACCTCGGGATCGCCGACCGCGGTGTACCTCGGCCTGACGCAGAATCCCAGGATCCTGGACGAGGATCTGCGCGACAAGATGCGCGCCATGCTGCGGCGGGTGCAGAGCGGCGAGCTGGTGCGCGACTGGAACCTGGAGCAGCTTGCCGGGAAGCCGCACCTGAGGCAGCTCAGGCGCGAGCGGGCCGAGCACGATGTCCGGCACGTGGAGAAGCTGTTCCTGGAGCGCAAGGAGGCGACCGGCTGGTGATCGACATCCACAGCCAAGTCTGGGAAGAAAAGCACAGCGTCGACGGCGTGCTGGAGCGTGACTCGCTCGCCCTGCCGGGGATGGCCTGATGGCCGGCAGGGACGATCCGGTCGGCGCGGGCGAGCATCGCTATCGGCCCGACCCGGACTGGGGCGCGCTCCCGGCCGGCTGGAACTACGTCGAGGTCGCCGGCGTGGCCGCCGATTCGCAGGACAACGTCTACGTCTTCAACCGCGGCGAGCACCCGGTCATCGTGTTCGACCGCGACGGCGCGTTCCTGCGCTCGTGGGGCGAGGGGACGATCGCGCGGGCGCACGGCATCTTCATCACCGCCGACGACCGCCTGTTCCTGACCGACGACAAGGACCACACGGTCACGGAGTACACGCTCGCAGGCGAGCGGGTGATGACGATGGGCGTGAGCGGGCGCCCGTCCGACACCGGCGTGGTCGGGATCGACTACCGCACCATCGCGCGGCCGGCAGGGCCGTTCAACCTGCCGACTAACCTGGTCGCGGCCGGCGACGGACGCCTGTACGTCACCGACGGCTACGGCAACGCGCGGGTGCACTGTTTCTCGTCCACGGGCGACTACCTGTTCTCGTGGGGTGGTCCCGGTTCCGGGCCGGGCGAGTTCAACCTGCCGCACGGGATCGACGTCGACAGCAGCGGCCGCGTGGGTCGTGGTGTCTTTTGAATTCAGGCGTCCGGCCGGCGCTTCCGGTAGGGTCCGC
>JAPPNY010000018.1 GCA_028818385.1 Spirochaetaceae bacterium
GCCGCGGCCAGCGCCAGCGCGGCGACGCCGGCCAGCGCCGGACGCCACCAGCGCAGCGGCGCCCGGATCGGATCGCCCACCTCGCGCAGCTCCGGGAGGTCCTCCGAGGCAGCCGCCGCGCCGGTATCGCCGAGCACGGAGCTCACCTGCACGGTCAGCGCGCCGGTCGAAAGGCCGGCGGGCTCCCCGCCGGGCGCCAGCCAGCCGACGGCCAGCTCCGGGATCGAGTAGTCGCCGGCCAGGAACGGCTCGAGCCGGAAGCGGCGCAGGTGCCGGGTGCGACCGTCGCCGACGAGGGCCGGCGGCTCGGTGCGGGGCGCGACCTGGAACCCGCTGCCGGCGAACTGCTCGAGTTCCGGCAACCGCACCAGTACCCCTTCGGGAGCGTCCACCTCGACCTCGACCCGGACGGTCTGCGCCGTGGTGATGCGCAGCCGATCCACGCGCAGGCGCACGGCGACCGGATCCTCGCCGTAGGCATGGTCGATCTCCCACGCCGAGGCCGCGCGATCCGCCGCGCCTGGCGTGCAACCGGTGATCAGCGCGGCCGCGATGACGGTCGTGAGCGCACCCGCCCCGATCGCCGCGGCCCGCCCCCTCAGGCCCAGGCTGCCCTCCTCTCCCGCATCCGGAAGAAGCGCACCAGCCGATCGACCCAGCCCGCGTCGGTGCGGATCGGGATCTCGTCGATGCCGAGCTCGCGGAGCTGCCGGCTGAGCGCCTCGCGCCGCTCGCGCGCGCGCCGCTCGTAGTCGCGCCGCACGCGGCGGCTGCCGGTGTCCAGCAGTGCCAGGCGCCCCGACTCGGCGTCCTCCAGCTCGACCATGCCGGCGGGAGGCAGCTCCGCCTCGCGCGGGTCGAAGATGGACGCCGCGATCAGGTCGTGGCGGCGTGCGGCCATGCGAAGGTCGGTGGTGGACGCGATCGGCGCCTCGGTCTCGCCCCTCGTTCCGCCGCCGGCGGTCAGGCGCGACCACCACGGCGGTCGGGCGCCTGCCTGACCGCCGTCCAGGAAGTCCGAGATCAGGAACACCGTCGCCCGCCGCCGCAACAACCGGTTCAGGTAGCGCATCGCGCCGGCCAGGTCGGTTCCGATGCCGGCCGGCTCGATCGACAGGATCTCGCGCACGATGCGCAGCACGTGCGTGATGCCCTTCTTGGCCGGCACGAACAGCTCGATGCGGTCGCTGAAGGCCAGCAGCCCGACGCGGTCGTTCTGGCGGGCGGCGGCGAACGAGACCACCGCGGCGAGCTCGGCCGCCACCTCGGTCTTGGCCCTGCCGGTGGAGCCGAAACGGCCGGAGGCGGACACGTCGACCACGAAGAAGACGGTCAGCTCCCGCTCCTCCACGAACCGCTTCACGTGCGGCCGGCCGGTGCGGGCGGTGACGTTCCAGTCGATCGAGCCCACGTCGTCGCCGGGCTGGTACTCGCGCACCTCGTCGAACTCCATGCCCTGCCCGCGGAACACACTGCGGTACTCGCCGGCGAACGCGGTGGTCACCGTGCGGCGCGTGCGAAGCTGGATGTAGCGGATCTTGCGGATGAGCTCGGCGGAGATCATGTGCTGGAACGGTCAGGGCACCGGCAGCGATTCGAGAATGAGGGCGATCAGGTCGTCGGAGGTGCGCTCCTCGGCCTCCGCCTCGTAGGTGACGATCACCCGGTGGCGCAGCACGTCGGGCGCCATGGTCTTGACGTCCTGCGGCGTGACGAAACCCCGACCCTGCAGCAGCGCATACGCCCGCGCGGCCAGCGTCAGGTAGATCGTAGCGCGCGGCGAGGCGCCGTACTCGATCAGGTTGCCGAAGTCGAGCCCGCCAATTCTGAGGTCAAGGGCCGCGGGCTCCCGCGTCGAGCGCACCAGGTCGACGATGTACTCCTCCACCTTCTCGTCGAGGTAGATGCGGTCGGCCAGCGCTCGCAGCCGCGCGAAGTCGGCCGGTTCCAGGACGCCCTCGACGGGCTGCGGCGGCTCGGTACGGGCCACGCGCCGCACGATGGCCAACTCCTCGTCACGGTCGGGGTAGCCGACCACCACCTTCAGCATGAAGCGGTCGACCTGCGCCTCCGGCAGCGGGTACGTGCCCTCCTGCTCGATCGGATTCTGCGTGGCCAGGACCATGAACGGGTCGTCGAGCGGATGGGTGGCGTCGCCGATCGTCACCTGGCGCTCCTGCATCGCCTCCAGCAGCGCGCTCTGCACCTTGGCGGGGGCGCGGTTGATCTCATCGGCCAGCACGATGTTAGCGAAGATCGGCCCCTTCTTGGTCGTGAACTCGCCGGATCCCGGGTGGTAGACGAGGGTGCCGATCAGGTCCGCCGGCAGCAGGTCGGGAGTGAACTGGATGCGGCGGAAGCTGGAACGGATCGCCTGCGCGAGGGTGGTGACCGCCAGCGTCTTGGCCAGGCCGGGGACGCCTTCGATCAGCAGGTGGGCGTTGGAGATCAGGCCGATCAGCAACCGGTCGAGCAACCGGTCCTGGCCGATGATCTGCTTGCGCAGCTCGCTGCGTACCTGCGCGAGGGTGCTCCCCTCGCGCTCGACCTCGGCCGTTATCTCGCGAATGTCCACGTCAGGTGTCGTCCTCCGATGATTCAGGTCTCACATGCAGCAGCCGAGCCAGGTTGCCGCCCAAGAACAGGTCCAGGTCGGCGGCGGCCATGAACGCGGCGTGCCGCAGCACGTAGTCCATCGACTGGCGGTACGTGCACGAGCGCAGCGCCGCCGGCATGTCCGAGCCCCAGATCAGCTTGTCGGGCCCCAGCTCCCGGTACAGCCGCTCCAGGATCGGCATCGCCCACGCGTACGGGTACTCGGTGTCGGGCGCCATGAGGTGCAGCATCACCTCCAGATGCACGTTGGGACGTGAGCAGCACGCCAGAACCTCGTCCGGGATCCGGAACCGCTCCGCCCGCGGGCGGAGGACGATCGACTCGATGCCATGCGTATAGATGCACGGTATCTCCGGGTGGGCCTGCGCCCAGCGGTCCAGGCGGCAAACCTGCTCCAGGTAGGAACCCAGTCGGTCGCGCTGCGAGGTGTACAGATACCAGAACACCGGCACGCCGCGCTCGGTTACCTGCGCCCATACCGGCTCGAAGCAGGGGTCGTCGAAGGCGCGCCGGAAGTCGAGCATGGCAAGCGCTTCCACGCAGAAGTAGAGGCCCACGCAGCCGCCGTCGAGCTGGCGGCGCAGGCGCGCCGCCTCACCTTCCAGGTCGCCGCTCCACTCGTCGATCTGCGCCAGCGGCAGCAGGCGCGGAAAGCGCCGCCGCACGTCGGGCAGGTAGTCGTCCAGGCGGCCGTAGAGGTGGTCGTGCTGGATGACGGCCCGGTCCACCCCGGCGTAGTCCATCTGCGCGATCAGCGCCTCCGGCGTCGCCTCCAGCTCGTCCAGCGACGGCGGATACCACGGCAGGTAGTACTCCTGTCCGCCTACTCGGAAGTGCAGGCGGCCGTGGCGGCCGACCCGCACCTCGGCCTCCGGCATGTCGTCCAGGCCGTCGCCGTCGGGAGCGATCGGCGATGCCGAGAGGCGGGCCCCGTCGGCCGCGCGCCGGAACCCCTGCGGGTGGTACTGCACGTGGTGCTGCAGGAGGCGAAGCTGCAGCCCGGCCAGCTCCGGCGGGGCGGAGCCGAGGCGTGGAAAGACGTGTGCGTGGCCGTCGATGATCATGCGTGCCTGCCGCAGTGCAAAGGTATCGTGTCCATGTGGCGACTCCTTTACCCCGATGTTACAGGTTGGTAACGCTTAGCTGGTTCGCCCTCCCGAGACCAGCACCACCTCGCCGGTGATGTAGCGGGAGATCAGCAACCCGAAGATGGCGTCGGCCACGTCCTGCGGCTGCGCGATCCGGCCCATCGGGATCTGGCCGGCGATGGACTCGATCGTCTCCGGACTGAAGTCGTCGATCCAGCGGGTCTCGACCAGCCCCGGCGCGACCGCGTTCACCTGGATGTCCGGCGCGTGACTGGCCGCCAGGCCCTTCGTGAGCGCGATCGCGGCGGCCTTGCTGGAGCCGTACACCAGCGAGCTGCCCTGCCCGTTGAATCCCGCCAGGGAGGCGACCGTGACGATGTGGCCGCCGCCGGCGCGCCGCATGTGGCGGATCGCCGCCCGGCAACACCAGAACACCCCGTACGCGTTGATCGCGAAAATCCGCTGAAAGTCCTCCGGCGTGATGCCGTCCAGATCGGCCAGCGGCACCGGCCGCGTGGCGCCGGCGCTGTTGATCAGGAAGTCCAGCCCGCCCAGCTCGTCCACCACCGAGTCGACCATGCCCGTCACGGCCGCGTCGTCCACCACGTCTGCCTGGCACGCCATGGTGCGCACGCCGTGCGCCCGCGCGTCGGCCACTGTACGCTCCGCGTCCTCACGCGAACGCGAATAGTTGACCGCGACCGCTGCACCCTCTGCCGCCAGCATCAGCGACGTCGCCCGGCCGATGCCGGTGCCGCCGCCGGTGACCAGCGCCACCTTTCCTTCGAATCGTCCCATCGTTCCTCCCACGCGCAGGATACGCCACGACACGACATGACGACACCGCGGGTATCGCGTACGGTGCGCCTATGGCCGCTCTGCAAGTCCGCGAGTTGCAAGCCTGCGACCTGGGCAACGGTTTCTTTGCGACGCTGGACGCCCTGAGACCCACCGGCGACGTCGATGCGGACGCCGCGGCCGCCATCTTCGAGCAGGTCCGGCGGAACCCGGACACGGTGGTGGCCGTCGCCGAGCTGGACGGCCGCATCGTCGGCACCGGCACGCTGTACCTGCTGCGCAAGTTCCTGTACGGCGGCAGCACCGCAGCCCACATCGAGGACGTGGCGGTCGCCGCGGACCGGCAGCGTGCGGGCGTCGGCCGGGCGGTGATCGAGTACCTGTTGGGGCGCGCAGAGGCGGCCGGATGCTACAAGACCGTGCTGTACTGCGAGGACGACGTGCTGCCGTTCTACCGCAGGCTCGGCTTCCGGCACACGACCAACGGCATGCGCTTCGACCACGCGCCGGCGCCGGCACGGGAGGGGACGTGAAGATCACGGGCATCAGCACCACGGTTACCTGGGGCGGCCGGCGCAACTGGGTGATCGTCAAGGTGAGCACCGACACCGAGCTATTCGGCTGGGGCGAGGCCACCCTGGAAGGCAAGGAGCGGACGATCCAGGCGGCGATCGGCGAGCTGGGCGCGATGCTGATCGGCCGCGATCCGCTGCCGGTGGAACACCACTGGCAGCGCCTCTACCGCCATGCGTTCTGGCGCGGCGGGCCGGTGGTCACTACCGCGATCGCCGGCCTGGACCAGGCGCTCTGGGATCTGCGCGGCAAGGCGTGGGGCGTGCCGGTGTACCGGCTGCTCGGCGGTCCCACGCGCGATCACATCCGGCTCTACACGCATGTCGGCATCTACGACCCGGACGAGATGGTCGCGGACGCCCAGCGAGACGTCGCCGACGGCTTCACGGCGATGAAGACCGGCTCCTGGCGTGACGACATGCTGCTGCCCGAAACGGAGCGGCTGCACATCTTCACCGAGCGGCTCACCCTGCTGCGCGACACCATCGGGCCGGCGGTCGATATCATGGTCGACGACCATGGCCGGGGCCGGCCGTCGAGCGCGGCGCGGCTGATGCGCGCGCTGGCTCCCTTCAACCTGCTGTTCCTGGAGGAAACCACCCAGCCCGACGACCTGGAGAGCCTGATCCGGCTGCGCCACGCCGACCCGCCGATGGACATCGCCACCGGCGAGCGCCTCTACTCCAAGTGGGACTACCGGCCGTTGCTCGAGCAGCGGCTGGTGGACGTCATTCAGCCCGACCTGTGCCACGCCGGCGGCATCACCGAGGTCAGGAAGATCGCCGCGTTGGCAGAGGCCTACTACGTGCAGCTCGCTCCGCACAACCCGCAGGGCCCGCTGTCCACGGCCGCCGCCGCGCACCTGGGCATGGCGATCCCGAATTTCCTGATCCTGGAGTTCGTCCGCCAGGACACTTACCGCGACACCGCCATGCGCGATGCCTGGACGATCGAGGGCGGCAACCTGCTGGTCCCGGACATCCCTGGCCTGGGCGTCGACCTGGACGAGGACGCGCTTGAGGCCAGCCCCTTCCGCCGCGTGCCGCGCGGCGACGGACCGACCCGGGCGGACGGCAGCATCGCCGACCCTTGAGCGCCCCAAGAAAACGGCGCCTCCGACGCCGGTTTCTTGGCCCAGCCCCTCCTTGGCGACGGAGTGGGCCGGCTTGCCGCTCCGCGCAAACCCGGCCCACGCCGTCGCGGAACGCTTCTCTGATAAGGTCCGGCCATGCAGGTACGCGAGCGGCTCTCTCCGGCCACGTTCATCGGCGTGCGGGGCGGCGACATCATCTCCTTCGGGTCCGGCCAGCCGGATCTGCCGCCGCCGCCGGAGGCGTTCGGCGTGCTCGCCGGCTACCGGGACTTCAAGTACGGCCTCATCTCCGGCAGCGCGGAGTTGCGCGAGGCGCTCTGCCCGATCTACCCGGGCTCGACGCCGGACAGCTTCGTCGTCACCAACGGCGCCAGCGAGGCGCTCGACTTGGCGCTCCGCCACATCAGCCACACATGTCCGGCCGACCGGCGGCGCGTGCTGATGGCACGCCCCTACTACTACTCGTATCCGCCCGCGGTGCGGTACGCCGGCCTGGAGCCGGTGTACACGGACACGGTCGACGGCTGCATCGACATTGAGGACTTCGCCGACAAGGTGGGCGACTGCGCGGCGGTGCTCATCAACTCGCCGGCCAATCCCACTGGCCGCGTGCAGCCGGTCCAGACGCTGCAGCGGATCGAGGAGCTGACCCGCGACCTCGGCGTCTACCTGCTCTCCGACGCGGTGTACAAGGACCTGATCTACGTGAGCGAGACGCACACGTTCGCCGGACCTCACGTCGTCACCATCGACTCGTTCTCCAAGACCTATGCGATGTGCGGCTTCCGCGTCGGCTTCCTGTGGTCAGAGGACACGGAGTTCGTGCAGGGCGTCATCGAGATGAAGACGCACACCTCGATGAACACCAACATCCTGGGCCAGCAGATGGCGCTGGCCGCCCTGAGCGCGCCGCCCTCCTACGTCGAGGACCAGCTCGTCATCTGGCGCGAGCGCCGCGACCTGATCTACGCCGGGCTGTCGGACCTGGGGCTCGACCTGTGGAAGCCCGAGGGCGCGTTCTACGTGCTGCCGAAAGTCGACGACCCGTACGGGTTCGTCAGCGAGATGTTCGAGCGCCACCAGGTGATCACCTATCTGGGCGAGTGGTTCGGCGCCCCCGACCGCGTGCGCCTGTCGTACGCGCTGGACGCGGACAAGATCGAGACCGGCCTGGAGCGGATCGGCACCTACCTGTCGCGTCGGTGACCTCCACGCCGCTGCGCCTGGCGGTGATCGGCGCCGGCGTCATGGGCCGCAGCCACATCGAGCGGATCCGTGCGAGTGCCGAGTGCGTCCTGGCCGCGGTGTGCGACCCCGATCCCGCACTGGCCGGGCAGGCTGCCCGCGACGAGTGCCCCCGGTACGGCGACCTCTCGGGGCTGTTGCGGCGCGAGCGGCTCGACGGAGCGATCATCGCCACTCCGAACGCCGAGCACCGCGGCTGTGGCATGCTCTGCGCGGAGGCCGGAGTGCCGATGCTGGTGGAGAAGCCGGTCGCGGCCACCACCGCGGACGGCACCGCGCTGGTCGAGGCGGCCGCGCGCCGCGGCGTACCCCTGCTGGTCGGCCAGCACCGCCGGCACAGCGCCTACGTCCGCCGCGCCCGGGAGGTGATCGAGCGCGGCGAGCTGGGCCGCCTGGTAAGCTTCACCGCGCTCTGGTTCGTCCGCAAGCCGGACGACTACTACGCGGTCGGCTGGCGCACCCGCCCCGGCGGCGGGCCGGTCCTCACCAACCTCATCCACGAGATCGACCTGATCCGCCATCTCGGCGGCGAGATCGAGAGCGTATACGCGGCTTCAAGCTCCGCGGCCCGCGGGCTGGCGGTCGAGGACTCGGTGGCGATCACGTTGCGCCTGGCCGGCGGCGCACTCGGCTCGATCGCCGCCTCCGACGCCGTCGTGTCGCCGTGGTCGTACGAGCTGACCACGCATGAGAATCCGCTCTACACGCGCACCGACCGGAACTGCTACTTCCTGCTCGGCACGTCCGGATCCCTGGCGTTCCCGCGGCTGACGCTCTGGCGCCACCCCGGCGAGACCGGCTGGCAGCACCCCCTGTCGGGAACCCCGCTGCCGGTCGATGCGGTCGACCCCGTCGCCGCCCAGCTCGCCCATTTCTGCGAGGTCATCCGCGGCCGCGCGGAGCCGCTCGTCTCCGGCCCGGACGGCCTGGCGACCCTGGCCGCCACCGAGGCGGTGCTTCAATCAGCCCGCGAAGACCGCCCGATCAGGCCGGCGAGCCGTTGACGACATTCCATCAGAGGAATATAAGACGACCATCTGCAGGAGCTGAGAGAGGAGGGATTCATTCGATGAGTGGACGCCATGACTTTCGCGAACTGACGAACAGCTTCACTCCCGAGCGGCGCAAGAGTGGAAGCCAGAAAAGCGGAACTACGGGCGGCCATGCCGCTCCACGAGTTGCGTCAGGCTCGGGCGATGACTCAGAGAGCGCTCGGCGACGCTCTGCACGTGAATCAGCCTGCCGTTGCCAAGCTGGAACGGCGCACGGACATGTACGTCTCGAATCTTCGCTCCTACATCGAGGCAATGGGCGGTCAGCTGAACATCATCGCCGAGTTCCCACAAGGGAATGTCAGCATCACGAATTTCGCGGATGTCGCCGACGTGGAGTACCGATATCGGCACGACGTCGTGGAGTGATCGATGGTGAGGATGGTGTGCTGGAACGTCGCAAAGAGGCATGAGTCTTGGCCGGGCGCTGCGAGCCATGGAACAGATTGACGTCGCACTGCTGCAGGAAACGCGCCCGCCGCCAGACGACGTTGACTTCTCACGGGACGACATCGACCCTGAAGAGTGGCCACGAGGGAACAAAGATCGGACTGCCGTTGTGCGCCTCAACAGTCGCGTTGACGTCGAATTCTTCGAGAAGCAATCGTACGCGAAGTCAGATCATCTGTGCATCGCTGCCGCGCGGGTGAATCCTCCGCACGGCGAGCCGTTTATCGTGGTTTCTCTCGGTCCGGATTCCGAGAAGCCGCATTCCTGTGTTGCGGGGAAGTCAATTGAGGACGGGAACCACGATAACGTGCTCCATCGCACGATCTCGGATCTATCTGCCTTCATAGGGACTCCGACGAGGCATCGAGTCGTCGTCGCGGGTGACTTGAGCATGGTGCGTGGCCCGAGTTGCTACCACAAACCCTACTGGGCGCGGCGCTACCAGGTCGTGTTCGACAGAATGGAAGCCCTCGGTCTGCCATACATCGGACCGCAGGCGCCGGAGGGTGGCCGCCAGGCGGACCCATGGCCTGCGTGGCTGCCCGCCGGGAGCAGGAACGTGCCCACGTATTACAAGATTGGAACGTCGCCGGCCGAGGCGGAGGCAGGCCTTGACCACGTCTTCGCGTCGGGGAGCATGGCGGGCTCAGTACAGGTGCGCGCCCTCAATGAGCCGGACGAGTGGGGGCCGAGCGATCACTGCCGCTTGCTCATAGAGGTCGAGTAACGCCTGCGGGCACGACCCGAGGCGTTACGGCCGGTCCGATCAGTCCGCGTTCGCGCTCCGGCAGTCGTTGCACAGTCCATACAGCGTGATGTCGTGTCCTTCGGTGACGAAGCCGGCGGGGGCCAACGCGTCGACTTCGCTGAGACAGTCGTCCACCTCCCACAGCCCGTCGCAGGTCCGGCACAGGAAGTGGTGATGGTGCGGCTTGCCGGCGCGCTCGTAGCGGGCCGGCGCACCGGGGATCTCCACCGTCCGCAGCCACCCGGACTCCACCAGGTCGCGGATGGCGCGGTACACCGTGGCGATGCCGAGGCGGGGCAGGTGCTCGCGAGCAGCCTCGCAGAGCTCCGTGGGGCTCAGCGGGCGGTCATACGACTCGATGACCGCCTGGATCGCATCACGCTGTCTGGTCTGCCGTTCCATGGGCCTCCTCGGCCGGCACGGCCCGCAACCCATGGGCCAGCGCCGAGATGATCAGAAAGACGACGACGCACACCAGGGCGACCGCCGCTCCCGATGCTACGCTCAGGTGGTAGGAGAGGTACAGGCCGACCACGCCGGAGCCGACGCCGATCGCGGCCGCCACCAGCACAGCGTGATGGAAGCGGCGGACGACCTGCAGCGCCGCGGCGGCCGGCGCGACCATCAGGGTCACCACCAGCGCGATGCCGATAGTCTGCAGCGCCACGGCGATGGCCAGCGCCATCAGCACGTACTGCAGCGCGGTAAGCGACCGGCTGCTGAGGCGCAGCGAGGCAGCGAACACGCGGTCGAAGGTGACCAGCACCATCTCCTTGTAGAACAGGACCACGACGATGACGATGATCGCCGCGACCACGGCGATGCGGAGCAGGTCGGTGCCGCTCACGCTCAGGACGTTCCCGAACAGGAAGTGCACGAGGTCCACGGCGAAGCTGCGCACCGTCGATATGATGGCGATGCCCAGCGCGAACATGCCGGAATAGACCACGCCCACCGCGGCGTCCTCGCCGATGCGGAAGCGGCGCACCAGTGCGGACATGCCCAGCGCGGTCAGGATGGCCGTGCCCGTGGCCCACCAGAACAGGCGGTCGCGGGACAGCCCGCTGACCAGGTAGCCCACCGCCACCCCCGGCACCAGCGAGTGGGCCAGCGCGCTGCCGATGTAGGACATGCCGCGCAGCACGGCGAAGGTGCCGACCAGGGCGCACACCGCGGCGACCATGGTCACCGCCAGCAGCGCGCGCACCACGAACGGGTAGCCCAGGGGGGCGACCAGCAACTCGATCACGGCAGCGCGTGCGTCCGGGCGGGTTCGGCGGCAGCGGTGGGATGGCCGTGATCGCAATGACTGTCGGGCAACGCGTAGCGTGTACCGTCTTCGTCGACGCGGAGCAGGTTGCTGCCGTACGCCAGGGCCAGCCGCTCGGCCACCAGCACTTCGGAGGCCGGCCCGCAGCCGATCAGCCGGCGGTTCAACAGCGCCACGCGGCCCATGCGCTCGGCCACGCCCAGGTCATGGGTCGCCAGCAGCACGGTCACCGTGTCGCCCAGGGCGTCCAGCGTCGCCTCGAGCTGGCGGCAGGCGTCGACGTCCAGACCGGCGAACGGCTCGTCCAGCATCAGCAGCTCCGACTGCTGGGCGAGCGCGCGGGCGATGAACATGCGCTGCCGCTGGCCGCCGGACAACTCGCCGATCTGGCGGCGGCGCAGCGGCGTGATGGCGACGCGCTCCATGGCGGCCGCGACGATCGCCCGGTCAGCGCGGCGCAGACGCCGGAAGTAGCCGACGCGGGCGATGCGTCCCATGGCCACCACGTCCTCCACCGTGGCCGGGAACCGCCAGTTGATGTCGGCGTTCTGCTCGATGTAGGCGATGCAGACGTGGCCGCCCGGATCGCTGCCGTAGACCCGGACCGTCCCGGTGGTGGGCCGGTGGATGCCGGCCACCACCTTGAACAACGTGCTCTTGCCGGCGCCGTTCGGCCCCACCACCGCGATGCGCTGCCCGGCAGCCACGTGCATCGACACCGCTTCCAGGGCGCTGCGCCCGTCGTACCCCGCTGACACCGCGTCGATGTCGAGCAATGCCGTACCAGGCTCGTGGGGAGATTCGCGGCCGTGCACGCGCACGTCGACCCGGCAGCCTACCTCGCAAGACGAAGACGATTTCCCCCCGTTGTCGACCATGGCGCCCGAGCCTGTCAGCTCCCGGCGAGTGCGGCGACGATGCGCTCGACGTTGGTACGCATGAAGTCCTGGTACGTGGCCGCCGGACCGTCCGGCTCGCTCAACGACCCGGTGTACACCGAGACCACCTCGATCCCCAGGTCGTCGGCTACCACCTCCGCCACATGCGAGCTCACCGTCAGGCCCACGAAGATCGCCGGCACGCCGTGCTCTGCCATCGCTTCGCGCAGGCCCGCCAGGTGGCGCGCGGACGGCTCGGATACCGTTGAGAATCCCGGAATGATGGTGTCGAGAACGGTGAACCCGTAGCGGTCGGCGAAGTAGCCGAACACGTCGTGGTCGGTGACCAGGATCCGCCGGTCCCGCGGAATGGCGGCCACCCGCTCCCGTACCCACGCGTCCAGCGCATGCAGCTCGCCGGCAAGCGCGTCCGCGCGTTCCGCATAGTCCGCGCCGTGGTCGGGATCGACCTCGGCGAGCGCTTCCGCGATCTCCTCGGCCCAGGCCGCGACCAGGGTCGGGTCCATCCACACGTGCGGGTCGAACTCGCCGTGGCCGTGCCCGTGCTCGTCGTGCCCGTGTTCGTCGTGCTCTTCCTCGTCGTCGTGCTCTTCTTCGTCTTCGTCGTGCTCGTGCTCGTCTTCGTCGTGCTCTTCCTCGCCCTCGTGTTCGTGGCCTTCCTCGTCTTCGTCGTGGCCTTCCTCGTCGTCGTGCTCGTCCTCGTCGTGGTCGTGCTCATCCTCGTCGTGGTCGTGCTCGTCGTGCTCTTCCTCGTGCACGTCCACCATGCTCCGGAGTTCCAGGTGCGCGGACAGGTCGACGACGAGCCGCGGCTCGGCACTCGCGATCAGGTCACCCAGGAAGTCCGCTTCGAGCCCCGCGCCGTTGATGAACACCACCGCCGCATCGGCTGCCTGCCGGGCGTCCCGCGGGGTCGGCTGGAACGCGTGCGGGTCGGCCCCGGGCGGCAGCATCACGTACAACGACACGCGCTCGCCGCCGATCCGGGCGACGATGTCGCCGACGATGTTGGTGGTCGCAACGACCGGCAGGCGGTCGGCCCCCGGCTCCTCCATCTGGCCCTCGGCATGGGCCAGCGTGCCGGCCAGCGCCAGGATGGTAATGACGAACGTCCACATCTTCAACTGTCTCATGTTCTCATGCTAACGATAAATCTTTATCGTTGCAAGATAGCGTCTGCCGGCTCCCACCCGTTCCACGGGTTGATCACACCGATGCCGCAGTCAGTGAATCCGCCGGAATCCCGGGTAGCGATCTCCGCGCCACGCGACCGGGCGATGGCCGCGATCTGGCAATCGGATTGGCTGATCGGTCGCCCCGCATGGCGACGCGCGGTTGCGATGGAGGCATATGCGGCTGCAGCGGCGCTGTCGAACGGCAGGACGCGGGCGGCAAAGTCCCTGCGGAACATGTCCTCGATCGCTGCGATCAGCGTGTCCCGACGCCTTCCGGCCGGCAGGATCGCGGCTCCGTATCGAATCTCCGCTTCACTGATCGCGGATATGAATACACTGGCTGCGATTCGTCGGGAGAGCCATGCCTCGACGCGGGGGTCCGGGTTCGGCCGCATCAGCTCCGAGACGACGTTGGTGTCCAGGAGGACCACTGTCGAAGCCTCAATCGAACCGAGGCGGCTCTCGCATGGGCTCACGCACTGGCAACTCGAGCTCCACACCGCCGAAGGGTGCGAAGCGGGTGCGAATGGCGTGAGCCAGATCGACCGGGGCCGCGGGAGCCTGGTTGAGCGCCACACGAAGGATCTGACGAACTTCCTCCTCCATCGACCGACCGTGATCGGCGGCGCGAATCCGCAGCCGCCGTTTCAGTTCCTCGTCCAGGTTGCGAATCGTGATGCTGGCCATCGATCCCCCTCCACGCCGCAGCGTACGGCGCACGATGATTGCAATGCAATCACCTCGCACCTCTGGGACCGTACGTTCTTCCAGTCCCTCGCGGCGCAGGTCGAGGGATGACGCCTCAGCCGGTGTTGCGCAGGCCGGCGGCCAGGCCGTTGACGGTGAGCAGGATCGCCCGCTCCACCCGACGCACAGCACACCAGCACACCATGGTGCTTGATTGTCGTCGCCAAGTCGGGGGACTCTTACGCTTGCCTGTGCAGGGCGGCAGCGAGCCTATGACCCATGGCTGAGACAGTCTACCTTGAGACGTCGATTTTCAGTTTCTACTACGAGCGACGTTCAGATCCCGCAGCCGTAGCGATGCGAGATTGGACCCGAAGTTGGTGGGACACCCATCGCCACCGTTACTCGGTCGCAACCAGTAGTGCGGTGTTGGCCGAACTGGATACAGGAAGTCTACCGCACCGGGAGGATGCCCTGAGGATGGCAATGACTCTGCCGGCCGTGAACGCTGACAGGAGAATCGCACGTATTGTGGATGCATATGTCGAACACCGTGTCATGCCGAGAAATCCGCTGGGCGACGCACTACATCTGGCGCTCGCATCCTACCATAAGTTCGACTACCTGCTGACCTGGAACTGCGAGCACTTGGCTAACGCCAACAAAGCCGGTCACATTCGATGGATCAATACCGTATTGGGACTCTATGTGCCAATGCTGATCGCGCCACTTCAATTGATGGGGGAATAGAGGATCATGGGTACATACCAGGAAATGATTGCAGACGTTCGGGAGAGCCGCTTGCGTATGTCCGAGAAGTGCGGCCATGACGTGGGCAGACTTCTTGATTATCTCCAGTGCTTCGAGATGAAATACTCGAAGCAAGTCAAGCCGTTCGACAACCCTGCAGCTCCCACACAGCCTTCGTCGACGCCGGCCATCAGCACCGGTGCGTAATCTGACCGCACCGGTGCCATCGGAACGACTCCCCCCGACGCGCGTCAAGCTTTCCGTCAGCGCTTGCGCGCCGCGCGCGGGGGCCGGCGAACCGGCTTCCAGGCTGAGGAGGAGGCCGTAAAGCGGGCGAGCTGACGCCAAGGCGGGAGGCGCCGGAGCGAACAGCCGGCGCCCTCGTGGGTCGCTGAGACCTGGGGCGGGGCTACCCCGTGTTGCGCAGGCCGGCGGCCAGGCCGTTGACGGTGAGCAGGATCGCCCGCTCGACCTGCCGGTCCACCGCGTCGGAGCTCCGGTGCCGCGCCAGCAGCACCACCTGCAGCAGGTTCAGCGGCTCCAGGTAGGCGGAGCGCACCTCCAGGGTGCGCTTGAGCACCGGGTAGTCGGCAAGCAGCGTCGGCTTGCCGGTGGTGGCCAGCACGTGCTCCAGCGCCCGCTCATGCTCGGCGGCGACCAGGTCGAAGATCTGACGGTGCTCCGCCGGCACCAGCGCCTCCACGTAGCGCTGCGCGGTCACCAGGTCGGTCTTCGCCAGCGTCATCTCCACGTTGGAGATGAACATCCGGAAGAAACGCCAGCGTTCGTACATCTCGCCCAGCGCGTCCGCCCCCGCCTCACGCGCGGCTGCCAGGCCGCTGCCAACGCCGTACCATCCCGGGGCCACCTGGCGGGTCTGCGTCCAGCCGAATACCCACGGAATGGCGCGCATGCCGCCGATTCCGCCACCCGTGCCCGGACGCCGGGCCGGCCGCGACCCGATGTTGAGCGAGGCCAGCTCCTCCACGGGCGTGGCGGTCAGGAAGTAGTGAACGAGGGATGGATGGTCGACCAGGTCGCGGTAGGCCCGGAACGCGGCGCGCGAGGTGATGTCCATGACCGCGTCCCACCGGTTGAGATCGTCTTCCGACAGGGTCGAGCTCCGATGCAGCACCGCCGCCTCGACGGAGGCGGCCAGCGTCAGCTCCAGGTTGTCCCGCGCCAGCCGCGGCAGCCCGTACTTGTCGCTCACCACCTCGCCCTGCTCGGTGATCTTGATCGTGCCGTCCACCGCTCCCCAGGGCTGGGCCAGGATCGCCTCCGCGGTGGGACCGCCGCCGCGCCCGACCGTGCCGCCACGCCCGTGGAAGAACCGTAGCGGCACGCCGTACTCGCGGGCCACGTCGCGCAGCCGCCGAACGCATCGATGCAGCTCCCACTGGGCGGTGGTGATCCCCGCCAGCTTGTTCGAGTCGGAATACCCCAGCATGACCTCCTGGCGGCCGCCGCGCAGCCGCAACAGCTCGCGGTAGCTCGGCTCCTCCAGCAAGGCGCGGAGCGTCTCCCCCGCCCGGCGGATCGACTCCGGCGTCTCGAACAGCGGCACGAACCCGATCGCCGCGCGGCCGGCGGCGATGTCGACCAGCCCGGCCTCGCGCGCCAGCACCACCGCTGCCAGCAGGTCGTCCGGGCCCAGCGTCTCCGAGACGATGTAGCTCTCGATCGCGCGCGCGCCGAAGCGGTCGAGCGCCGCGCGGACCACCCGCATCGTCTCCAGGGTGCGGCCGGGATCGCCGCGCAGATCGGTGGCGGCGGTCGCGATCGGCCGCCGGTTGCGCAGCTCCGTGGACAGCAGATCGAACCGCTCCGCCGGCGCCATGCGGGCATAGTCCGGCGCGTCGGGCAGGCGGCGGTACAGCGCGGCCAGCGTGGCGTGGTGCTTCTCGGCGTGCTCGCGGACATCCAGGGTCGCCAGATGGAAGCCGAAGGCCGCCGCGCGGCGCAGCAGCCGGCGCAGCGCCCCGTCGGCGATCGCCTCGCCCCGGTGGGCGCGCAGCGACCTCTGCAGCATCTCCAGCTCCGCGACCAGCTCGGCGGAGCCGCGGTAGTCGCGGCGCGGAACGTGGCGGGTGTCCTCGGCGATCCGCGCTCGCGTGTTCACCAGCCGCTCGCGGATGTAGTTGAGCTTCAGCCGGTAGCTCTCGCCCGTGCCGCCGCGCCCGAAGCGGCCGTCGGTCGCCGGCAGCGCCTGGCGGTCGCGGCGCAGGCTGAGGGTCAGCTCCGCCGACACGCCGTGGATGTGTTCCGAGCTGCTCAGCTCGGCCGACAGGCCCTCCACCGCGCCGATCAGCTCGCGAAGGGCGTGGTCGTGCTGCAGCTCCAGCACGTCCATGGTCACGTCCGCCGTCACCAGCGGGTTGCCGTCGCGGTCCCCTCCGACCCAGCTTCCGAAGTTCAGCGGCCGCGCGTGCGCCGGCAACTCGATGCCGGCCCGCTGCATCTGTTGGTCCAGCTCGTCGAACAGGTCGCCGGTGACCTCGCGCAGCATCTCGCTCAGGTAGTAGACCGCCGCCCGCGCCTCGTCGGTCGGGCGTGGTCTGTGCACGCGCAGCTCGTCGGTCTGCCAGATGAGGTCGATCATCTCGGCCAGCCGCCGCTCGATGCGGGCCAGGTCCACCTCGGTCTGACGCGGGTCGGCCCGGTCGTAGAGCAGCTCGCCGATGCGCTGCAGCTTGGTCAGCACGGATCGGCGCGCCGCCTCGGTGGGATGCGCCGTGAAGACCGGCCGCACGTCGAGGCGGGGCGCCGCCTCGCGCAGTGCCGCGCAGCGCTCATCATCTCCCTCGATATGGTCGAACAGGGCGCGCAGCCGGCCGCGGCCGACCCCGCTGCGCGGCCCGTGCTCGCCGACGCGGTGGGTCTGCTCGGCGACGTTCGCCAAGTGGAAGAAGGTGGAGAAGGCGCGCACCAGGTTGGTGGTGTCGGCGATGTCCAGGCCCTCCAGGAGGGCGGTCAGCTCGGCGCGCGCGCTGCTTCCCGCCGCAGGGTCGCGCGACTGCTTGCTCAGCGTGCGCACCCGCTCGACCAGCTCCAGGAGCTGCGGCCCGTGCTGCCGGACCAGGGTCTGCCCCAGGAGGTTGCCGAGCAGCCTGATGTCGGAACGCAACACCGTATCGGTTCCGGATGAGCTCATGTCGGCGGCATTCTACCGATACGCGTCGGGCCGATGTCTCGGCGGGACCACGGCCACGCAGAGCATCGATCAGATGGCGTTGGCGCGCTCGGTCACCGCGTGCAGCAGCACGTTGCAGCCCGCGACACAGTCCTCCCTGGCGGCGTCCTCCAGCTCGCTGTGGCTGATGCCGCCCGCGCAGGGGATGAAGATCATCGCCGTCGGCGCCCGCTCCGCGATGTGGCAGGCGTCGTGCCCGGCGCCGGACACGATCTCCATGGCACCGCATCCGTCCGCGGCGGCCCCGCGGCGCACCGCCTCGATGCAGCCGGCGTCGAAGCGCAACGGAGACTGGTGCCAGATCTCCTCCAGGCTCAGGTGCAACCCTGCCGCCGAACAGATCGCCGCCGCCTCGGCCTCCAGGGCGGATCGCATCGAGGAGAGCCGCTGGTCCTCCGGATGCCTCAGGTCGACGGTGAAGCGCACGCGCCCGGGAATGGTGTTGCGCGAGTTCGGGTGCACGTCAAGTTGGCCCACGGTCGCGCACGCACCGGGCAGATGCTCGCGGCCGATCCGGCGGACGGCCTCCACGATGCGGGCAGCGCCGAGCAGCGCGTCCCTGCGCGTCTCCATCGGCGTCGTGCCGGCATGCGCCTCCTGGCCGCTGACGGCGAGGTCGAACCAGCGCTGTCCCTGTGCTCCGGTCACCACGCCGATAGTCTTCCCCGCCTGCTCCAGGACCGGGCCCTGCTCGATGTGAAGCTCGAAGTACGCCGCGATCTCGTCCACCGATACCCGATCCGCACCGCGATAGCCGATCCGTTCGAGTTCGGCGCCGAAACTGCGTCCATCCGTACCCCTGGTCGCGTCGATTCTGTGCGGGTCGAACTGACCCGCGAACACCCCCGATCCCATCATCGACGGCGCGAAGCGGCAACCCTCCTCGTTCGTCCACGAGACAACCTCGATCGGTCCCTCGGTCACCTGGTCCAGGTCGTTGAGGGTGCGCACCACCTCCAGCGCCGCGAGCACGCCGTACGCGCCGTCGAACTTGCCGCCGGCGGGCTGGGTGTCGAGATGGCTGCCCGCCAGGACCGCCCGGTGGCCGGAGCGGCAGCCTGCCCGGCGAGCGAAGATGTTGCCGGTCGCGTCGATCCGGATGGCGCAGCCGGCTTCCCGGCACCAGGCGACGAACAGGTCACGCGCCTCGCGGTCCAGATCGGTGAGCGTCTGGCGATTGACCCCTCCCCGTTCGGTCGCCCCGATTTGCGCCATTCGCATCAGGCTCGCCCACAACCGGTCGGCATCGATCCTCATGGGGCGATCCTCGCACGACTCCTCAGCCCGCGTGCGCGCGCCATCAGCTACGCGGCAAACGGGACTCCCTGACGCGTCAGGTCGGCGACCACCGCGTCGAGCGACTCGCCCAGAATGGCAACGATGCGGTCGATCTGCCGCCCGGTCAGGATGAGCGCGGGCGAAAGGACCGCCAGGTTGCCGATCGGCCGAATGATGAGCCCGCGCGACTGCGCCGCGCGCGCCACATGTCTGCCGATCTGGATCTCGCCGGGAAACGGCTCTCTGGTGTGCCGATCCTTGACGAACTCGATGCACAGCATGAAGTGGCTGCCGCGCACGTCGCCGACGATCGGAACGCTCCCGAGCGTCTGCAGTCGCTCGTGGAAGTAGGGACCGTTCTCCTGGACGCGCTCGCAGATGCGCTCGCGCTCCATGACGTCGATGTTGGCCAGGGCAACGGCGCATGAGGCCGCATGCCCGGAATACGTGAAGCCGTGCGCGAAGATGGCGCCGTCGGATCGCGGACGCGACAATCCGTCATACACGCGATCCGACATGATCGTCGCTCCAAGCGGCAGGTAACCGGAGGTGATTCCCTTTGCGGTCACGATCATGTCCGGCACGATGCCGTAGCGATCGTGACTGGCGAAGAAGTGCCCGAGCCGGCCGAACGCCGTCACCACCTCGTCGGACACGTAGAGGATGTCGTGCTCCTCGCACACCTGCTTCATCCGCCGGTGGTAGCCGTCGGGAGCGACCAGCACCCCGCCGGCGCCCATGATCGGTTCGGCGAAGAAGCACGCGATGTTGTCCGCCCCGAGCTCCGCGATCGTGCGTTCGAACTCCGCGACCAGACAGTCGCAGTAGGCAGCCTGGCCGCCGATGCCCTCCGGCATGCGATAGCAATTGGCCTCCGAGACATGATGGACCAGGCCCTCGGGAAACTGGAAACCCGGCTTGTCGGCGGCCTTGCCGGACAGCGCCGAGGCCAGAAACGTGCTGCCGTGATAGGCGTTCCGCCGCGAGATGACCAGCCGCTTCGAAGGCTTGCCGACGGTGTCGAAATAGTAGTGGGCGATCCGTACGGCGGAGTCGTTGGCAGTGGAGCCGCCGGTGCTGTAGAAGGTGTGATTGAGGTCTCCCGGAGCCAGTTGGGCGAGCTTCGCGGCCAACTCCGTTGCCGGCGGATTCGCCAGGTTGGCGAAGTAGGAGTACTGCGGCAGGGCGCCGAGCTGGCGCGCCGCCGCATCGATCAGCTCCCGGCGGCCGTAGCCGACGTTGGCGAACCACAGCCCGCCGATGCCATCGATGAACCGGTTCCCGTGGGCGTCCCACACGTACGCCCCGTCGCCGCGGACCATGGTTGTCGATCCCGATCGGGTCCAGTCGGAGAAGTCGGTCCAGGGATGGACGCAGTGTTCCAAATCCGTCCGGTGGAGGTCTGCCGCGTCACGATTTTCTGCGAGCATGGCTGTCTCCCGCCACGCTAAACGACGCTGCGTGCTGCCGTGAATATCCCCTTGGGGACATCGATGCAGACGGAATTATCCCCAAAGGGATATTCACCACCCTGTCGGCGTCTGGTAGCGTCCGGTCATGCACATTCATGGCGCGAGCGTGCCATGAGAAACCAGGACACGGGAGGGCGATGACATGCTCAGAAGGCTATGGACGGGATGCGCGGCGATCGTTCTGGTAGCGGCGGCCGGCGTGGCTTCCGCGCAGGAGATGGTCCTGAACGTCTACAACTGGTCGGACTACATCGCCGAGGACACGATCGCCAATTTCGAGGAGCGTACCGGGATCAAGGTCAACTACGACGTGTTCGACTCGAACGAGGTGCTGGAGGCGAAGCTGCTGGCCGGCAACAGCGGCTACGACGTGGTGGTGCCGGCAGCCAGCTTCCTGGAGCGGCAGATCACGGCCGGCGTCTTCGCCAGGCTGGACAAGAGCAGGCTGGGCAACTACGGGAACCTGGATGCGACCATCCTGGAGCGGGTCGCGGCTCACGATCCCGGTAACGAGCACGCGGTCCCGTACATGTGGGGAACGACCGGCTTCGGCTACAACGTCGGCAAGGTCGAGGCGGTCATGGGCGACGCCCCGACCGGCAGTTGGCGCATGCTCTTCGATCCCGACGTGGTCGCGGAGCTTGCGGATTGCGGCGTGACGCTGCTGGACGCACCGACCGAAGTGTTCGCCAATCTGATGGGCTATCTCGGCCGCGATCCGAACAGCGAGAGCGCGGAGGACGTCGAGCTGTTCGAGGAACACCTGTTGAAGATCCGTCCCCACATCCGATATTTCCACTCGTCGCAGAATATCAACGACCTGGCCAACGGCGAAATCTGCGTGGCCATGGGCTGGAGCGGCGACATGCTGATCGCGCGCGACCGCGCCATGGAGGCCGGCCAGGGCGTCGAGATCGCCTATACCATTCCCAGCGAAGGAGCGGTCATCTGGTTCGACAACCTGGCCATCCCCAGCGACGCGCCGCACCCGGAGAACGCGCACCTGTTCCTGGACTACATGATGGAGGCGGAGGTGGCTGCCGCGATCTCCAACTACGTGTTCTACGCGAACGCCAACAGCGCTTCGCTCCCGTACGTGGACGACGAGGTGAAGTCCGATCCGTCGATCTATCCGTCGGACGCGGTCAAGGAGAACCTGTTCGCCGATCTGGCGGATTCGCCCGCGTTCACGCGGCTGCTGACGCGGGCATGGACCAGGGTGAAAACCGGGCGGTGACGGCTCGGCCGCGACCCGTGGCCTACTGATCGCGGCGCATCGCGAGTGCGTCTACCGAGGCGTCGGATTCGCGTGCAGGATGTGCCGGTGACTCCAGCGGGGATCGCGCAGGCCGATGACCGCCCCGGTGACAGCCCTCGATCCGAGCTCTACGTTCGGATCGAGGGCGTGACCAAGAAGTTCGGCGACGTCACCGCCGTCGACGACGTCTCGCTGGGAATCCATCGCGGCGAGATCTTCTGCCTGCTCGGCGGTTCCGGGTGTGGCAAGACCACGCTGCTGCGGATCCTGGCCGGCTTCGAAACCGCCACCAGCGGCCGCGTGCTGATCGACGGTGAGGACATGACCGGCGTGCCGCCCCATGAGCGGCCGGTCAACATCATGTTCCAGTCCTACGCCCTCTTTCCGCACATGACCGTGGAGAACAACGTCGCCTTCGGACTGCGCCAGGAGCGCATGGCGTCCCGGGAGATCAAGCGTCGCGTGGGCGACATGCTCGATCTCGTCAAGCTCGGCGCGTTGTCGAGACGCAAGCCCCATCAGCTCTCGGGAGGACAGCGGCAACGCGTCGCGCTGGCCCGTGCGCTGGTCAAGCACCCGAAGCTGCTGCTGCTCGACGAGCCGCTGGCTGCCCTGGACAAGAAGCTGCGCGAACAGATGCAGTTCGAGCTGATCAACATCCAGAAGGAAGTCGGCGTCACCTTCGTCGTCGTCACCCACGACCAGGAAGAGGCCATGACGCTGTCGGATCGGATCGGCGTCATGGACGCAGGCAAGATCGTCCAGACCGGAACGCCGGCGGCGATCTACGAATCCCCGCGCACCCGGTTCGTGGCTGGATTCATCGGCTCGGTGAACCTCTTCGAGGGCCGCGTGGCGACGGAGGACGGCGACCACCTGGTCATCGAGTCCGAGGATGCCGGCTGCCCGCTGCGCACCGAGCATGGAATCCACGCCGCGCGCGGCGACCGGGTGTGGGTGGCGGTGCGGCCGGAGAAGCTGGAGATGTCGTGCGAGGCGCCGGCCCGGGGGTACAACCGGATCGAGGCGACGGTCGCGGAGGTCGCCTACCGCGGTGAGCTCTCCGTGTACCGGCTGCACACCGCTTCCGGTACGGAGCTGCGCGTGTCCCAACCCAACCTCGCGCGCGCGAACGCGGAGCGTCCGGACGCCGGGGAACGGGTCTGCGTGTCATGGCATCCGTCGAGCTCGGTCGTGCTGGTCTCGTGATGCGCTGGCGCACGTTCGTGATCGCCGTCCCCTACCTGTGGCTGTTGCTGTTCTTCCTTGCGCCGTTCGCCATCGCCCTGAAGATCGCGCTCTCCGAAGCGGTGCTGGCCCGGCCGCCGTACGCACCCTTGTTCGAGTGGGGCGATGACGGCTCCATGGCGGTTCGGGCCACCGTGCAGAACTTCCTGTTTCTGTTGCGCGACGATCTCTACTGGAAGGCCTACCTGAGCTCGGCAAGGATCGCGCTGATCTCCACCGCGTTCTGCCTGCTCCTGGGCTATCCGATCGCCTACGGGATCGCGCGCTCCTCCCCGGCGGCGCGCAACGCGTTGCTGATGCTGGTGATCCTGCCGTTCTGGACGTCTTTCCTGCTGCGGGTCTATGCCTGGATCGGCATCCTCAAGAACAACGGCCTGCTCAACAACGTACTGCTGGCCATCGGCGTCATCGAAGAGCCGATCACGATGATGCAGACCGACTTCGCGGTGTACGTCGGCATCGTGTACGCCTACCTGCCGTTCATGATCCTGCCGCTCTTCGCGAGGCTTGCGCGGTTGGACCACACGCTCCTGGAAGCCGCGGCGGACCTGGGGTGCCGCCCGCTCAAGGCGTTCATCACCGTCACGCTGCCCCTCTCGCTCCCCGGCGTTGTGGCCGGTTCCCTGCTGGTGTTCATCCCGGCGGTGGGCGAGTTCGTGATTCCGGCGCTGCTCGGCGGCCCCGACACCCTGATGATCGGCCGGGTGCTCTGGGACGAGTTCTTCGCCAACCGCGACTGGCCGGTCGCATCCGCGGTCGCCATCGCCGCGCTCTTTCTGCTGGTGATTCCGATCACGGTGTTCCAGAGACTCCGCGCGAATCAGGAGGGAGCATGAACCCCGGACGCTCCCTCTTCGTCACGGCCGCGATGGCGCTGGGCTTCGCGTTTCTCTATCTGCCGATCGCCTCGCTCATCGCCTACTCCTTCAACGCGTCCAAGCTGGTCACGGTCTGGGGCGGATTCTCGGCCAAGTGGTACGGGGAGTTGCTGCGCGACGACCAGATCCTGCGCGCGGCGTGGCTGAGCCTGCGGATCGCGGTCATGAACGCGACCGTCGCGGTGGCGCTCGGCACGCTCGCCGGCCTGGCGCTCGCGCGGATGGGACGCTTCCGCGGGCGCCTGCTGTTCACGGGCATGACATCGGCACCGCTGGTCATGCCGGAGGTGATCACGGGCCTGTCCCTGCTGCTGCTGTTCGTCGCCCTGGAAGACCTGATCGGCTGGCCCGGCCGGCGCGGGGTGGCCACCATCACGATCGCGCACATCACCTTTTCCCTGGCCTACGTGGCGGTGGTCATCCAGGCGCAGCTCGCCAGCACCGACCGGTCGGTCGAGGAGGCAGCTCAGGACCTGGGGGCGCGGCCGGCGAAGGTCTTCTGCGTGATCACCCTGCCCATCATCTCGCCGGCGCTGGTCTCCGGCTGGCTGCTCGCCTTCACGCTGTCGCTCGACGACCTGATCATCGCCAGCTTCGTGTCCGGCCCCGGTTCCAGCACGCTGCCGATGGTCGTCTTCTCCAAGGTCCGTCTGGGCGTGAGCCCGGAGATCAACGCGCTGGCAACGCTGTTCGTGCTGGTGGTTGGCGCCGGGATCACCGTTGCCGCGCTGATCACCGGTCGGGCGGCGCGGCGGCGCGCCCGCGACGAGCGGATGGTGACCGGACGCGCGGACGGGTGACTCAGTCCCCCACCGGCTGCTGCTGCGTGCAGCAGTGGATGCCGCCGCCCGCGTAGTTGATGGCCGTCGGATCGATCTGCACCACCGTACGTCCCGGGTAGGCAGCTTCCAGCGCCGCCGCGGCCGCGTCGTCCTTTGCGGCGGTCCCGTACCTGGCCGCGACCACCAGCCCGTTGGTCACCAGGTAGTTGGCATAGCTGGCCGCCCTTACCACGTGGATGGGACGGCCATGAGGAAACGGCGGCACGTGCGCCGGGTACTCCAGGTCGGCCAGCCATCGATACATGCGGTCCGAAGGCGAAACCGGCCGGTATGCGACGTCCGGAACGGGCAGGCGAGCGATGTGAAACGGCTCGCCGGACTGATCCGTGACCCGCGACAGGATGCGAAATGCCTCCTCGCACCGGGCGTAGTTCAGTGCCGCCAGCGGGTCTCGCGCGGCCTCCTCCGGGGCGACCTGGGCCAGCAGGATCTCGCGCGGCCCCGCGAACCTGACGAGCTCGTCCAGGTGCCCGCCGGTCGTGAGCGGTCCGTAGAGATGGATCTCGCTGCCGGCTGCATCCCGATACGGAATGGGTCCCCAGGCCGCGTGCAGGTCTTCGCCGAGGCCGCTGTTGAGCCAGATCACCTTGTTCACGCCGAGTGCGGCGCGGTAGGCACGCTCCAGATCTGCCTCGTCGAGCTGCGGATTCCGCTCGGTTTCCACGGCCCGGCAGACCAGCAGGGTGCCTTGGCCGTTGACGATTCGGTCTCCTCCTTCGCTGACCACGTCCGTGGCCGTCATGTGGTCGATGCCCAGGTGCCGAGCAACCCGTTCCGGCAATTCCGTCATCGCGCGGGATACCGGATCCGACGTCGTCGCGTATCCCCACTGGTTCTGCAGAAACCGCGCCATACCCAGCCGATTCGCGCCGTTGCGCGTGAAGATCGGCCCGTAGTCGCGGACCCAGATGTCGACCTGGTCGATGTGCACGAAGTCGAGGTGGTCGGCTATCGGGTATCCGTGCGTGCCGAGCCAGCACCGCACCTCGCGCTCCCCCCTCTCGTCCGTGCACATGAGCTTGACGTTCACGCAATGGGCGCAGAGCGCGGAGATGATCTGTGCGATCGGGACTCTGGTGTCGAGCTCGGGATCCGCGTACGGCTGTTCCTGGGGCCACCCCATCCAGATCGCGGCGTGCGGCTCGAACTCCGCCGGCATGACGAAATCCCCGGTCACGGCCCTCGCTTGATGCGCTCGATCTCCGACCATCGCAGAGTCGGGGTCACCTTAGTTCCGCGGCGCGGGCACTGCCCATGTCCCCGAAGGGATACGATGCCTCCTCGCGCTCAGCCCTCGCCTACCGCTCCGGCGATTCCTGGGGAACGTAGCCGATACTGCGCAGAAAGCGCGCGAACAGGGCCGACTGCGAGCTGATCGAGAGCCTGCGGTAGATGCTCTTGCGATGGTTCTTCACCGTGCCGACCGCGATTCCGAGCTGCGCGGCGATCGACTTCGACGAGTGCCCCTTCAGGATGAGCGCGACGATCTCGCGCTCTCGTGCCGACAGCGAGCGGAATACGCCGCGGCGCAACGCTTCGTCGAGCGTCAGGAACGATGGCGGTCCGTGGCTCCCGCCACCGTCGGCGCCGAGCCGAGCGGCGTCCCACTGCCGCTCCATCAGGTGCTCTATCACCGGCTGGAAGTGGCGGAGCCGATCGATGCCCTTCTTCGAGAACGCCTCCATGCCGTAGGCTCGGCCGATCGATGCGAAGATGTGCGACCCGTCTCTTCGCGTCGCGAACATGCCGATCTCGTCCGCCAGACCGACGTCCGCGTAGTAGCTGGAGAAGTACCGGGACTTGCGGAAGTGGTCGGGCTGGATGTCCTGCAGGGGCACCACGCGCTCGCGCGGGCCGGCGAGCAGATAGTCGTAGAACGGATCGAGCAGGTACGCGCCGCGCAGATACGCGCCGACGACGATCTCCCGCCGCTCCGGGCGGATGTCGTCGTACAGGAGCACCGGCCGGCCGCCCCGGGCGAGCAGGGTGACCAGGGAGGACGTGAACGGAACCAGGGCGCCGACGAACGAGAGCAATGACCGCGGCCCGGCCGGAGTGCCGCTGTCGCGGATGGCCCGGGCAAGCAGCTCCACCGTCGGCTTGTCCATGGAAGGCCGGCCCTGTCGTCGTCCTCAGCAGCCCATGGCGCGGACCGGCCTAGCCGTCAAGGTGCCGGGAAAAGAACCTGACCCAGTTGCGGTACATCACGTCGGCGACCTGGTCGTCGCCGTAGCCGCGGCGGGCCAGCACGTCGGCCAGCCGGTTGTAGTCGACCACGGTATCGATCTCCGCGGGCGCGCCGGTGCGACCTCCCTGGCCGTCGGTGTCGCCGCCGATGCCGGCGTGGCGGACGTCACCGGCGAGCTGGCAGATGTGATCGACGTGGTCGGCCAGGTCTTCGAGCGTGACGTCCTCCTTGCCGAACGGCCGCTGCAGCCCGACCACGTCGGCCCAGTCGATGCCGCCGCGGTACAGCATGGCGGTGTCCATCGACACGCCGATCACGCCGTCGCGCTCGATGATCGCGTGCAGGACCTCGTCCGGGAACTGCCGCTCACCGGGAACGAGCGCCCGGCAGTTCTGGTGCGTGGCGATCACGGGGCCGTCGAACCGGTCGAGCGCCTGCGTGATGGTGGCGTCGGAGGCGTGCGTGGCGTCCAGCACGATGCCCAGCCGGCTCATGTCGTCGAACAGCCGGTCCGCCGGCGGAAACAGCCCGCCGTCGATCCCCGTGCCGGTGCCGTGCCCGTACGCGCTGGTGTCGTAGTGAGTGAGGCTGACGATGCGCAGGCCGGCGGCGTGGAACTCCTCCAGGGACTCGGTGTCCAGGATCGGGTCAGCGCCTTCCAGCCCGATGATCACGCCCACCGGCAGGCCGTCAAAACCCGCTCCGGCGCGCTCGGCCTCCTCCCAGCGCTGCATGTGGTCGGCCAGCTCCGCCGCCGTGGCCAGGATGCGGTAGTGCCCGCGCCGCTCCATGATCCGGTAGAAGGAGAACTGGCCCCACGCCTCCGCATAGGCCAGCTCACCCGAGCGGTGGCCCCAGAGCTGTGCCCCCGGGCGGTGGACGCGCGCGTTCAGCTTGCCGATGAAGGCGGCGACGCCGGCGCGGCGCTGCTCGGGGACGGACGCCATGAGATTCGACTGGTAGCGGGGATCCTCGCTGGCCATGCCGGCCGGAGGTGCGGCGCGAACCGCCCGGATCGGCTGCGTAAGGTCGGCGTTGAGCCGCACCGCCACGCAGGCCGGGTAGTCTCCGTCGAAGATCAGCACGGCTACGCGTCGCTCCAGTCGAAGACGACGTTCATCATCGTCTTGTCCCGCTTGAACGCCATGTCGTACGCCTGCTGCATCTCGGTGTAGTGCAGCCGGTGGGTGATCAGCTTGCTGGGCCTGAGCACGCCGTCGGCCATGAGCTGCAGCACGTGCGGCCGGTGGTGGCGCGTGCCGGCCGCCATGCCCGACAGCTCCGCCGGACGCGGATACAGACTGGGGTCGCCGCCGGAGACGGCGATCAGCGTCACCGCCTTGTCGTAGAAGAGCTGCATCGCCAGCGGGTTGAAGTCCAGATCCTCCTCGCCGCGGCCGAGCAGGCTGACGATCGCCACGCGGCCGTCCCGGCGCACGATCTCCAGCGACGTCCTGTAGGCCGGCCACGGATTGGCGGTCAGGATCACCAGGTCGATGCCGCGCCCGTCGCTGAAGCGGTCGAGCTTGGCGTGAAGGTCCGGATCGTCGGACATGAGCGCCGCGTGCGCGCCCATGGTGCGCGCCGCGTCCAGGCGGATGTCGCTGTTGCCCAGCGCCACCGTGCGCGCGCCGAACAGCGGCCCGAGCGCCACCGCGCCCAGCCCCAGCGTGCCCAGGCCGACCACCGCCACGGTCTCTCCCGGACGGAACAGCGCCTTGTGGTAGCAGAGCGCGCTCAGCGCATACAGGTTGCCGTACACGGCATCCTCGGGATAGGCGCCGTCCGGGACCTTCGCTGGATCCTCTCCCGCTTGCATGATGTACATCGACTGGTGCCAGGTGCCGGAGATCACCCGGTCGCCGACCGCCAGGTGCTTCACCGCGCTCCCCACCCCGCGCACGACGCCGAGGTTGCTGTCGCCGACCCCTCGCGGGTAGTCGGGCGCGCCGGGGACCCGCTCGGCGCCCTCGTAATTGCCGCGGTCGGTGCCGATCTTCAGAGCGCTGATCGTGGTCTGCACCCACACCTCGTCCGGCGCCAGGTTGTCGGTGTCGAGGGTGTCCTCCTCCATGCGCAGGTCGCCGGGTCCGTAGAGGATGGGTCTCTTGTAGGTGGTCATCGCTCTGCTTCCTTGTTCTCCTCCGCAAGGTGGGCCTGCAGGCGCTGCGCCTGCTTGCGGCTGCCGATGTGGAGCTTTTCGTAAGCCTCCTCCGAGGACGCGAACGGCGCATCGCCGGTGCCGTGCCAGCCGAGCTGGGTGAACATCGGGTTGCGCCGGCCGGTCTGCGCCTCGCGCCGCTCGACGTGGGCGGCCATCCGCTCCTCCAGCAGGGCGACCACGTCGGGCTCCCGCTCGGCCAGGTTGTCCAGCTCCCCCGGGTCGCGCGCCAGGTTGTACAGCTCCATCTCCGGCTTGAAGTGGAAGTCGGGCTCCAGGGCGTGGATGAGCTTCCACTCCGGCGTGCGCCAGCCGTGCTTGCGCATCCAGGTCGCCTCGGTCAGGTAGAGCTCGCTCTCCGGGACGAACGGCTCGCCCCGCGCCAGGGGCACCAGGCTGCGGCCGTCGAACTCCAGCCCCGGATCGACGCCCAGCAGCTCCAGCATCGTCGGCGTCATGTCCTTGGTCTGCACCCAGGGGTCGATCCGCGCGCCGGCGGGGATCTGTCCGGGAGCGCGGATGATCAGGGGCACCACCAGGTTCTGGTCGTACAGGCCGTGGTGGTCGTACCAGCACTCGTGCTCGTCCAGGGTCTCGCCATGATCGGCGGTGAGGACCACCACCGTGTCCTCGGCCAGGCCGAGCTCGTCGAGGACGGTGAACAGCCGGCCGATCGCCGCGTCCATGTAGGCCACCGCGCCGTCGTAGAGGCTGTTCACGAACGCGGCGTCGGTGACCTTGCCCGGAAACCAGGAGCTGAAGTAGTCGGCGAACGGCGCGAACGCGTACAGGCCGTCCAGCGAGTGGTTGGACGGATCGAGCTCGTCTCCCTCGTAGAAGAGGCGGTCGAACGGCGCCGGCGGCAGGTAGGGGCTGTGCGGGTCCATGTGGCGCAGGAACAGGAAGAACGGATCGTCGCTGCCGGCCACCGTGCGCAGATACGGGATGGTGACCTCGTTGAGAGCGTGCGCCTTGGGCATGCTGCCGGGCTCGTCCCCCCAGCCGTCGTACTGCAGGTAGGTCTGGAACCCTCGCGAGGCCGGATTGCCGGGGAATCCCACGCAGCAGGTCGAGTAGCCGGCCTGCTCCAGGATCGTTGGCAGCATCGGCGCTGCCACGTCGCCCTTGTGGCGCAGCCCGACCACGCCGGTGCCGAAGCAGTCGCGGCCGGTGAGCATCGACGAGTAGGCCGGCGTGGTCGGCACGCTCGGACTGAACGGATGTCGGAACATGGTCGCCTGCTCGGCAAAGCGGGCGATGTGTGGGGTGGTCAGGCGCTGGTAGCCGTACAGGCTCATGCGGTCGCGCCGCAGGCTGTCGATCGCGATCAGCAGCAGGTTGGGTCGCCCTGGGTTGGAGTGGGCTGCCATCAGCGTGCCCCCATGGCCTTGAGGCAGGCGTTGAGGTAGCCGGCGCTCTCCGCGGCGATGACGGCGCTGGCGGCCGGATCGTCCCAGGTCTGTGCGCCGATCACCTCCAGGCTCAGCGCGCCGTCGTAGCCGGCCTCCGCGAGCACGCCGCAGTAACCGGCCAGGTCGATCTGCCCGCGGCCGCACGCCTGCTGGGAGGGTGGTCCGGGCGAGGGCTCCCGCGACGGGCAGTCGCGGATGTGCACGTGCCGCACGCGGCCGACCACGGCGCGGAGCGCCTCGACCACGTCCTCCCCCGCGCGGTGGATGTGGCTGGGGTCCATGTTGACGCCGAACCCGGGCGAGTCGATCGCCTCCATGACGGCCAGCGTGGTCGGCGTGTCGTGCACGGCGCTGCCCACGTGCGCCTTCAGGCAGAGGGTGACCCCGTGGGCGTGCGCCTCGTCGGACAGCGCCGCGATCCGCTCCACGGCGGACTTGAGCGCGTCCTCGTCCCCGGTCTTGCCGCCGGAGCCGATGCACACCGCCGGGATGCCGATTTCGGCGGCGGCCTCGAAGGCCAGGCGCAGGCGCTCCTCGTCGAGGGCGGACTCCTCCATCGCCAGCGGCTGCAGGCCGTGATCGTCCAGGATGGTGCGCAACTCGACCGCCTGCGCGCGCCAGTTCGCCAGTTCCAGGTGCTCGCACATGCCGTCCAGGGCCGCGACCTCGACCCCGTCGTAGCCGGCCGCCGACAGCACCCGCGCCGCGGTCGCGAAGCCGGACCGGCCGAAGAGAACGGTGTTCGCTGATAGCTTGATCATGGTTGGCCGCATCATGTCACCTGCGACCGCCCGCGCGCCACCGCGCCGCTTGCCGGCACGAGTTGACTGTCGCTTCGCGCTTCCGTATGTTCGTCTGCTCCGCCATGTCGTTCGAATCACGGGTCTACTCGCTACGCATCGAACCCCACCCCAACGCCGACCGCCTGGAGCTGGCGGCGATCGGCGGCTTCCGCTGCGTCGTGGGCAAGGACAGCTACGCCGACGGCGACCTGGCCGCCTACATCCCCGAGGGAGCGATCTGCCCGGAGTGGCTGATCACGGAGCTGGGGCTGGAAGGCAAGCTGGCCGGCAGCAAGAAGAACCGCGTCAAGGCGGTGCAGCTCCGCGGCTCGCTGTCGCAGGGCCTGGTCTACCCGGTCCGCGACGGGATGATCCGCGGCCAGCCGGTAGCCGCGGGGGATGACGTCACCGAGCTGCTGGAGCTGGTCAAGTACGAGCCGCCGATCCCGATCTCCATGCAGGGCGAAGTGCGGGCGGTCCCCGGCGCGACCCTCAAGTACGACATCGAGGACTTCAAGAAGTACCCGGAGGAGTTCCGCGAGGGCGAGCCGGT